>JAFZEQ010000065.1 GCA_017560605.1 Paludibacteraceae bacterium
CACCACTTGCTTGAGTTGCAATAGTACCTACAGAAGCGGTAATTGGCGCCAAACGCTTTTTACCATTTGTACTAATATTAAATACAATTGTACCCATTGCTTTTGGAGCAGTCAAAGTGACAGTACCTTTTGCATATACTCGAACCTCATTAGAAGTATAAGTAGGAGCTGTAGAACCACCATTCTTTTTAGCAGTCAAAGAATAACCTGCTGCATCAATTGTGAATGTGTAAGGATCTGCGCTGCCAGATACTGCACTTGGAGTAATGGTCAATGTTTCGCCTGCACCTGCTGTTGCATACACAGCATAGAGAGTTTGAGCAGTAGCTGTGAGGGTGTATGAATCGCCAGCAGCATATTCTGGTGCCACATTGCAAGTAGGATTAGCACTCCAACCCACAAACTCTTTTACGCAGTCACTTGTAATAGATGGCAATGTCACAACATCGTCTTGTTTCCATGAGCCAGGGAAGGTTTCTGCAACGTCATTCTTGCTCAAAGTAAGAGTTGCTGCAGGTTTCTCGTTAAGTTTGAAAGTTGCAGTAACAGTTACATCACTTGCAGGCATTGTAAATTCATTGTTTGTTACAGTTACAGTATTGCTGCTTGCGTCAGTTACGGTAAGAGCGTCAAGAACATAACCTGCATCTGGAGTTATAGTCAACGCGATAGTTGTACCTGCCTCAGCAGAAGTAGGAGAAGCAGTTACCGTACCATTGGTAGTAGCACTAATGTTTACATTGTATTTAGTACCTGCCTTGCGGTAGAGCGAAAGTGCAGCACCAGTACTTGTGCTATAGCAAGCCCAGCGACTATTTTCTGCATTTTGACTATTGTAACGAAGATTTGCATTAACTGCAGCTGCAGTATTTTTCTTGTTTACAAATTCATATGTACTAGTTCCTGAAGCAGACCATAGTGCTTTGTCATCAGATCCATCGTCTAGCAACGCTGCTTTATTCTTTGCACCTGTACTGGCAGCGTATTTAGCTTTATTTGCATTGTACAATGTCCAATATTCACCTGATTTTGCAATATGCCAAATTGTTGTAGCATCAGGATCTACGATTTCGTCATTTGAAATAGTTACAGGCAAAGAAGCCAAACGGTCAGAGTTAACTTCTGCTTTCAAAGCATTGGTTGAAACAATCACGTAATCACCCTCAATCAAATCACCAGTATGGAGAGTAAAGGTTCCTGTTGGAGCAGGTTTCTCTACTACATTCATTGTTACAGTTACTTCTGCAGTTTTGCTATCTGCAGTAGAAGCAACAGTAAGAGTTTGTGAGTACGCGCCGATAGTAGAAGCGTCTGCTGAGATGGTGATTTTGTCACCAGTTGCAGCAATAGCGCCAGTTGCAGAGAAAGGAGTAGATAAACCACTGTAGGTTACAGCACCAGTCAAGTTTGCGAAGTTTACAGCAACGGTTTTATCTGCAACAGTTGCACCTTCATAAACAGTACCAAAGTCAATAGTGGTAGGATGTACGGTCAAAGAAGCGACTGGAGTTTCAGGCTCATCTGGGTCTGCGTCTGGAGTTGAGATTGTAACAGGACCTAGAATCAAACGCTTTGAGGATGTTGCAAATTTAATTGTTGTTGCACTTGTAGCATTTTCAATAGTAAATGTGCATTTATATGTGTCTGTCCATGTTGCTTTAGATGTAGTTGAAGTTACACCTGCATTTCCTGCGGGAGTAAATGTAGTAGTAGATGCTGTACCGCCGCCTGAAACTGTAATATTCATTTTGCCAGTATCGTTATTGTACTTAGCAAGATAGAATGTAACAGTCAATGTTGTAGTACCTTCAATGTTAGTCATTGCTGTTTTGGTAATAGAACCTGTTGCAGATCCTGTTCCCAAGCGAAGACCAGAATTGTATTGGCCGTAACATTTCGTAAAACCACTCCAACCTGTTCTACTAGAAACAGTAGCACTTGCAGTTGTACCTACATTTGCGAATTCATCGCTAAAGATTGTCTCCGCCCAGGCATTTGTTACGCCGAGGGCGAGCATCGCGAATAACGCGAAAAATAGTTTTAAATGTTTCATATTGTTTTATGTTTTTAAATTTGTTTCAAAGTTTCAGGCGACAAGTCGCTGGTTTCAAAGTTTCAAAGTTTCAATGTTTCAAAATTGGTATATGGTGTAGAGGCAACGAAACCTTAACTCTCCCTTAACCATCATCTGCTTATCCTGTGCTGGATCCTATGGGAATCACATAGTAATCACATAGTAATCACATACTAATCACATAGTGGGTACTCATGGGAAATCAAGCCAGCAAATTTTCAAAAATATCCTTACTCTACTGCATACAACAAAAAGAAGCGCAAGCCTTAACTTGTGCCTCTCTGAATGCTCATGCAATCTCCTTTTTCTACCCAACATTCAAAGAGTGTCCTCGGGGAATTTCTCCTCCCCTCCACCGTTGTTCATTGAATGGTGTCTAAATTCGGCTGCAAAATTATAAAATAAATTTTATATACGCAAGAAAAGTGAGAAATTTATTTTCAAAATAGATAGATTTATCTATCTCATCCGATGTTTGGCACTCACTCAAGCTCGCTTGAAAGTGAGGTGCTAAATATCGGATGATAAGGTGCCAACCGATTTTTGAAAATAATTTCGAGCGATCTGGAGTATGGGCTGCATTATGCGAACATAGCTTCGAGGGTAGGGTGTCCTCGAAGTACAAAACTAATTGGCATACGCAAGAAAAATGAGAAATTATTTTGGGGAATAATAAATAATAATTTATCTCGATTTCATCGAACTATGGTCGTTGGCGAGATTACGGAGCTGGCTTCTGTTCTGAATTACCCATGACTAACAATAGCATAGATGGATTTTCTTTGCTAAAAGCAGTCCAAATGGTGTGAAGTTGGTCAACTAGTAGCGTATGATATTGCATAGACTCGTGCAGATATTTGGCAAACTCGTCTTTGGCCATTGGAGCCATAGGTTTACCCTCAGAGCACTGAACATTGTAGAAGTTAAGTCCGGTATCAAAACATCCTGCAGATGACATCAATAATTCTCTATAGTCTACAGGATCTGCAGAATAGAGCACTGACAATGGTATATAGGCATGGAAAAACAATACTCCCTCAGCAGCCAAAGCGTGTTGAAGCCTAGCTTCAGGAGAAGATAGCTCAGCACATTCATTCAATTCCGTATATATTTGTTGATAAAGTCTCCATGCTGTCATAGTAGGAATATTTACACCATAGAACTTTGCTGTAAACTCAGCAAACATCGACATATATACATCTGACAACAACGCTAGATCCCACAATGCATCGTGGTCAGAAAAATTAGTTTCCTCCAATTGATCATATACCGAATAGATGAAATTAATGGTGTAATTAGCAGCTGGCAACAGATTGGTTGAGTCAACATGCAACATGACTAAACTAGGGAAATAATTCAAGCCAACAGCTGCGTAAGCCTGTATAAGATAGGTTTGAGCATAAAGTTTATTGATATTAGGCTCGTTGCGCATACTCTCGTAGATAGTTTGTATAGTATCAGAGAGTTGTCGAGCTATATCATCTCCAGAAATCGCTTCTCCTAGTTTAGACAAACGACTGATGGATTCGGCTAATTTCATCAAATCTTCACGCTCAACAGGTATAGACGACGCAGAGGTTTGAGCAAAAGAAAAACCAGTAGAAGCTAACACGAAACACACGACGAACAATAATCGTCGATACAGAGAAGAGAAAAGGGTTTTCATAATCTAGAGATATTTAAAAGTTTATTATTATATTCAACATAACAGGCTGCATCTTTTCGTTCAATTCGACAAAAAGTCACGATTTCATCGTACTACGCCACCCAGAGTATTATACTCCACTCCGTTGCGACGAATAACCAACTGTCCGTTGCGCAGCTGCTTGGTCACATCGCATTGCTGGCCATCCTCGAGGTTCTCCACACCGGTTGGTAGCTTCACATTGACCTTGATGGTCACATACTCATCGATAGCCAATTGCTCTTTGCTATCCTTCTCATAGCTATAGAAATGCAATTGTGTGGTGTAGTTACCCGTAGAGAATAGGTCATCTACTGCCACTAGCACTTCCTCATCGATATAGTCATAACCCGCAGGAAAA
>JAFZEQ010000066.1 GCA_017560605.1 Paludibacteraceae bacterium
GATACTGCAAGACTTGGCCTAGAGTAGAGAGCGGTGTGATAGGCTGCACATAGTCTTTCATAATCGCAAAATAAGCCAATGTACCTGACAATAACGTCAGCACCATAATGCCATAATAGTACAGATTGAGTGTACGAATAACTTTTTGTTCCATTATATTTTAAATTCTATACGGTTTACAATTGATCTACCCAGAGTAATTTCATCGGTATATTCGATCTCGTTACCTATAGCTACGCCACGGGCGATTTGGGAGATTTTGAGTGGAGGAGTATCGGCAATGGGCGATTGGCTATTGGATAGGTTTTGCAACCTTTTGTAGATATAAAAATTGGTCGTATCGCCTTCCATGGTGGTAGGCAGTGCTAGTATGACCTCCTTGATACCCTCTAGTTCGATTCTAGCCACCAGAGAGTCAATCTCCAACTGTGCAGGCCCTACTCCATCCATAGGCGAGATAACACCACCTAGTACATGATATAGGCCTCGATATTGCCCTGTATTCTCGATAGACATCACATCTTGCACATTCTCCACCACGCATAGCGTCTGTTTATCACGCGAGTGGGACTGACATATAGGACAAATATCTTGATCCGAAATAGTATGGCACTGTTTGCAGTACTTAACCTCTTGTTTGAGGCGTAGCAATGCGCCAGAAAATGCCTCAACATCCTTCTCGCTTTGACGCAAGAGATGCAAGACTAGTCGCAAAGCCGTTTTACGACCAATGCCTGGCAAAGAAGCCATTTGTTCCACTGCATCAGCTAGTAATATGGATGGATAGTTGTTCAAGTTATGAGTTATGAGTTATGAGTTATGAGTTATGAGTATTACTCTTTCTTTTTTGCCCATCTAGCTGGCAACAAACGATATGGATAACGTTCGCGCATATTCTCTGCGTTAGGACAATCAAAACGGTGTATGCGTATACCTTTGGTAATACTGATAAATGCAAATATTGGATCGCCAGGTTGCGGATTACAACAAGTAGCTAGGTTGTACTCTACACTCTTGACATTGATATCGACTTCCAGTGCAAGTGCCTCTTGTGGCGATTTAGGTACATAAGGTGTATGTTCGCGCAACTCTTGACTAGGCTCGTCGAGCATCAAGAAGAGCTCCTTGATACGCAATAAATCCTCTTTACCCGAAGAGATAGACTGATACAAGTCGCTAACAGCCTTGTAGCCTAATTTGGTAGCTAGTTTTGATATCTCACCTTCGGTGAAATCAATTTTCCAGTTCTTGAAACGGCGTTCTAGCATCTCTCTACCCTCGGCAGCATTGCGGTATTCAACCTCCTTGAGAGCTTGCCGAATCTTGTTTTTTGCTCGGCTTGTAACCACCACATTTAGCCAGTCAGCAGTAGGGCGTTGGTTAGGTGCAGTCATAATCTCGACCTGATCACCATTTTGCAACTTCTGGCGTATGCTGACATTCTGGTTGCGAATTCTACCTCCCACACATTTGCAGCCTACATCGCTATGTATCGAGAAGGCAAAATCCAATATAGTAGAACCTGCTGCTAGGCGTTTGAGGTCGCCCGTAGGAGTAAAGACATAAACACTCTGATTGTCAGTATTGAGTTTATTGCCATCAACGCCCTTGTATGCCCAGTGGGCAGCAACACCTTTTTCAGCCACCTCGTCCATACGACGGGTGCGAATCTGCACCTCAACCCATTTACCTTCTGGACCTAAAACAGTAGTATGCAAGCTTTCGTATCCATTATCCTTGGGTACGCTCAACCAATCGCGCAGGCGCTTTGGGTTAGGTTTATACATATCCGTAATAATGGAATATACTTGCCAACAATCCATCTTCTCGCGCTCTGGTTCAGAGTCTAGTATGATGCGAATAGCAAATAGGTCGTAGATACGATCGACATCGCACTTTTGAGCTTGCATCTTTTTGTATATACTGTGTATGGATTTAGGACGTCCTTTGATGGTGAACTTAAAACCATTCTCCAGCAGTTTCTGCTCGAGAGGTGTAATAAAAGATGCGATATAGGCATCGCGCTGCGCTTTTTTCTCATTGAGAGCATGCGCGATATACTTGTATTGCTTGTAATCAGTAAACTTAAGTGCTAAGTCCTCCATCTCGGTCTTAATAGCATACAAGCCAAGACGGTGTGCCAATGGAGCATGCAACAAAGCAGTCTCGCGAGCCACATGGCGACGACGATCAGAATCACCATCCTTATCCATTGTTCGGAGCAAATCTAAACGCTCAATGAGAATATTATACAATACTTTATTACTATCTTCAGCTGCCATTGAAATAAAAATTGCTTTTTTCGGCTGCAAAGTTACAAAAAAATTTGCACATATGAAAAAGAATTTGTAATTTTGCAGCAAATTTAGCGTTTACTATGTAAATAAATAAAAAAATCAATATGAAAGCTATTAAAATTATCCTTACCCTCTTGTTGCTTGTTGCAGCTGGTTTTATGGGCTACATCTGCTACAATAGCGTTGTTACTCCTATCGAGTTTGAAAGTACTCGTACTGAACGTGAAGCTAAAGTCATCAACCACCTTATCAACTTGCGTGCTGCGCAAGAGGAATTCCGTTTAGCAAAAGGTCACTTTACAGCAGACCTTGACTCACTTGTTGATTACCTCAAAGTTGCTCCTAAAAAAGCAGTTTTCAAAGAGGGATCATTGAACGAGAAGCAATTGGAGAAAGGTTTGACTGAGGAGAAGGTTGGTAAAATCTTGAAACGTGCTCGTTCTAAAGCTCAAAGCAAAATGCGTTTCCAAGGTCCTGATAGCTTGGTACAAATCTACAACTACATTTGGGCTAACGATGCAGAGGTTAAGGCTAACGGTTTGCAAGGTTTCCGTCGTGATACCGTTATGACTGATATGATCACAGCATTGTACAAAGGTCAATATACAAAAGAGAACATTAAAGATCTCACCTATATTCCATACTCTAACGGTCTTCGTTTTGAGGTTGAGACCAATAATGAGTACAAGACATCTCAAGGTATTAGAGTACCTATCTTTGAGATTCGTGCACCATTCAAAACATACTTGCACGACCTTGATGAGCAAGAGCTTGCAAACCTTGTGGACAAAGAGAAAAAGCTCGAACACTACACAGGTTTGAAAGTAGGTTCTGTTGAGGCTCCTAACAACAACGCTGGTAACTGGGAGTAATTTAGGTTATAGGACGGCTTCGCCTACAGTTTAGAGGACGCTCGCAAAGCGAGCTACAGGACGGCGCAAGCGCCTATAGTTTATAGGAAAAGAAAATAATGAGAATTATTTCAGGAACATTTAGGGGGCGTCGATTGATGCCCCCTAAAAATATCAC
>JAFZEQ010000067.1 GCA_017560605.1 Paludibacteraceae bacterium
ATATTTTTATTACCTTTGTGCGCTAAATTTATAACACACGAATTTAACCACAAAATTTATACACCATGAAGAGATTTTTACTTAGTATTTTAAGTCTTTTGTGTATAGCATCATCTTATGCTATATCACTTAATGGAGTAGAGTATACCATCGATACTCTATCTATGTTCCCTGCCGGTCCTGGTACAACGTACTATGAACTACGCCTCCTCCGTGCGGATAATGGAAAAGGCCGTCTAGATGCCTTCCTTCTAGCAGTAGACACTCGCGATCCTTATGTGAAAGTTGAGCAAGTGTTAGGTACTGGTAAAATTACAGGTACAGAAACTCCATCTAAAATGGCAACTCGTAGCACTACAGAGAACAAAATCTTCTTTGCAGGAGCTAATGGTGACTTCTTTACAACCCAAGATGATCAATCTACATCTGCGTATCATGAGGTAGGCTTACCTGTTAGTACAACTATTGTAAATAACGAATACGCTCATACACCTATTGCTAATCGTACCAAGCGACGCTTAGGTGCTATAGATGCAGATGGCAAAGGCATCACCGCTAACAAGCATTCTATTTCAATGAATCTTGTTCTTGCTGATACTACTCTTGAAATCAAACATGCCAACTATTTACGTAAAGACAACGAATTGGTTCTTTATAATATCCACAATGGTACAACTACTGCTACCAATGCTTATGGTACTGAGGTGCAAATCCAACTCATGGATGGCGAGAAATGGCAGACCTCTGGTATTATGAGAGCCAAAGTAACTAAGGTAGAAGATCAAGTAGGATCAATGCCTCTCGATAAAGACCATGCAGTACTTTCTGGCCATGGTACGATGGCGACTGAACTCCTTAAACTTAAAGTTGGTGATGAGATTACTCTTGATTTTGAAATCAAATTTGATGATGAATTAGTAAATATTGCACAAGCAATAGGTAGTGACAACTATACTCAAATCCTAGTAAATGGTAAGGTGGCTCAAGATGGTTTCTGGAATGAGTTACACCCACGTACAGGTTTTGGTGCATCATATACTCGTGATACAGTATTCATGTTGGTGGTAGATGGCCGTGGTGTAAGTACTGGATGTACCACCAAGGTATTAGCAGAGATTCTCCAACACTATGGAGCATACAATGCTGTTAACTGGGATGGCGGCGGCAGTTCATGTGTGTACGTCCGTCCTCTTGGTCCTATGAATAATGGTTCGGATGGTCAAGAACGTGCCTGCGGCAATGGTATGTTTGCTGTAGCACAAGTGCCTGAAACGGATAATAATATAGTTGCTATTGCACCTTATATGCCTAACTATTATCTTCCTCGTTACGGTGTGGCGGCTCCTCAGTTCTTAGGATATAACAAGTATGGTGTTCTCGTAGAAACCAATGTGACAGGCGTGCAACTCTCATGCGATCCTCAAGTAGGTGAAATCCTTCCTGATGGTCGTTTCTTGGCATCAGGAGAGAATGGTGGTAAATTGACTGCTACATGGGGAAGTGTGACAACTGATCTTGATGTACGAATCGTTACTTCTGCACCTATTTCTATTCGTCTAGACTCTGTTCTTTGCGATGCATTGCACCCATATAAAGTTGAAGTTTTAGGTACTGTTGGAAACAATACAGTTGAAGTATTGGCAGATGCTTTAGAGTGGGAGTCTTTAGATCCTTCTATTGCAACTGTGAATGAAAAAGGTGAAGTTACAGGCGTTAAGAATGGCCGAGTAGTCGTTGTTGGTACACTTGGCGAATTCTCTGATAGTATCATAGTTGATGTAGAGGTTGCTGAAGCTAATCAAATTGTATGGGACGACTTCCGCAATGCTGCTTCATGGGAAGTTACAGGCTCTCCTACATCATTCAATCCATCTCTCTCTGTTCCGCAAGATGCTTCTGCTCCTGTTACATTGAACTTTACTTATGGCTCAGGACGTAACAAGTTCTTGCAGTTGTCTAAAGATTCACTTCTTTACTCATTACCAGAGAAAGTGCTTGTGCCAATGACTTCTAATGCAGTATTTGAAAAGGTAATTGTGATGATTCGTGCTAACAACTCTACAACCACAGAGCAAATCACTTTCTTAAATGTTGCTGCAAATGAGGAACATGTTCTTGAAATAGATGTGAAAGAGCGCTTTGGCGATGATGCAGCTATCTATCCATTGCAATTCTTGTCAGTTAAGATGATTCCTACTACTGGAACACCAAATGGCGCATGTTATGTAACCCTTCCTGGTGTTATCGAGGTATTTGCTGAAGGAACTACTGATGTAGATAATATTACATCGTCTCAATCTACTACTTTGAAGTATATTAAGAATGGTTCTTTATACATTCAAACTAGTGATAAAACATATGATGTCCTTGGTCAACAAGTAACCAAATGATAATTATTAAAAAATAAATATTATGAAAAAAACATTTTTATCTCTTTTAGCAATCTCAGCTGCATTGTTCGTTAATGCAGAGATTCGCGTATTGAGCGATGTTAAGTTAGGTGAAGGTTATTTTCCTCGCTTTGCCGATGCAGAAACAGTTACTTATCTTGCAGCTGAAAATGCACAATATGTTGCTACTCCAGTAGATCTTAACGCTCAATTATCTGTAGACAATGAGAATCTTGATCTCAATCTCTATCGTAATGGCAAGAAAGTTGTATTGAAACCTCATGGTGACGTGAACTACATTTGCGCTTCTTTGTCACCTGATCAAACTCGCATCCTATTCCGTACGCAAAAAGGTACAGCGATTTGTGATTTGAATGGTAAGGAAATTATCAACCTAGGTCGTGAAATCAATGCTCCTGTGTGGTATGGTAATGATTATGTCGTAGGTATGGATAGTGAGCACGATGGATATTTTAATCTTTCAGCTGCTATCGTCATCGCATCTGTAGATGGTAAAGAATATAAACAACTTACTGATCCTGCAGGCATGGGTATCTTCCCAAGTGTTGATGCTGTATCTGGTCGTATCGTTTATGGAACAGAGAATGGCGATATTCGTATGCTTCAACTCAATTTGACAGAGCAACCAATTCGCAAATCTATGCCAAACTTGGTAAAGAAAGTGGATGGTAATCTTCTGGCAGATATGAAACGCAATGCTAAACGTGCTGCCACTAAAAATGCTTCTGATTACAAGATCTATATTAATCCTGGTCATGGTGGTTGGGATTCTAATGACCGTCTTATGTATCTTTATCCTATCTTTGTAAATCAAGTAGTACAAGAGGGATATACTCGTGAGCAAAGTTTCTGGGAGAGTCAATCTAACTTGGATAAAGGTTTGCACCTTGATTCTATTTTAAGATCACTTGGATTCCAAACAAAAATGTCACGTGTTACCAATACATCAGAGGGTGATATGGATCTCTATGATATTGTTGTTGAGGCTAATACTTTCAATTCTGACTTTATGCTTTCTATCCACTCTAATGCAGGTAACCCTTCTAATTATATTCTCCAACTATATTCAGGTATGACTCCGGGTGATAATCGTACTTATAGTCATATGCCTACAGCAGCAAACTCTGAGGCAGGCCGTAAAATTACCACTTTGATGGGTGATAACCAATATAGCAATGAGATTAGTTGCTGGACTCGTGTTCCTATGATCGCTGGTGACAAGACTTTTGCTCGTGATATCATGGGATGGAGTAATGGTTATGGTGTTCTTCGTTGGTTGAATGTGCCTGGTACTATTTCCGAAGGTATGATGCACGACTATTTGCCTGAAACCTATCGTTTGATGAATATCGATTATAAGTACCAAGAAGCCTTCTATTTTGCTAAGACGTTCTACACATGGTTCTGCGATGCTAAATTGCCTAATGGTGCTATTGGCGGTAAGATTTATGATGATTATCAAAAACAAATCTTCCCTGACTACAAAGCAAATAAGAATACTCGTGACGTCTTCCGTCCAATCCTCAAGGGTGTAGTAGAATTGTGGCAAAATGATCAAAAGATTGCTTCTTATACAACTGATACATTGTATAATGGTTGCTATTTCTTCTGGGATCTCAAACCTGGTACATATGTAGTTAAGGCTGTTCCAGAAGGATACTATCCTCAAGAGCAAACATTGGTTGTTGAGAATGATAAAATTTCATATGCTAACTTTGCATTGACTGCAAAACGTCAAAGTCCACTTGAGGTAATCTCTTATAGCCCACACGTAGAGTTGACTGATAGTCAGATGGTATCTGTTACAGTGGCTTTGGATTTCAACTGGGATGCTCAAGAGGATAGCACAACAGCTGCTTTCTCTGTTTCTCCTGCTGTTGATGGCAAGGTTACTTTTGAGGATGGTGGTCGTCGCCTACGCTTTACTCCAACTAAGCGTTTTGAACCAGGTACAGAGTATACTGTTACCTTGGGAACCGGTGCTTGTCATCCAGATGTGAACTTTGATAATCATCTTAAAGAGACCTTCTCATTCAAGTTCCGTACTCAAATGCGTGGTAATTTGAAAGTGGTTCAAACTTATCCAGCAGATGGAGCAGTAGATGTTCCTTTGAATCCTTCATTTATTTCAATCTTCGATGGTAAACTTGCTAACTCGGCTAATAAATACTTCAAGGTATACGATGCATCAGGTAATGATATCAGTCCAGTTGCTCGTAATGTGAAACTCAATGCTGCAGCTCCAGAACCTTATGGTTCAGCCCGCTTTGATTTGAAGGCTGGTACATTGAAGGCTAATTCTACTTACAAGATGGTGATTGGCGCAGAGGTAGCAGATGTGAATGGTGTGATTGTAAATGATCCAGTAACTATTACCTTTACTACTGGCAACGAGGTTGAACCATCAGTTCCTATGGTTAATACTCTTGACTCTCTCTTCTTTGAGGGCGACAAAGAGAATTCTGTAGGTACATCTTCTGTTTCAACATTAATTAATAAAACTTCTAAGTTAGAGGGCTTGGCTTCTAATAAGTTGTCTTACACTTTCTCTGAAGCTAATGGTGAGGCCGTATATGTCGCAGACGATGTAGCTGCAATTCAAGGTAATAGCCAATCAACTCTAGGTATGTATGTGTTTGCTAACTACTCATTCAATACACTTTATGCGAAATGGGCGGTAGAAGGCGATATTAAGTATACAAAGATTTGTGATCTTGATTATGCAGGATGGCTCTATCAAGAGGCTGATATGTCTGCTCTCCCTGAAGGTGTAGATTACCAATTTATGGGCTTCAAGTTGGTTCGTGGAACATCTTTCCTCTCTGAATCAGGTGATATTAGTGTTGATGCTATACGTGTACAATTTGAACCATCTACTACAGATGTTGAGAATGTCGAAATCAATAAGCAAAATAATAAGAGAATTGATAACGGACATATGTATATCATCAAAGATGGAACTGAGTACAATATTCAAGGTGCTACATTGAAATAATAACTGGTATATACAAATACACAAAAAAAACTGGGTACACAATATCGTGTTCCCAGTTTTTCTTTTATCTTTTATCTATAAATAATAAACTTTCGACTAAAATTTGCACACTTGTAAAATTTTTATTACCTTTGCAAGCCGATTAGTTGTGCAGAAATTTAATGTCAAATTTTATATATCATGAAAAGAATTTTACTTTCTTTAGTTTCTCTATTATGTATAGCATCTTCTTATGCTATATCTTTAAATGGTATCGAGTATACCATCGATACCCTTGCCATGTTCCCTGCAGGTCCGGGTTCTACTTATTACGAGCTACGCCTCCTTCGTGCAGACAATGGTAAAAGTCGTTTGGATGCTTTTCTATTAGCCGTAGATACACGCGATCCTTATGTACAAGTTCAACAAGTGTTGGGTAAAAGTAAGGTAACTGGTTGCGAGGTTCCATCTAGTATGGCTAAGCGTAGTACTACTGATAATGAGATTTACTTTGGTGGTGTCAATGGCGATTTCTTTGCATATGAAGCACCTGTAGGTACTACGATTATTAATAGTCAGTTTGCACTTACACCAGCTGGTTCCGGCGGAGGTCGTCGTCATGGTGGTATTGATGCTGATGGTAGAGGTGTAACTGCGTATACGCACACTTATTCATTGAAGGTGGAGATGCCTTACGATACAACTCTCACCATTCATCATGTGAATGATTACCGTGATGAAAATCAGTTGGTACTTTTTAACCATCATCTAGGAACGACTACAGGTTCTAATGCGTATGGTACCGAGGTAAAAATCCAATTGCTAGAAGGCGAAACTTGGAAAACAACCGGTACTATGAAAGCCAAAGTGCTTGCAAAGGAGGAAAATGTGGGTTCAATGCCTTTGGCAGCCGATTATGCGGTCCTTTCAGGTCATGGTTCTATGCAAAAAGAGTTGAATAAACTCAATGTTGGTGATGAAATAACACTCTCGTTTGAGATGCGTCTCGATGATGAACTTGTTAATGTGGCACAATTGATAGGTGGCGACCACTATGAGGCTATGATTCTTGATGATGGCAAAGTGGCACAATCTGGTTTCTGGAATGAGTTGCACCCTCGTACCGGTTTTGGTGTTTCTCAAACTCGTGATACCGTATTTATGATTGTTGTAGATGGTCGTGGTGCCAGTGTTGGTTGTACTACTAAAGTAATGGCGGAGATTCTCAAACATCATGGTGCTTGGAATGCTGTCAACTGGGATGGTGGCGGAAGTTCATGTATGTATATCCGTCCATTTGATCAAATGAATAATGGTTCTGATGGTAAGGAACGTGCCGTTACTAATGCTATGTTTGCTGTAGCTCATGTGCCAGAAGTAGATAATACTGTAGTTTCTATTGCTCCATATATGCCTAACTATTACCTTCCTCGTTACGGTGTAGCGGCTCCTCAATTCTTGGGATATAATAAGTATGGTGTTTTAGTGGAACCTAATGTAACAGGTGTACAACTTTCTTGCGATCCTGAAGTGGGTGAAGTTTTAGAAGATGGTCGTTTCTTGGCTTCTGGTGAGAAAGGTGGTAAGTTGGTGGCAACCTGGGGTGATGTGACAACTGAATTAGATGTACGTATCATTGCTTCTGCTCCTATTGAAATTCGATTGGACTCAGTTCTGTGCGACTCTTATCATCCATACAAGGTCGAAGTGATTGGTACCGTAGGTAATAATACCGTTGAGATTCTATCGGATGCATTGACTTGGACATCAGAAGATCCAACAATAGCAGCTATCAATGAAAATGGTGAAATCGTAGGATTGAAAAATGGTAGAACAACAGTTACAGGTCGACTAGGTACCTTCTACGATAGAATAATCGTAGATGTTGAGGTTGCTAGTGCGAGTAAAATGGTTTGGGATGATTTCCGTGATGTTGCTTCATGGGAAGTTACAGGCTCTCCTACATCATTCAACCCATCTCTCTCTGTTCCTCAGGATGCTTCTGCTCCTGTTACTTTGAACTTTACTTATGGTTCAGGACGTAACAAGTTCTTGCAGTTGTCTAAAGATTCACTTCTTTACTCATTGCCAGAAAAGATACTTGTACCTATAACTACTAATGCAGTCTTTGAAAAAGTAATTGTGATGATTCGTGCTAATAATTCTACAACGACAGAGCAAATCACTTTCCTAAATACTGCGGCAAACGAGGAGAATGTTCTTGAGATTGATGTGAAAGAGCGTTTTGGCGATGATGTAGCAATTTATCCATTGCGATTCTTGTCTCTAAAGATGATTCCTACTACAGGAACACCAAATGGCGCATGTTATGTAACCCTTCCTGGTATTATAGAGGTGTTTGCAGAAGGAACTACTGATGTAGATAATATTACATCGTCTCAATCTACTACTATGAAGTATATTAAGAATGGTTCTCTATACATCCAAACTGGTGATAAAATATTTGATGTTTTGGGACAACAAGTAACCAAGTAAAATATATCTAAATTTATATTATATGAAAAAAACATTTTTATTTCTTCTTGCAATCTCTGCTGCATTGTTCGTTAATGCTGAGATTCGCGTATTGAGCGATGTGAAGTTGGGCGAAGGTTATTTTCCTCGTTTTGCCGATGCGGAAACAGTTACTTATCTCGCAGCAGAAAATGCTCGTTATGTAGCTGAACCAACTGATGTGGATGCTGAACTTCGTGTAGATAATGAGAATCTTGATCTCAATCTCTATCGTAACGGCGAGCATATCGTTCTCAAACCTCATGGTGATGTTAACTACATTTGGTCTTCACTATCTCCTAACAAAAAGTACATTCTCTTTAATACCTTGCATGGTACAGCTATTTGTGACTTGTCTGGTAAAGAGCTGGTGAACTTGGGAAATATCAATGCTCCTGTTTGGTATGGCAATGATTATGTGGTAGGTATGAATGATCAACATGATGGATACTTTATTACATCTTCTGAGATTATGATGGCTTCTGTTGATGGTGTAGAGCGCGTTGCTTTGACCAAAGCCGAAGATATGGGTTATTATCCAAATGTGGATGCATTTTCTGGTCGTATTGTTTATAGCAATGAGAAAGGTGAAATCCGCATGTTGCAACTTAATCTAACAGAGCAACCAATTCGTAAATCTCTTCCACGCCTAGTACAAAAACCTAATGCAAATCTCTTGGCAGATATGGAGCGTAAATCCAAACGCGTTGCAACACAAGAGGCAGCATCTTATAAGATTTACATCAATCCAGGTCACGGTGGTTACGGTGGTGATGACCGTGGTATGTATTTATATCCAATCTTTATTAATGGTCAAGTAAATGAAGCTGGTGGTTATACCAAGGAGCAAACATTCTGGGAAAGTCAATCTAACCTCGATAAGGGTCTTCGCTTGGATACTATGCTTCGTGCACTTGGTTTCCAAACCAAACTTTCACGTGTTACTAATACTGAAGATGATGACCGTTCTTTGTCTGCGATTGTAGCAGAAGCTGATGCTTGGAATTCGGATTTTATGCTTTCTATTCACTCTAATGCAGGTAATCCATCTAACTATATTCTTCAACTCTATTCTGGTATTACTCCAGGTGATAATCGTACCTATAGCCACATGCCTGTTCATTCTGAAACAAGTCGTAAAATTACTACTTTGATGGGTGATAACCAATATATGAATGAGGTAAGCTGCTGGACACGTGTTCCTTATATTGCAGGTGACAAGACTTTTGCTCGCGATATTATGGGCTGGAGCAATGGTTATGGTGTACTCCGTTGGTTGGATGTACCTGGTACTATTTCCGAGGGTATGATGCATGACTATCTTCCAGAAACTTACCGTCTTGTGAATATTGATTACAAACGTCAAGAATCTTTCTATTTTGCTAAGACTTTCTATACATGGTTCTGTGGAAAAGAGTTGCCTTATGGTGCTATCGGTGGTAGAATCCATGATGTCTATCAAAAACAACTTTTCCCTGACTATAAGCCAAATAAGAATACTCGAGACGTATACCGTCCTATTCTTAATGGTCTAGTGGAATTGTGGCAAGATGGTCAAAAACTTGCTTCTTACACTACTGATACATTATATAATGGTTGCTATTTCTTTTGGGATCTCAAACCTGGTACTTACGTAGTTAAGGCGATGCCTAATGGTTATTATCCACAAGAAGATACATTAGTAGTGGAGAATGATAAAATCTCTTATGCAAACTTTGGCTTGCAGATGAAACGTGAAACTCCTCCTGTAGTACTTGACTATAGTCCAAAGGTAGAGATAACAGACAGTGTTCTTGTTTCTACTAATCTTACATTCTCTTTTAACTGGGATATGAATGAAGAGGAAACAGCTGCTGCTCTTACTATTACACCAGCGGTAGAGGGTACTGTTACTTTTGAGGATGATGCTCATACTATGCGTTTCAAACCAGCTTCACGTTTCGAGCCAGGTACAGAGTATACTGTTACTTTGGGTACTGGCGCTTGCCACCCAGATGCTACATTTGATAACCACTTGCAAGAGCCATTTACCTTCAAATTCCGTACTCAAAACCGTGGTGCAGTGCGAGTAATTCAAACTTATCCTGTTGATGGTTCAGAAGGTAACCCTGTAGATGCAGCTTTCATTGCTATCTTTGATAATAAGTTGGCTAATTCATCTAATAAATACTTCAAGGTATATGACGCAGCTGGTAATGATATTAGTCCTGTTTCTCGTAATGTAAAACTCAATGGTGCAGCTCCTGCTCCTTATGGATCTGCTAAGTTTGAATTGAAGGCAGGTACTTTAAAACCAAATTCTGAATACAAGATGGTAATAGGTGCTGAGGTTGTAGATGTTAATGGTGTTATTGTAAATGATCCAGTAACAGTTACCTTCAGAACTGGTGACGAAGTGACTTCTGCTCTTCCAATCTTGAATAATTTGGATTCACTCTATTTCGAGGGTGATAAGGAAACTTCTGTAGGCGTTACATCTGTTTCAACATTGAGAAACACTGCTTCTAAGTTCGAAGGCTTGGCTTCTAATAAGTTGACTTATACCTTTGCAGAAGCTAATGGTGAGGCTGTTTATGTGGTAGATGATGTTACTGCTATCAAGGGTAATAGTCTCTCTACATTCGGTATGCATATCTTCGGTGATTATACTTTCAATACTCTATATGCGAAATGGGCTGTTGAAGGTGATATCCAGTACACCAAGATTTGCGACCTTGATTATGCGGGTTGGCTCTATCAAGAGGCAGATATGTCTTCTCTTCCAGAAGGTGTGGATTACCAATTCATGGGCTTCAAGATCGTTCGTGGTACCTCTTTCCTTTCAGAGAAGGGCGAGGTTAGCATTGATGCTTTGCGTGTTGAATTTGAAGAGTCCATAGATTCTGGTGTGGAGGATGTTGTAACTCCTGCAGATGCTAATTGCAAGTCAATTGAGAATGGCTATCTCAATATACAAGTTGATGGAGTGAACTACAATGCTCAAGGAGCTGTTGTGAAATAATAAGTATATATTAATACCTAAAAAGACAGGGGACACAAATTTGTGTTCCCTGTTTTTCTTCAATCTTTCAACTTTTAACCTTCAACTTTCAATGTTCGATTATAAAACTTTGGGTTAAAATTTGCATAATTGCATTTTTTTTTGTAACTTTGCGGGCTATTTTATACGATGGTATAAAATGTCATAATAATTTAATTATTAATTGTTAATTATTTACTAAAAGATATGGGTTTTATAGATATTATTACTAAACTATTTGGCAACAAGTCTCAAAAGGATATGAAGGCTGTTATGCCATATGTAGAGCAGATAAAAGCTGTGTATGCTGAAATTGATGCGTTGAGCCACGATGAATTACGTGCTCGCAGTGCGTCATTAATGCAACGTCTGCAAGATGCAGTAGCGGATAATAAGAATAAAATAGCCGAACTTAAGTCCGGTATTGAGGCTTTGGAGATAGATCAGCGTGAGAAGGTGTATAATGATATTGATCGTCTAGAAAAAGAGGTGTTAGATATCTATGATAAAACTTTGAGAGATATTCTTCCTGAAGCGTTTGCTATTGTCAAGAGTACAGCTCGTCGTTTTACTGATAATGAAACTGTTGAGGTGGTGGCTACTCAGATGGATCGTGATTTTGCTGCGGATACTCGCTTTGATTTTGTGGAAATAGACGGTGATAAGGCTATATATCATAACTCATGGACTGCTGGTGGTAACGAGGTAGTATGGGAGATGGTGCATTATGATGTACAGCTGATTGGTGGTGTGGTTTTGCACGAGGGTAAGATTGCTGAGATGGCGACAGGTGAAGGTAAGACCCTTGTTGCTACTTTGCCAGTGTTCTTAAATGCTTTAACTCATGAGGGTGTCCATGTTGTAACAGTCAACGATTATTTGGCAAAGCGTGACTCTGAGTGGATGGGCCCTCTTTATATGTTCCATGGATTGACTGTGGATTGTATTGATAAGCACAAACCAAACTCGGATGAGCGTCGTAAAGCGTATGCTGCGGATATTACTTTTGGCACCAATAATGAGTTTGGTTTTGACTATTTGCGCGATAATATGGCCACGAGTCCAATGGATCTAGTGCAGCGCAGCCATAATTATGCTATCGTAGATGAGGTCGATTCTGTTTTAATTGATGATGCACGTACTCCTTTGATTATCAGCGGACCTATACCAAAGGGCGATGTTCAAATGTACGATGAGTACAAGCATCGTGTAGAATTGCTTGTGCGTACTCAGAATACTTTGACAACAAAATTATTGGTTGAAGCAAAGTCTAAGATGGCTAGCGAAGATGAGAAGGAACGTGAAGCAGGTGAGTTGGCTTTGTTTAGAGCGTTCAAAGGTATGCCTAAGAGTAAGGCGCTTATCAAATATCTAAGTGAGCCAGGTGTAAAGGTGCGTTTGCAGAAGACGGAGGCCTTCTATATGCAAGAAAACGAAAAGAATATGCATATAGCCACAGATGAGTTGTATTTTGTGATTGACGAGAAACATAAAACAATTGAGTTAACTGATAAAGGTATTGATACGCTAACTGGCAATACAGATGATCCTAAGTTTTTTGTGCTTCCTGATGTTGGATTGGAAGTGGCAGAGATAGAGAATTTAGATTTGTCAGCAGATGAAAAACAACAGAAGAAGGACGAAGTGATGGCTAATTATAGCATCAAGTCTGAGCGTGTGCATACTGTACATCAATTGTTGAAAGCTTACACGCTTTTTGAAAAGGATGTAGATTATATTATAGACGACAATCAAGTTAAAATCGTTGACGAACAAACTGGTCGTGTAATGGATGGTCGTCGCTGGTCTGATGGTCTCCATCAAGCGGTAGAGGCAAAGGAAAATGTCAAAGTCGAGGGTGCTACACAAACTTTTGCAACAATTACGTTACAGAATTATTTCCGCATGTACCATAAACTTGCGGGTATGACAGGTACTGCGGAAACAGAGGCGGGAGAGCTTTGGAATATTTATAAGCTAGATGTTGTAGTTATCCCAACCAATAGACCTATTGCTCGCGAGGATATGAATGATCGTATTTATCGTACTAAACGAGAAAAATACAACGCCGTAATCGAAGAGATAGTAAGATTAGTTGCTGCTGGTCGCCCTGTCTTGGTTGGTACAACTTCGGTAGAAATTAGTGAATTGCTAGCACGTATGTTGACCTTAAGAAAAATCAAACATAATGTGCTGAATGCTAAGTTGCATCAACATGAGGCTATGGTTGTTGCGGAAGCTGGACGTCCTGGTGTGGTTACTATTGCTACCAACATGGCTGGTCGTGGTACTGATATCAAACTGACTAGTGAGGTTAAAGAGGCTGGAGGTCTTGCTATTATTGGTACAGAACGTCATGAGAGTCGTCGTGTGGATCGTCAGTTGCGTGGTCGTGCGGGACGTCAAGGAGATCCTGGTTCTAGTGTCTTCTATGTCAGCATGGAAGATGATTTAATGCGTATGTTTGGATCAGAGCGTCTAGCGGGTCTGATGGATAAAATGGGTTTCCAAGAAGGTGATATGATAGAGCATTCTATGATCTCTAGTTCTATTGAACGAGCTCAAAAGAAGGTTGAGGAGAATAACTTTGGAATTCGTAAACGCTTGATTGAGTATGATGATGTAATGAATCAACAACGTAATGTCATTTATGCTAAGCGTCATCACGCTCTAATGGGTGAGCGTATAGGTGTAGATATCACCAATATGATATATGATACAGCATATGCGATGATTGAAGAGGCACGTGCAACTCTTGATTATGAGGGACTACAACTCGCTGTGATGCAAGTGTTTGCAATGGAGGTTCCTTTTGACGAAAATGCTTTTAGATCTAGTAAGGAGAGTGCTCTTTTAGAGCGATTGGGTGACGCAGCTATGGAGGTCTTTAAACGTCGTATGGATACTTTGCAAAAGGTTGCTTATCCTGTTATTAAGAAAGTGTATGAGGAGCGAGGTGCAATGTACGAAAATATTCTTATACCGATAACGGATGGTAAGAAAGTGTATAATGTAGCTGTAAATCTTAAAGAAGCATATGAGACAGAGTGCAAGGCTATAGTACGTGAGTTTGAAAAGCGTATGGTGCTCTTTGTGATAGATGATGAGTGGAAGGATCATCTTCGTCAATTAGATGATTTAAAACAATCTGTTCAAAATGCAAGTTATGAGCAAAAAGATCCTCTTTTGATTTATAAATTGGAGTCGTTTAATATCTTTAGACAAATGCTTGATAACTTCAATAGACGCACAATTTCTATTCTACTTCGTGGCCAAATACCTAATCGTGATCCAGAGGATGTACGTCAAGCACATGCGCAACAACGTCAAGATTATTCACGCTATCGTGCACAAAAAGATGCAGTAGCTCGTGCAGCTGCAGCAAGTGGTCAAGCAGCAGCGGCCAATCGTGATACACGTGAACAACAACGTACAGAACCTTTACGTGTTGAAAAGAAACCTCGTCCTAATGACTTGTGTCCATGTGGGTCTGGAAAGAAGTATAAACAATGTCACGCTAAATTAGAAGCATAATGTTAGGATTCATAACCTGGGATGTAGACCCGATATTGATTCATATCGGAGATGGTGGAATTCGTTGGTATGGATTACTATGGGCTATTGGTATATATTTGGCCTTTCGTATTCAGGTAAAACTATATAAAAATGAGAATTGCCCTGCCGAATGGACTGATAAACTTTTTATGTGGATGGTTATAGGTCTTATTATTGGTGCTCGAGTAGGTCATTGTTGGTTTTATGAGTGGCATAATGTAACCGCTCCAAATATGGCGGCATATTGCCATCATATGGGTATATCAACAGAACCAGTTCAAATATTTGGATGGACTATTAACTATCGAAACCCTTACATAGAGAATCCATTACGTTTGATTAAGATTTGGGAAGGTGGACTCTCTAGTCACGGAGGTGCATTTGGATTGTTGACGGCAGCCTGGTTGCTGAATAAAAAAGTTTTTTCTAAGGAGCCTAAGTTCCGAACATCCTTGTTGTGGATTATGGATCGTTTGGTTGTAGGAGTCTGTGTTACAGCAACTTTAATTCGTTTGGGTAACCTGATGAACTCGGAGATCTATGGCACTCCTACTGACTTGCCATGGGGCTTCGTGTTTGTTCGAGATGGCCAACTTTTGCCTTGCCATCCAACTCAAATATATGAAATGCTTTATTGCATTGTGGGATTTGTTGTTACATGGTATCTATATTGGAAAAAACAGGCGTATAAGCGTGAAGGACTTTTATTGGGTGTCTTTTTAGAGATTATATTTTTAACGCGCTTTATGTTAGAATTTATAAAGAATGATCAAGAGGCATTTGAGGAAAATTATATCTTGAATATGGGTCAATTGTTGTCGTTGCCATTCATTATTTGGGGTGTTTATTTAATTTTTCGAGCCTTTAAAAAACCTTTGGAATCTTGATAAAATGGCGCATTGTTATACTTCTACTTTTATGTAGTTTCTCACTTATCTCTGTTGCTCAGAAGGTAAGTGATGATATAATGTCTTTGGGGTTGGTATCATTTGATGGGAATTTTGTTACTAAATCAGATACAATTATAGAGAATGACACTATATCGCAAATTGCAGAGCTAGCAGCTAGCTGTGATACAATTTCACAGGTAGATACGACTGCCACAATCTTAGTTCATCCCTTATGTTTGCCATTGATGTATGTTCCTATGACTTTTCCGTCTTTAGGTGATACAATATCCCGAAATCCGTATTCTAGTTATGCGATTTGTACAAAAGCATTAAAGTATATAACAGCGAACCATGCTGATTTATATGTTTCTATAAGTGATCCTACTAGAATGCAAAAACTAGAAATAGGTTCAACAAAAATTTATAAAACATTTGTAGATGATAATGTAGATGATAAACTTGATATTAAACGGTCTGTCAATGGCAAGTATTCTTACTGGAAGAAAAGTGCATATTTATCATTGCAAATAACGCAAAACTATGCAACAGATAATTGGTATCAAGGTGCTGTAAATGCTTTTACAATGTTGGGCAATGTCAAAGCTTATGCCAATTATAAAAAAGAAAGTTTTTCATGGGAGAATTCTGTAGAGTGGCGAATCGGTGTTAGCGCTGTAAGTGGAGATACCGTTCATAAATTAAATACAACGGACGATCGATTCCAAATATATTCCAAGTTTGGTTATCAAGTCCATAAGAAATGGTATGTGTCGATGTTCGCTGATTATAAGACAAACTTGTTCCCTAATTATAAAAAGAATTCTGATCAGCTAAATGCTACATTTTTGACACCGATGCGTTATTCTATGGGTATAGGTGTAGACTGCAAGATTTTAAAGGGATTATCATTTAACTTTTCTCCTGTTACCTATAAGATGGTTTATGCATTTGTGACCGATCCTACAAGAATTAATGTGGCGGACTTAGGTGTAGAGGAGAATAAGAATATAATGCATGAAGTAGGTAGTTCTTTGCGTTTGGAATGGAAGTGGAAGCCGATAAGAGAAATAGCATTAGATACTAAATTCTACTTTTTTACTAATTATAAGCAGATTGAGACTGAGTTAGAAATTAATGTTGACTTTATTATTAATAGATATATGTCTGCCAAGTTAATGTTGCATCCTCGATATGATGGTACAATTGATGAAGTAGCAGAGCAAAAATCAAAACTACAATTTAAAGAAGTAATAAGTGTGGGTTTTGCACATACATTTAGATAATTATGGATAAGCAATCACTAAGGATTATTTATATGGGAACACCTGACTTTGCCGTAGAAAGTCTACGTGCTTTAGTTGAAGGTGGTTATAATGTAGTTGCTGTTGTTACAATGCCAGATAAACCGGCAGGTCGTGGGCATCATTTACAGTTTTCAGCAGTAAAACAATATGCTTTATCAAAAGATTTGCCAGTTTTACAGCCGGAGAAACTCAAAGATGAGTTCTTTTTAAGGGAGTTGATGAGCTATCGAGCTGATCTACAGGTTGTTGTGGCCTTTCGTATGCTTCCTGAGGTTGTGTGGAATATGCCTCGTTTAGGAACCTTTAATCTACATGCGTCTCTCCTTCCACAATATAGAGGAGCTGCTCCAATTAACTGGGCGGTAATGAATGGTGAACAGGAAACGGGTGTTACAACTTTTATGCTACAACATAAAATTGATACGGGAAATTTGATTTTACAGAGAAAAATTTCGATAGGTAAAGATGAAACTGTAGGGTCAGTGCATGATCGATTAATGAAGTTGGGTGCTACACTTGTAACAGAGACGGTAGATAAAATTATATATGCAGAAGAACAAGGTGTTGCAATTCAAACGATTCCACAGTGTGATTTGCCTGATCTTCGTCTAGCTCCCAAGATTTTTAAAGATACTTGTGCAATTGATTTTTCATGGGACGCTAAGCGTATATATAATCATGTGAGAGGTTTAAGTCCTTATCCTGGAGCATGGATTAATGATTTGCCAGCTACTCATAGTCTTTCAGAAGTGCTTAAGGGAGCAAAAGTGTATCGTGTGGAAGTGGTAAATGATCCAGAAATAAAAGGGCACATTGTTGTACCTTGTTTAGATGGGTATATAGATATTGTTGAACTTCAGTTACCAGGTAAGAAGCGTATGCTTGCATCTGCACTTCTTAATGGTATTAAAAATAAATAATTTATTGTATGGTAATTGCTGTTATTGGAAACACTCTTCGCCCTGACACGATCTCAGAGGTTAAACATATTGTCGAGTTTTTGCAACTTCGTGGTATTACTGTAGTTCTATCTCCAGAATTGCGACATGATGTGTTCTCTCGTGATTTACCCTCTGTTGAAGATTATGTTGCGGCTACGGGAGAAACAATAGATTTTGCTATTTCTGTTGGAGGAGATGGAACATTTTTGACTACTGCATCTATGGTTGGACATCTTAATATTCCTATCCTGGGTATAAACTGTGGTCATCTTGGATACTTGGCTGAGGTACAGACGAAAAATGTTGATTCTGTTTTAGACCGATTAATAAATAATCAATATACCATTGAGAAGAGATGTGTTTTGGAATTGTCTAGTTCCAAAGGTGGAAAAGTAGTTTCTCCGTATGCTTTAAATGAAATTGCTGTTCTAAAATCAGGATTGAGCAGTATGATTACGGTGGAAGTAACACTTAATGGCGAATTTCTACACGCTTACAAAGCTGATGGTTTACTTATATCCACTCCAACAGGATCAACTGCATATAATCTTAGTGTTGGGGGCCCTCTGCTTGATCCGCATGTAAATGCTATCATATTGTCACCTGTGGCTACGCATAGTCTTAATATCCGGCCATTGGTAGTGTTGGATGATAGTAAAATTGACTTGAAAATTTCAAGCAGAAATGGCAGTTATATGGTTAGTGTAGATGGGCGTAGTCAAGTGTTGAATCAAGAAATACAATTGCATATAGAACGATCTACGCGCACAATAAAGCTGGTTAGAGTTGAGGGGCAGACTTTTATGCAGTCGCTTAAGGATAAACTTAATTGGGGAAGGTAAAATGTGATGTCTTCATGATAGATTATTTGGCTATTATAAAAAAGTATTGCGGTGAAAATGAGGAACTTAAGACGATATTGATTTCTCACTCTCGTCAGGTGGCTAATAGAGCATTAGCTATCTTGTCTAAACATCCCGATTGGGTTGAAAACGGACTTGTAGATCCTGTGTTTATTGAGGAGGCTGCAATGTTGCATGATATCGGTGTAACTTTATGTGATGCACCTCGTATACATTGTGTTGGTGCTCATAAGTATATTGAACACGGTTATCTTGGGGCAGAGATATTGCGCAGTGAAGGCCTTGAAAAACATGCTGCTGTTGCAGAAAGGCATACTGGAACAGGAATTAATGAAGATCAAATTTTACGTGAGGACTTACCTATACCATTACAAGATTATTCGCCTCGTACACTTGAAGAGCGCTTGATTTGTTATGCCGATAAATTTTATTCTAAAACAAAACTAGGACTAGAAAAACCTTATAGTAAAATTCGTTTACATCTATGGAAGTACGGTTCAGATACTGTGGCAAGATTTGATGAAATGCAACGCTTATTCGAGCCAGATCTCTCATTTGACTAATGATGATTTTTACCTATAATTTTTGTGTAAAACATTTTGTAGTAGTATACATACTAATATTTACTTTCTATTATTTATTAATGAATTGTCTTTTTTTTAGAAAAATGTCGTAGCATCTTGCATATGTGCATTTTTTTTTGTACCTTTGCACCGAAAAAAAAGTGAAAGACTTTTTGGTGTAAAAGCATATGACTCGTTTAAGTGTAAACATAAATAAAGTGGCAACTCTTCGTAATGCTCGTGGTGGAAATTTACCTAATGTTGAGCAATTTGCACAGGATTGTGAATTGTTTGGAGCAGAGGGCATTACTGTTCATCCTCGCCCTGATGAGAGACATATTCGAAGAGCAGATGTATATGCTCTAAAATCTCTAATTAAAACAGAATTTAATATAGAGGGAAATCCTGAGCCTGGCTTTATAGATCTAGTATTGTCAATAAAACCTGAACAAGTGACTCTTGTTCCTGATGCAATAGATCAGTTAACAAGTAATCATGGTTGGGATACACGAGCTCATCAAGCTAAATTAGTTGCAATTATACAGCTTTTTAAAAAAGCAGGTATACGAGTTTCGGTCTTTGTGGATGCTGATCCGTTGATGGTTGAATTTGCTGCTAAGGCAGGTGCAGACCGCGTGGAGTTGTATACGGGGCCTTATGCTGAGTTGTATGATGAAAATCCTCAGCAAGCCATAGAGCTATATCGTCCAGCTGCCGAGAAGGCTCGCGAATTGGGGTTGGGTCTAAATGCAGGACATGATCTGAATTTGCGCAATTTGGCTGCTTTTGTTAATGCTTTTCCTTGGGTTGATGAGGTTAGTATTGGTCATGCATTGATTGCTGACGCGTTATATTTTGGAATTCAAGAAACTATAAAAAAATATCAGTATGCTCTTTCAAATTCAAACAGACATTAATATGTCGATGAGTATGGCTGCTCCGCAAGAAATGACTACAGGTGCAGCGACTTCTATGCAAGAATCAATCAATTTATTTACTATGGCAGAATATGGTGGATGGATTATGATAGTTTTGGCCTTAATGATGGCTTTTGCTATTTATTTGTTTATCGAAAGAATGGTTGTAATCACAAAGGCAACTAAAGAAGATAAATCATTTATGGACCGTATTCGTGATTTTATCAAAGATGGGAATATCGAGTCCGCTATTAATTTGTGCGTAAGAGAAAACACACCTTCTGCTCGTATGATTGAGAAGGGTGTTACTCGTATTGGACGTCCAATGCAGGATGTACAAGTAGCTGTTGAAAATGTTGGTAACTTGGAGGTTGGTAAACTAGAAAAGGGGTTAGTTTTGATGGCGACTATTGCGGCTGGTGCTCCAATGCTTGGCTTCTTGGGAACGGTTTTGGGTATGATCCGAACATTTTTTAATATGGCTCAAAATTCAGGCGGAGTGATCGAAATGTCATCTCTTTCTGTAGGAATGTATCAAGCTATGGTAACAACTGTTGGTGGTTTGATTGTTGGTATTTTGGCTATGTTCGCATACAATTTTTTGGTATCTCGTATAGATCGTGTTGTTCGTCAATTAGAATCTCGTACGATGGAGTTTATGGATCTTTTGAACGAGCCTGTTTAATGTTCGAAAATTCAGTGTATTTACCATAGGATTTTAAGATATGGCATTAAAAAGAAGAAATAGGGTAGAAGCTACTTTTGCAATGTCTTCTATGACAGACTTGATGTTTTTGCTGTTGCTGTTTTTTGTGATGGCAAGTACAATGTCTTCGCCTAATGATATTAAAATAAATCTACCACAGTCTCGTGCAAACACGACAACAAAACAAGTTGTGGCTAAAGTTTTTATTGATAATTTAGGAAATTATTCTGTCGCTTTAGATGGCGAGTTGCCTGTGTCTGTGCCTTCTGAACAGTTGGAGGCATATTTGACAACTATTCAGCATCGTGATAGCACGATGCATATTGCTCTTCATGCTGACCAAGATATTGCTTATCGAGAAGTAGTGAATGTTTTGGATATAGCTAATCAGAATAAAATGAAAATTGTAATTGCGACCAAAAAGTGATGAAAAAATATAAATCCCATATTATAGCTGCGTTGGGAACTGTGCTTTTGATGGCACTTACGATTTTGTTGTTGTGGTTTTTGCAACTGAGGTATTCTGCGCCAGTGGAAGATGAAGGTATCGTAGTTACATTTGGATATGACGAGGACGGGGCTGGAAATCAAGATGCTAGTTCTCTTGATTCAGATGATCAGCCGCAGGTTGCCAAGATGCCAACACAGCCTACTCGTGTAACTCCGTCTAGTAATGATTTAATGGTTCAGGATAGCGAGAAGTCGTTGGCGTTGAATAAAAAAACAAAAGAACAACAATCTAGTTCAGAGTATGAAGTTTTACTTCGCAAAAAACGAGAGCAAGAAGCATTAGCGGAAGCTCAGCGTCTTGAAAAAGAGAAGCTTCTAGCAGAGCAAAAGGCAAGGCAGCAAGAGGCTATCAATAAGGCCAATCAAATGGGAGGACTTTTTGGTGGAACTAATTCGGGTGGTGCTAATGGAAATGCAGGCAATTCGGCTGGACAAAAAAAAGCCAATCCTGTAGGAAAGGGTTCTGGAAGTGTGGGCGGAAATACTTGGGAGTTGTCTAACAGAGATTGTAAGCATCTTCCAACGCCAGCGCAGAAATTCCAACAGGATGGAAAAGTCGTTGTGAGTATAGTGGTTGACAAAGATGGTAATGTTATTAGTGCTAAAAATGGAAAGGGAAGTACTGTGTCTGATGCAGAAACGCTTCAGCTAGCAATTAACGCGGCTAGAAAAGCTAAGTTTACCCCAGGAGATGGAACTCAAATAGGAAAAATTACATATATATTTAAATTTAATTAAATGTCTTATGAATTACATTTTTTTAGATAATGGTTTTGAGGAGATAGAGGCAATAACTACTATCGATCTATTAAGGCGTGCTAATATTGCACTGACAACGGTTTCAATGTCAGATGATTCTATAGTCAAAGGTGCACACGATATTCCAGTGCAGGCAGATAAGCTCTTTGCACAAGTAGATTTTACCGATGCAGAAATGTTAATTCTCCCGGGTGGTGCTACTAATTTAATTGAACACAAGTGTTTGTGTGACTTGTTGGTAAAGCATAATCTTGAAGGAAAACAGTTGGCTGCTATTTGTGCAGCTCCAGCTGTCTTGGGTCAATTAGGTATTTTAGAAAACAAACAAGCTACTTGTTATCCTGGCTTTGAACATTATTTAGGTGAAAGTCATGTGGGTGGTTTGGTTGTTGAATCCCATAATGTTATTACTGCAAAAGGACCAGGGTTGAGTAGCGATTTTGCTTTTTGTCTTATTGAGAAAATAGTTGGCAGCGAGGTTGCTGACCAGGTATATGATTTAGCACAATATTAATTATTAACTTTATAAAAGATTTTTACTATGAAGAAATATATTCTATCACTTTTTATGGTATGTTTGACCATCTCTCTATTAGCGCAGGAAACAGAGAATACATCTCCTTGGAAATGTTCTGGCGTTGTTGGATTGAATGCTAGTGCAACCGGTTTGGTCAATTGGGCTGCAGGTGGTAATAATAATGTTAATGGCGTTGCATTTGGTAAGGTTCGTTTGTTGTATTCCGAGAAGGATTTTGCGTGGGAAACAAACCTTAATCTCGAGTATGGTATGTCGTATATTCATCAAGATGCTGATGCTTTTCAAAAATCAAGTGATGTAATTGATTTTAAGACCAAATTTGGTTGGCAATTCCATAAGGCATGGTATCTTGCAGCGTCTGCTGGTTTTAAAAGCCAATTTGCTTTTGGTGAAGCATATGATGGAACAAGTGCTGATGATCCAATCACTTCAAAGTTCCTTTCTCCTTCATATACTGATGTTTCTGTCGGTATCGATTGGAAACCCAATTCCATTTTCTCACTTTATCTATCTCCTGTTGCTGGACAAATCACAACAGCTTATGTAGGTAATGCGGTTGAAAATGCACATCCAGGTCTTCGTCAACAAATGCAAGATAAATATGCCACATGGGTGTATAGTAAAGAGGAAAATGCAGATGGAACCTTTGATAAGATATATAGAAATTGCAAGGCGGAGCTCGGTCTTACCTTTAAGGGTTCAATAAACTACACTTATAAAGATCTCAAACTTATTACTTCTCTTGGACTCTTTACTCCATATACATGGGATAAGACAGAAATGAAGGATGCTAATGGTGATTTCATTGGCTATCGCGACAATAATCGTCGTTTTGGTAATTTCGATGTAGATTGGGATGCTGCAATTTCATATCAATTTCTCAAATGTCTCAATGTGACACTCTCTACTTCTCTTAAATATTATAATGGTGTGAAGATTGCAGATAAAGAAGGTATTCCTGCGGAGAGAGTGCAATTTAAAGGTATTCTCGGTCTAGGTGTGGGATATAGTTTTTAAAATGACCAACCCTAAATAACTTAATGGAATCGTTAGAAAAACTTGAGCAAAATATTCAACAACTCTTGAACAAATATCAAGA
>JAFZEQ010000068.1 GCA_017560605.1 Paludibacteraceae bacterium
ACCTTCTGGCTCTAAAAACAACTGATGCATATCCTTATCTGCAAAAGTCACTATCTTCGTTTCTATACTTGGACAGTATCTTGGACCTATACTTTGAATCTGTCCATTGTAGAGAGGAGAGTCCGCCAATCCACTACGTAGTACATCATGCGTTTGCTCATTGGTATAGGTAATCCAACAACTCATTTGCTTGAGTTGACGTTGTACGGTGTCTAGATACGAGAATTGGTGGTTGTCTTCATCGCCTAACTGCTCGGTCATTTGTGAGAAATCAATGCTTCTTTTATCCACACGAGCTGGAGTACCAGTCTTCATTCTATCCGTAGCAAAGCCCAATTGACGCAATTGTTCTGTAATACCAAAGCTACTTGGTTCTGCTATTCTACCACCCTCTATTTGCGTTTTGCCAAAGTGTAGTAAACCGTTTAAGAATGTGCCATTGGTTAAAATAACAGCCTTTGCCTCCATTTCTACTCCCAATAGGGTCTTAACTCCATACACTTGCCCATCTTTAATGATCAACTCCATTACGGTATCTTGCCAAATATCAAGGTTAGGAGTATTAGTCAATATTTTAACCCACTCTTCGATAAAGCATTTGCGATCACTTTGGCTACGTGGACTCCACATAGCAGGACCCTTGCTACGATTGAGCATACGGAATTGTATAGCACTCTTGTCAGTTACTATACCCATTTGTCCTCCCAGTGCATCTATTTCCCTGACAATCTGGCCTTTAGCTATTCCTCCTACTGCTGGATTACAACTCATCTGACCGATTTTGTTCATATCCATTGTAATGAGTAATGTCCGACTACCCATACGAGCAGCTGCACTAGCTGCTTCACAGCCCGCATGTCCAGCTCCTACTACAATGATGTCGTACTTAAATTCCATATTATCAGTTAGTTGTGCCTTTTTATTTTCTTATTATTTTATTTCGATGTTGCCATTTACCTTGTCCACTATAGCTGTTTCGATGTATTGTTCGCATGGACGGATAAAATGCATCTTCTAAATGTGTTTCTTCTAGTACTTCTCGTGTAATAGGGTTTATTAGCAGTCCTATAATATCAAAGCGTGGTATCAGTTCAATTTGTTTTATTTTTATATAGGCGTTTGCGGCTGCTACCATACGCTTTTTCTTTAAGTTGTCCACATATTCTTCAGGTCGCTTATAAGAGAAGGTAGAAGTACGTGTTTTCACCTCTACAAAGATGATTTCTTTCTTGTTTGAGGCTATTATATCCATCTCTAAATGCCCAAAGCGCCAATTGGTTTCTATTACGCGATAACCCTTCTTGCGCATTATCTGGCAAGCTATTTCTTCGCCTATATTACCAATAATATTATGTTCAGCCATCTCTAAATTACGCGTGAAGTTTGTTTACGCGTGCAGCATCTAGTCGTAGCAGGATAAATAATAGTATTGTAAAGCCCCATAGCGATGATCCACCGTAGCTAAAAAATGGTAATGGAATACCAATTACAGGTAATAATCCTAATACCATACCTATATTTATAGTTACGTGGAATAGTAGTATACTGGCGACGCAGTAAGCATATATCATACTAAATTGATCCCGTTGTCTTTCGGCTAGGAATAAAATGCGTAGAATTAATGCTAAATATAGTAGTAAGAGACCTGCAGATCCAACAAATCCCCATTCTTCTCCTACAGTACAAAAGATAAAGTCTGTATCTTGCTCTGGAACGAACTTTAATGTTGTTTGTGTACCCTTAGTCCACCCTTTGCCTGCAAATTGTCCGGAGCCTATTGCAATAAGTGATTGGTTGACATTATATCCTGCTCCTGTAGGGTCATCTTTGGTGCCTAGAAGCACTTCTATACGTGTCCGTTGGTGTGGTTGTAGTATTTTGTGAAAGGCTACATCAAAGCCTTGGCACAATATTGTTTCTATGATTACAAAAATCAGTATCCACATTATTGGTTGTTTTCGTTGTTTAATTAGTAGAATAAGTAATGCAATACTACTTAGTAATAGGCTACCTAAACTAATATAATTAAAGTTGACAGTAAACCATATATTGAGAATTAATCCAACAGCAAACGAGAATACGATACTAGCAGCTACCATCAATACAGCTCGTTTGTCTTTAACTTTAATAATGAGCAGACCAATAACGATAGCTTCTATTATGAATGTACTAACTAAAATGCCTACATTACCTACTCCCCAAGGCACTGCAAGTTCACAAAATCGTATTACTAAAACGAATAGAATGATACTTATAACTCCCCATAGTAGAATGTATCCGGACATTCCTTGGCGGTAGAAAACGAGTAAAAATGATAGAAAAACCAAAGCTGATCCTGTTTCTCGTTGAGCCACCATAATGATTAGGGTAGGGACACCCATCAAAATAAATGGTATAAGTAAGTCCTTCAAATCGCGTACTTTATAGCCATATTGACTCATATATTTGGCAATAGCTATGGCAGTAAAACATTTGGCAAATTCGGCAGGTTGTAAGCTTACAGGACCAATATTGATCCATGATAATGAACCTTTGATATCTCGTGCTAGAATTGGCGTTATGAGCAATAAGAATATCATTGCACCATAGAATATATATCCTAGAATATCATAGGCCTTTTCTTCTATCACAAGAATGATAGTTCCTAGTACCATTGCTGTGATAATCCACACAAATTGTTTGCCTGCACGATGTGAAAAGTCCCATATATCGGTTTGCTCAAATGTAAAACTAGATCCATATATATTAAGCCATCCGAATAAGGAGATAGCTAGGAACAATCCTATTGTCCACCAGTCTAAACCAGATAGTATATTTCTATTTTTACTCATATTACTGTGCTATTAAACTAGTAGTTGCAAGGCGATTAAATAATTCGGTTCTGTTGATACTTCCAGTCAAATATTGTTCCATAACTAATGTTGCTATCGGACAAGCCCATGTAGAGCCAAATCCTGCGTTTTCAACGGCTACTGCTACGGCTATCTTAGGATCATCCATTGGAGCAAATCCAATAAACAATGCGTGATCCTTACCATGAGGGTTTTGTACGGTTCCTGTTTTACCACAAATAAATAATTCTGGAACATTGTATGATTTACCCGTACCAGTTAACATAACTTCTAGCATACCTTGATGTACAACGTCAAAATGTTTCTTGTCTATCAATGTTTGATGTACATTAAGTTTCATAGAATCATGTCTATTGAAGTGAGGAGTAATATAGTATCCTTTGTTTGCAATAGCGGCTACCTGGTTAGCTAGTTGTAATGGTGTTACTAATAGCTCTCCTTGTCCTATGGCTAGTGAACGTATAGTAACTGCTTTCCAACCTTTGCTTCCATATGATTTATTATAAAAGTCTACCGTTGGCACATATCCTTTGGCTTGGTTACGTATATCTGTATTAGCAAATCTATCGCCTAATCCAAAGCTGATTACCATATCTCTCCATGTTTTAAAATGGTTTTTAAACGCAATATGGTTATCTTGGTAACCGTCTTTTTGCAACAAATCTCGGAATAGTGCCCAGAAATAAGGGTTACAACTTTGTGCAATACCTTCGTGCAAATCAACTGCATTATTGTGACTGTGTGTACATTTAATAGGTGTAGATTCTCTACCAGAGCATGGATATAATGTTTCTGGTGTTATCACTCCCATTTGTAGGCCGATTAATGCTTGTAATATTTTAAATGTGGATCCAGGCGAATATTGTGCTTGAATTGCGCGATTTATCAAAGGTTTGCTTTTATTTTCAAGTAGTTCTTGGTAACTTTCTGAGCGCTCATTACCCACTAATTTACGTGGATCCCAATATGGAGCACTAACCATCGCTAAAATTTCTCCTGTTTTAGGTTCTATAGCAACTAAACTACCTATTTTGCCCTTGAATAGTTGTTCTGCAACCTCTTGAGTAGCCCTATCAATACTTAAATGAAGGTCAACACCAGTTTTAGCCTCTTTATCTAGCTCTCCATTTTGGAATTTGCCTTGAATAATTCCTCTAGCATCTCGCATCAAAATCTCTACGCCTTTTACACCACGAAGTTGCTTCTCATAGGTTAATTCTATACCTTCTCTACCAGAGTAATCATCGGCGGTATAATATGGGTCATTCTCAATGTCATTATAATTCACTTTGCCTACGCCTCCTAGGATGTGTGATGCAATCGGATAAGTGTAGTCACGAACAGTTCTCAGTCGAATATCAATACCAGGATATTTGTATTTTTCTTGTTGTAATTGTGCAATGTCTTTTTGTTGTAAGTTTTGAATAAAAACTTGTGGTTTGTATGGAGAATATCCACGATTCTTCTTGGGATCTGTTATATTTTGCATTCGCGTTACGAACTCTGTCGTATCTATATGCAGTGCATTACAAAAACCTACTGTGTCAAAGCCATTTTTTTGCTCTTTGACAATCATAGTTACTTCGTAAATAGGTTGATTAGATACCAAAAGTTCTCCGTTGCGGTCGTATATTAATCCGCGTGCTGGATATATAGTTTGACGCAACTGTGCATTATTAGCAGCTTTTTCTTTGGTCGACTGATCAATAATTTGCAACGAAAAAAGGCGTATAATATACACCAATATGATGACAATAGCAATACCAGCTATTATATGTTTACGATTATAATATTGATCGTTAATCATATTTATTTAAGCATATCATATCCTAGCAATACTAGTATGGTTAGGATGCTACTAAAAATGGTTTGCAAGATTAATAACCACCAGTTATGAAGACTCCATGCCTCTAAACAAAAAATCATCAAATGGTGGAATAATGTCATCAGAATCACAGATTTAATGTATTCTGCACGACCTATACTAGCGCTGCAAATTTCACCTTTTATACGTTCAACATCTGTTACAGTATGTTTTAGTAAAATAGGTCTAATAAAACTTATGGCTGTGCAGGCGGCCATATGCACACCTATTGAGTTGTTGCATACATCAATGATTACACCTACTACAGCACCTATTAAAACTTCTACCCATCTAGGGATTTGGACTGGTAGGTTTAATAGCAATAAAATATATACCATAGGATACCCCCATCCTTGTATTTGGAGGCGATCAAATAGTATAACTTGCAGTAAGACAATGATTATTGATTTTAGTACGAGCTTAATCCATTCCATAATAAATACTATCTTGGTATTCTCTATTCACATTGTGCAATACTTGCACATATTTTAGAGATCTATAATCTGTACTTAATTCAATTGATGTTGAGTGATAGTCGTCGGTTTTTTTCAATTCAGTTTTATTAACTATACCAATTAATATGCCTTCTGGAAATACAGATGTTAGTCCGCTAGTTTCTATTGTATCTCCCTTTTTAACAGAGATATGTCTAGCAATATCTGTTAAATTAATGTACTGGTAATTGCGTCCGTTCCATTTAGTGCCACCTATTTGTCCACTTCGTTTGATTTTAGCGCTCACACTTATATCTGTATGAATAAGTGGGACAACTAAGGCATATTTTTCAGAAACCGTACTTACTATACCTACCAATCCGTCGGCGCAAATTACACCCATATCCTTTTCTATTCCGTCGCGTGTTCCTTTGTTGATAGTAATATAGTTGTGTTGCTTATTGGTACTAATATCTACTATTTTAGCTGGGATGTATTGCCAATCTAGGTGGCTATACACATATTGACTATCTCTCTCGATCATCCATTCTCTATCGTTTTGTAACTGCATAATTTGAGTTTTTAGCATAGCATTTTCCTCAGCTAATGCAGTATTATTGTCACGTAAAGATAGATACTCGGTAAAAGATGACTTAGCATTGTTACTTTCAGCAACGATGCTATTTAAGCTAGACCATATGGTACTTTTCTGATATTCATGTGTGCTGCCTATCAGTATAAACGCAACAACTTCCAATATGATGAATATTAGGAAGTTGTTAAAGCGTAATAGAAAATCTAGTAGATTTCGCATTTATCGTATCAAGAATCCAAAGTTATTAACATTCTTCAATGCTACTCCTGTACCACGAGCAACTGCGTGCAATGGATCTTCTGCTACATGGAACGGAATGGTGATCTTGTCTGTTAAGCGTTTACTTAGGCCATGCAATTGAGCACCACCACCAGTTAAGTAAATACCGCGTTTAACAATATCTGCGTACAACTCAGGTGGAGTTGCTTCCAATGCTTGTAGAATAGCGCTTTCAATTTTAGCGATACTCTTTTCCAAACAGTGTGCAATTTCTTGATAACTAATTGGAACTTGCATAGGTAGTGCAGTTACCTTGTTAGGACCAATTACCATATAATCCTCTGGAGCATCTTCAAGTTCAGGAAGAGCTGATCCTACTTGCATTTTAATGCGTTCAGCTGTTGGCTCGTCAATACGCAGGTTATGCATGCGGCTCATGTAGTCTACGATATCTGCGTTTAAGTCGTCACCAGCCACTTTAATGGATTTGTTAGCAACGATTCCACCGAGAGAAATAACGGCAATCTCAGTTGTACCACCACCTATATCTACAACCATACAGCCTTCTGGGCTCTCAACATCGATACCCATACCTATTGCAGCTGCCATAGGTTCGTAGATCATATAAACATCTCTACCTCCTGCGTGCTCAGAACTGTCGCGAACCGCACGGATTTCTACCTCTGTACTACCTGAAGGTATACATACAACCATACGAATATTAGGGCTGAATAGACGATTCTGCTTGGGAATCATCTTAATCATACCACGAATCATCATTTCACATGCGTAGAAGTCAGCAATCACACCATCACGCAATGGACGTACAGTGTGGATCAATGTACCTCCTTTACCGATCATTTGTTGTGCTTTGCGTCCAACTGCCACCATTTTTCTGTCTGTGCTACTAATTGCAACAACTGAAGGTTCATCAACCACAACCTTATCATCGCACATAATGATAGTATTGGCTGTTCCTAAGTCAATAGCAATTTCTTGTGTGAACGAAAAAAGTCCCATTCTTTTAGTAAAAATTAATTTATTGTTATACTTATTTTTTCTAATTATGTTTATTATCCCCCGATTAAGTAAAAAACAGGATGATTTTTAGTCAAAAATGTTAGTTATCTATAAAATCGCGCAAAGGTACAACTTTTTTTTGATATTTCCAATACCTGCTATTTTTTTTTAATAAAAAAAGTGTGATAGCTTTTGACTATCACACTCGCGCTCCCTCAAGGACTTGAACCTTGGACCCCCTGATTAACAGTCAGATGCTCTAACCGACTGAGCTAAGGAAGCATTATTTTTTTACAAACGAAACTCGTTGTTTTTCGATTGCGGGTGCAAAAGTACTGCTTTTTTTTGATATGAGCAAGTTTTTTCAAAAAAAAATTACTATCTTTGCAAAAAAATTTGATTTTACCCCTAAAAATTAGTTAATTTTACACTAAAAATCATAAAAATGAAGAAAATTTTAGGTTTAGGTAACGCATTGACAGATATCTTGCTTCAAATTTCTGAAGGTGACCTCCGAGAGATTGGATTCCCCAAGGGAAGTATGAATCTTATCAATGCTGAGCAATTTGAACAACTTCAGAACAAGTTTGCTTCAGTACGTAAAAAATTGGTGGCAGGTGGAAGTGCCTCTAATACAGTAGCTACAGTTGCTCAACTTGGCGGAAAAGCTGCTTTTATTGGAAAAATAGGTAACGATGAAGTTGGACGTTTTTATCATGAGGATCTACTAAAAAATAATGTACAACCTCAACTTTTAACATCATCTTTAATGTCGGGTTGTTGTATTGTACTTATCACACCAGATGGCGAGCGAACCTTCTGTACCTATTTAGGGGCTGCTGCTGATATGAAAGCAGAGGATATAACCAAAGAAATATTTATTGGGTATGATATATGTCATGTTGAGGGTTATCTTGTGCAGGATCATAATCTAATTGAAACTGCTTTAAGAACGGCTAAGGAACAAGGATGTACAGTTTCTTTGGATCTAGCAAGCTACAATGTTGTTAATGAAAATCACCAATTTCTAAAAGACCTTATATATAAATATGTAGATATTGTATTTGCTAATGAGGATGAGTCATTTGCTTATACCCATCTAAATCCTGAAGAGGCCGTTGAGAATATTGCACAACAGTGCGATATCGCAATTGTTAAGGTTGGAAAGCGTGGTTCATATGTACGTCAAGGAGCGCAATTGCATCACATAGGAGCAATTACATCATCTTGTTTGGATTCTACAGGTGCAGGTGATCTGTATGCTGGTGGATTCTTGCATGCCTTATCCGATGGATTTGACTTGAGAAGGTGCGGTGAAATCGGTACGATAGCAGCCGGTCGTATTGTTGAAATAGTAGGAACCAAGCTTCCTGATGAAACATGGGATGAGATTAGACGAATATGTGCTCTTTATAGAGGATTCATGCATAAATTGAAATTCTAACTGACACGATATATGAAAGTTTTGTATATTTTATACCAATTTTTAATTGGTTTTCCGCTAGTGATTGTTGCTACACTTTTCACAGCACTTTTCACAATCTTATGTTTCCCTTGGAAAAATGGTAAAGCGCCTCGTACCGTGCAAGTGATGTGGGCGAGAAGTGTCCTTTGGTTCTTACTAGTACCAATTAAAGTTACTGGGCAAAAAAATGTTGATCCTAAACAATCTTATGTTTTTGTTTCTAATCATCAATCATTCTTGGATGCTTTTGCAGTGTATGGCTGGTTGCCTAACAACTTCAAATGGTTGATGAAGAAGGAGATACGCAGGGTGCCATTTGTAGGAACAGCATGCAAAGTGGCTGGACATATTTTTGTAGATCGTAGCAATCCACGTGCTGCGCTTCAAAGTATGGAGCATATCAAAGCCGAGTTAGTAGATGGCATATCAACTGTTATTTTCCCTGAAGGAACACGTACCAAAACCGGTGAGATCGGTCGTTTCAAACAAGGAGCATTTAAGATCGCGATGGATCTCAATCTTCCGGTTGTTCCTATTACATTAAAAGGATTTCATCAGGCCATGCCAGCCAAACAGCTATTTGTTAATCCCAAAGCTAGTACTTCGCTTCATATAGGAGAGCCTATTGATTTGTCTCAATTTGCAGATATAAATGAAGCGATGACTTATGTTCGCGAGCAAGTAGAAGCAGGTTTGAAATAAGATCATCTTATTCAATACAAAAAGCAGCATCCTTTCGGTGCTGCTTTTCTTTTGGTCCATTAGCCGGATAACTCCTGCTAATATCTTATTTTTTCTTCTCGTCGATTTCTGCGTCAACCAGGATACGACCGCACAACTCGCAAACGATGATTTTTTTGCGTAAACGAATATCCAATTGGCGTTGTGCAGGGATCTTGCTGTGGCAACCACCGCAACTATCGCGCTCTACTTTAACAACAGCTAACCCATTGTGTGCATTTTTTCTAATACGATGGAAAGCGGTTACAAGACGATCCTCAATGTGTTTCTCTAGATCAGCTGCACGGAGCATTAATTTCTCAGTTTGCTCTTTTGTCTCTGACAAAATGGCATCTAGCTCGTTGCGTTTTTGATTCAAATCAACTGTACGATCCTCAATGTCTGTGATAGTCTTGGTTTTGTCTGATTGGTATGTCTCTAGTTCACTAGTAAAATTGCGAATTTTACGTTGTGAAGCCTCGATATCCAATTCTTGATACTCAATCTCCTTGGTTAGGTTATCGTACTCGCGGTTGTTGCGAACATTGTTTTGTTGCTCTTTGTAGCGAGAGATAGCTGCATTAGCGTTCTCAATGCGTACACGGTGTTCAGAAATACCAGTTTCGCATTCTTTAATGTTGTTCTCAATGTTTACAAGGCGAGTTTTGAGACCTTCAACCTCGTCACTCATGTCTTTTACTTCTTGTGGCAACTCACCAGCAAGAATACGCAACTCGTCGATCTTGGTGTCAACTGTTTGCAATTCGTACAATGCGCGCAATTTGTCTTCAACGCTCATGATTTGTTCTTCTTTCTTTGCCATAATAATTTATGTTTTTATTTCGTTATTTCCAATATTTTATGGGACTAATGTCTGATTGAGCAACATAAGTCTTAATATGTTGAGAGAGTAATTCTTCAAATATTTCTCTTGTGTATTGTTCGCTAACCCAATGATCCATATCCACTACAGTTATTTGTCTAAAAGCTGCTTGCAACTCGTGGTATTTGAAATCCGCAGATATAAATGCGTCTGCACTTTGTTTTATTGCCTCTTCTACTAGATCAGCTCCTGCTCCACCGCAGATCGCAATGGTTTGCACTTGGTTGTGTTTGCCTTCTACATAGCGCAAACCAGCACCTTCTATGCCAAACACTTTTGCTACATGTGCCACCCACTCGTGTACGCTCATAGGCTCTGGCAACATTCCAATAACGCCCAAACCTACATTATCTTGGTTTTCGGACAAGATGCGATACGATTTTATGCCCAATTTCTCTGCCATTCTTCCACTTACTCCATGCAACCAACTGTCCATAGAGGTATGGGCAGAGTAGATGGCAATATTATGCTGAATAGCCTTTAGAACGCAGCGCTCTTGTGGTGTAGCACCAGTTATTTGTTTTAGTCCGCGGAATAATAATGGGTGATGAGATACGATCAAATCGCAACCCAGAGAAATAGCTTCATCGACGACAGATTCTGTTACATCTACCGTCAACAATGCCGCATTCACTTCTGCATTGCGATCACCCACCTGCAGTCCCGAATTATCCCAATCCTCTTGGTAACTCAAGGGAGCTACAGATTCTATGATATTGATGATATCCTGAAGGATCAACCTTTTTTAGAGCCAACGCCTGTACGTGCTGATGTAGCGGCGGCTTTTTGTGTTTTAACTTGTTGCTTTGGTGCAGGTTTCTTAACCTCTTGCTTTACTTCCTCTACGGGAACCCCGTCACCTTCTTCTACGGTGAAATCGGTAATACCAGCGCCAATAAGGATATTGTACCATTGTACCAACTTTCGGATATCGCTTGGATATACGCGGTCGCGGTCAAAATCAGGCAATACTTCTCCGAAGAAATCGCGCAATTCATCGTTATCAGCCTTCTTAGGATCAATAGAAGCTACTTTCAAACCCTCTTTCTCGCCCAACTTGGTCAATACTTCGCTAAGTGCGATATCATCACCCATAGTGTACATTGAGATTTCACCAAGAGAAACGACTTTATCACGAGCATATGTAGGTATGCGCTTGCCGTCCAACAATGATTCAACAATCAACATATTGTTACCACGATTCACTAGCTTATAGAGTCCTGGTTTTCCTGTAATTGATAAAATATCCTTTAACATAAAATTCCTAATTTTAAAATCGCTGCAAAGGTACGCATTTTTTTGAATATACGCAAGGTTTGACAAAACTTTCTGCATTTTTCTTGCATATATCCAATATTTGTCGTACCTTTGCACATTATTTTTTATAATTTTAAGGTATGGAAAACAAAGAAAAAATTCAACTTCCTGAGAATGCTTCGCGTCCTCTCAAACCAGGAGAGCACTACGAGCCTATTCTCAAACCACAAAATTCGTACCCCGAAATCACTCCTTACAGTGTGATTATGGGTGTAGTTATGGCTATTATCTTTTCAGCAGCTGCAGCTTATCTTGGTCTCAAGGTAGGTCAAGTATTCGAAGCTGCTATTCCTATTGCTATCATTGCCGTAGGTCTATCTTCGGCTATGAAACGGAAGAACGCCCTTGGTGAGAATGTTATCATTCAATCTATCGGAGCTTCTTCTGGTGTTATTGTAGCAGGTGCTATCTTTACATTACCAGCACTTTACATCTTACAGGCCAAGTATCCAGAGATCACTGTCAACTTCATGCAAGTCTTCTTGTCATCCTTGCTTGGTGGTTGCTTGGGTATATTGTTCCTCATTCCTTTCCGTAAATATTTTGTACAAGAGAAGCACGGCGAATATCCATTCCCTGAGGCTACTGCTACCACCCAGGTGCTTGTATCAGGTGAAGGAAGTGGCAATCAGGCTAAACCCCTCATTTGGGCCGCTGGAATCGGAGGTTTGTATGATTTTGCTGTCTCTACTTTTGGTCTATGGACCGAGCAACTTACAACCCGTATGATAGGTTGGGGCGAAGCGCTTGCAGCTAAATTCAAACTCGTTTTCTCTATCAACACCTCTGCTGCGGTACTTGGTTTGGGTTATATCATTGGCTTGAAGTATGCTGCTGTTATCTGCGCGGGTTCATTCTTCGTGTGGTGGGTATTGCTTCCGATGCTTGGTAGTATACCTGGTATGGAGGCTATGGATCCTGACTTAATGTTCAAGGATTATGGTCGTAATATCGGTATTGGTGCCATCGCTATGGCTGGTCTTATCGGTATTGTTAAGAGCTGGGGCGTTATCAAATCTGCTGTTGGATTGGCAGGCAAAGAGCTCGGTGGCAAGGGTAAAGCAGTTATTACTGCCTCGCTCCGTACAGAGAGAGATCTCAGTATGAAGTTCATCGTTTTGGCTATTGCGGTAGCTTTGCTCGTGACTTTGGTTTTCTTCTGGATCGGTGTGTTGGGTAATATCTGGCAAGCCTTGGTAGCTTTCTTGGTCGTAGCTGTGATAGCTTTCCTCTTTACCACTGTGGCAGCTAACGCGATAGCTATCGTGGGTAGCAACCCTGTCAGCGGTATGACCTTGATGACTCTTATTATCGCATCTGTAATCTTCGTATCAGTTGGTATGAAGGGCGCAAGCGGTATGGTAGGCGCTATGGTTATTGGTGGTGTGGTTTGTACCGCCTTGTCTATGGCAGGTGGTTTTATTACCGACCTCAAGATCGGTTACTGGATTGGTACCACTCCTCGCAAACAAGAGACTTGGAAGTTCCTCGGTACGCTCGTGAGTGCAGCTACCGTAGGTGGTGTGATGATTATTTTGAATAAGACATACGGTTTTGTAGGCGACAACGCCCTTGTAGCACCTCAAGCCAACGCGATGGCTGCGGTTATCGAACCATTGATGAGTGGTCAAGGCGCACCTTGGATGCTCTATCTTGCAGGCGCTATTTTGGCCTTGGTACTTAATACATTAGGTGTGCCTGTATTGGCCTTCGCTTTGGG
>JAFZEQ010000010.1 GCA_017560605.1 Paludibacteraceae bacterium
GCAGCAAGGATTTCTACTTCGAGATAAGCACGAAACTTATTCTCTTCTGTCCAAATGTTGCGCATTACTGCGCGGCTGTAACGTTCAATCATATATTGTATTTTATTTAGTTCGTTTCGCTATCGCTACACTGTAGTTCGCTTCGCTGTAGTCTCCAGGCGTAGCCGATCTTTATACTGTCTTCAAGTCGCCTGCGACTTTGATGCAGTTAAATGCCTTGATGGCTTTCTCTACTGCTTTCTCTGTGGTCTCATCAGTTGCTAGCACTACACCATAACGGCGGTGTCCGTGTACTTCTGGTTTACCAAAGAATCGTACTTGTACGCCTGGTATAGCCAACGCCTCTTCCACGCCGCTGAACACTACCTCTGTAGCGTCACCTTCTACCACGATGGCTTTCGATGCACTTGCACCGAAGAAACGTACCTCTGGGATTGGCATACCCAATACGGCACTAGCGTGCAATGCAAACTCTGACAAGTCTTGCGAGATCATTGTCACCATACCGGTATCATGTGGACGAGGACTAACCTCTGAGAAGATTACATTATCTCCCTCTACAAACATCTCTACGCCAAAGATACCATATCCACCCAAGGCATCTGTCACTTTCTTGGCAATATCCTCTGCTTGTGCCAATGCCGCATCGGTCATCGCTTGTGGCTGCCATGACTCACGATAGTCGCCATCCACTTGGTGGTGACCAATTGGCTTGAGGAAGGTTGTTCCACCTGCATGACGCACGGTCAATAGAGTGATCTCATAATCGAAATGTACAAAGCCTTCTACGATCACGCGACCAGCGCCTGCACGACCACCCATTTGTGATTCTGTCCATGCTGGCTCTACATCCTCTTCACTCTTCACAGTCGATTGACCATGACCAGAAGACGACATGATAGGCTTCACTACGCATGGGATACCGATCTCTTCGATAGCTTGCAAGTACTCTTCATGGGTGTCTGCAAACTTGTATCGAGCGGTAGGCAAACCCAACTTTTCAGCCGCCATACGACGAATAGCCTCTCGGTTCATAGTTAAAAAAGCCGCGTTAGCCGTGGGGATAACGCGGTAGCCTTCTTTTTCTAATTCGACGAGAGTAGGGGTAGCAATAGCTTCTACTTCAGGGATAATCATACTTGGTTGCTCTGTCTCTATTACTTGGCGGAGAGTAGCGCCATCCAACATATTGAATACATGACAACGATGCGCCACTTGCATAGCCGGAGCGTTAGCGTACTTATCGCACGCAATTACTTCCACGCCATAGCGTTGTAACTCTAGGGCAACTTCTTTGCCTAATTCGCCACTTCCTAGCAATAATGCCTTAGTAGCCACAGAGGTAAGGGGAGTTCCGAAATTCATAGATATCTTAATTCAAAATTCAAAATTCTAAATTATTTTATTTCGGGGTGCAAAGGTAGTAAAAAAAATAAATATACGCAAGAAAAAATACTATTTTTTTTTAATTGTAAATTTCATCTGTCAATCTATCCAATAATAAGCCCCAAAAGTCATTGACCTTGGGCTTGAAATATGTATGATAAATTTATTTCATTATAGATTCTATAATTTCAGGAATTTCTTTGTTTTTAAATATTCCAGCAAATTTTTTAGATCCTTTACCGTATGCAAATATTGGTACTACTGTTCCGCTGTGACCTTTGGTGCTAAAACTAAGCTGCATACCTTCTGGTTGGTTAACTGGGTGCGATTTATAACTTACTGCTGTGCCACCTGTCTCATGGTCTGCTGTTACTATTAATAAGGTGTTAGGATGTTTATTGACATATGCAATCAAAGCTTTGAGTGTGCGATTAAATTCTTGCATTTCAGCTATCATACCCTCGGCATCATTATTGTGTCCGTAACCGTCGATAATGGCGCTTTCAATTATCAAAAAGAAGCCTTTGGGCGCATTTTGTGATAGTTGTTCAATAGCTTTTATACTTGCTTTTTCTAGATATAAATCAGGCTCTGAAAAACGAGTTGTGTCGTTCACATCTCCCGATGCGGCTAACTGTGCTGCCAAGCATACTTCTGCACCATCTGCTGCACCTGCAGTTTTGGTGGTTGGTTTGTTGCGGCGATGCACATCGCTCATTTGCAATATACCTACGAATTTTTCTGATTTTGTGTTAATTACACTTCGCCAGTCTAAATAAACGTTGTAACCTTTATTGATCAAAACTTCGGTCAAATCTACACTATCAGGACGATTGATAAAGGCCGTCAGTCCAGCGCCAATAGCCACATCCACGCCGCTCTCGGTAAACTGCTTAGCTATCGTATAACTCTCCTTGCGTGAGGTTACTCCTGCATAGAATGCACCAGGGGTAGCTTCGGTCAATGTAGTATTCACTACAATACCCGTCTTCTTTCCCATTTTTTGTGCTTTCTTCAGTATGCTCTCTAGTTGCGCGCTGTCTGGTCCTACACCCAGAAAGCCATTGCATGTGCGCGTACCAGTTGCTAAGGCTGTACCGCCCGCAGGCGAGTCGGTTACATAGTTATTTGCCGAGCAGGTCTCGTTTAGTCCAATCACGGGTGCCATCTCAAAACCTGTCTGCTCGTCGCAGGTCAGTAGCAATGATGATACCGCACCAAAACCCATACCGTCGCCAATCAGATAAATCACATTCGTTGGCTTGGCATTTGCTGTATTACTACATAGCAATGTAACTACCACCGCAGTGGCTAGAATAATCTTTTTCATGTGAGCCGAAATTTTGCGGTGCAAAGTTAGTTAAAAAAACTGAATTATGCAAATTTTATATGAAAAATATAAAGATTATAAAAAAAACCTTCAATTTCTTGCATACCTGTGTTTTTTTTATTACCTTTGTAGCCGGTTTGAACTACAATGTTTAGACAGCAGCTTTGCTGCGCTTAAAACTTCTAGAACTTTTAAAACTTTAAAACATATCATGGCTAAAAAAGAAATTCAATTCTCCCTCGTCTATCGTGACATGTGGCAGAGTAGTGGTAAATATGTGCCACGCAAAGACCAGTTGGCTAAAATTGCGCCTGTTATCATTGAAATGGGTTGCTTTGATCGTGTAGAAACC
>JAFZEQ010000069.1 GCA_017560605.1 Paludibacteraceae bacterium
ACATGGCTAAACTCGTGGCAGAAAGTACCGATACCTGTGTGCTTCTTGGAATAATAGTCCAACTCATTACCGCAAGCGTACAAGTCTACGGTTTTACCATCCACTTTGCATTGTGTACCTGCCGCTAGCAAATTCCATGAGTGTGGCCAAATAGTGGTGCTTGCACCACCATCGGCTTCGCCATAACCAGCATAAACAACAAACACAAAATCCACATATCCATCATTATCGTTGTCATATTGGGTAAAGTCTACCTCAAATTCTGTGTCCGCTAACTTACATGCCTCGCTGACCATCTTGTCTGGGTACATGTCGTTACCATAGCTATCATTCTTGCCGTAATAGGACATGTTGTTGCTAATGGTCACAGGGCCAATCACATCAAACTGTGGATTGTATTGTCCATTAGATGCGTCTTGAAAATACTGGCGTGCTGAACCTTGTGAATTTATGTTGTATGTCTTTCCTTTATAGGAATATGAGTAGTTACGGGTGTAATTTTCTCCTACCAACATACTATCCATTTCTGCTTTCTCTGTTTCGAAAGCAACATCTGCAAAATTAACCAAGATCACCAATCCTCTGGGTGCTACATTCAACGGATACGCCGCATGTTGAGCTCGACGAATAGACTGCGCTCGCTTAGCTTCTATTTGCTCGTTAGTCATGGCTTCAACTACATGGAAGAACCCGTCATTTCTCAATTCTATCCACTCGCCTTTCTCGTTGGTCTGCCAATGAAAATGCTCATCTCCATGTTGATGTACTATGATCTCACTACCATCAGGTTGTGTGAATGCAATACCAGTTTTGCGTGCAGGTACTGCCAAAATAGCAACGGCGCATAGAATAGATAGCGTTGTTGTAAAAATTTTTTTCATATTTATTTTTTTAGTTGTTTTACTTTTCTTCGTGTGGCTACGATTTGTCCGTTTTTCTTTTTCTTGGCGTAGCAAATATAACCTTTTTTGTTTTCTTGCACTAAAGTTACTCCATCCTCTAGTGTCATCCAATGGTTGCGTTCATCCCCGTGTAAGCGTACATATATGGTATCTCCATTAGGTTGCACTCGTTCGATGACTCCTTGGTAGGCAGGTACGCGTGCAGGGCGGTTTTGTGCCCACATACTACATGCTATGCAGCAAATAGTCAATATGCAAATTAATCGTTTCATCCGTTTGCTGATTTTACCTTTTTAAACAATTCGCTAGCAAACACAAAATCGTTCAATGCCTCATTATCTGCATGGAATATTTCATGTCTGCTTCCTTGCCATTCTTTTACTCCGTTGCGCAAGAATACAATATTATCGCCAATCTCCATAATGGAGTTCATATCGTGGCTGTTCACAATAGTACAAATATTATATTCTTGTGTAATATCCTGAATCAGTTTGTCAATAACCAAACTAGTTCGTGGATCTAGACCAGAGTTAGGCTCGTCGCAGAATAAATATCTCGGATTCAACGCGATAGCTCTAGCGATGGCTACTCGTTTTTGCATACCTCCACTAATCTCGCTTGGCATCAATCCAAAGGAACGCTCTGGCATATTCACACGCTCTAAACAGAAACGGGCGCGTGCTACCATCTCTTTGTTGCTCATGTCAGAAAACATTTCCAATGGGTACATTACATTTTCTTGTACAGTCATACTATCAAATAGAGCGGCACCCTGAAACAACATTCCTACCTCTCTGTGTAGTCTACGAACCTCTTTCTCGGTCATAGCCGCTAGATTCTGTTGTTTGCCATCGCTGGTGTCAAAAATAATCTCACCCTCATTGATTTGGTGCAAACCAATCATCGATTTCATCAATACGGTTTTTCCGGAACCAGATTGACCGATAATCATATTTACTTTTCCATCTTCAAAGTCAGCAGAAACATGATTCAAAACCACATTTCCATCAAAACTTTTTACTACATCCTTAACTTGTATCATAACTAATTCAGCATCAAATTGGTTAATACTACATCTAACAACAAAATTACGATACTACTATTAACTACCGCTTTTGTACTTGCTTTACCGACTTCCAATGCTCCACCACGAGCGTAGTAGCCATAGTATGATGCCATACTGGCAATAACAAAGGCAAAGACCACAGTCTTGATGTATGAATATAGTACATAGAATGGAATAAAGGCATATTGTATTCCTAGCAAATATTCTGATACTGGTAGTACACTAGTTATGGCGCTAATTCCGTAACCACCTAACAGACCCATAAACATGGATAAGGTTACTAGCAATGGCATCATTACCATAAATGCCACTACTTTTGGCAAAATCAAATAGTTAGCAGAGTTTACACCCATTATCTCCATAGCATCTATCTGCTCAGTTATACGCATGGTGCCTATCTCGGATGCAATATTACTGCCCACCTTACCTGCTAATAGTAAACACAAAATTGTACTTGAAAACTCCAATAGGATACAGTCACGAGTTACCAAACCAGTAGAGTAGGCTGGCAATAGTGGATTTTCTGTGTTCAATTTGGTTTGCAAGGTCATAATAGCTCCCATAAACACACTTACAATCAATGTGATTAAAATAGATTCTAGACCTTGTTTCTCCATCTCTTTACTCATCTGTCGCCAAAACATACGCCATCTATCTGGCATACGCCATACACGACCCATGAGCATAAAGTACTCACCTATGTTTTTAATTCGTTCTATCATAATTCTTTGTTTTTAACTTGATTATTCGGTAGCGCGCAATGCGTACAATGCAGGTAGATTTCGTCCCTTTTCATCATAATCTAGACCGTATCCTAACACAAATTTGGTTGGAATTTCTAGTCCTATATACTTTGGAGTAGCATCTGCGTATTTTAGAGCTTCTGGTTTGAATAAGAATGATGTTAACTCTACTGAATTGGCACCCATATTGCGCAATTGATGCATAAATCCGTGCATAGTCAAACCAGTATCCACAATATCTTCTACCACAATGATGTCACGATCTTTAATATCCACTGATAAGGGAGTTAGCATCTTAACTTCTCCTGTAGTAGCTGTTCCTTCGTACGATTTTAGTCTAACAAAAGTTATTTCTGCAGGCAAATTGATGCGTTTGAATAAATCAGATGCATACATAAATGCACCATTCAATACGCAGATGAATAATGGCTCTTTTCCTGCATAATCATTGTTGATGCGATCGGCAACATTGTTTACTAATTCTGCAATTTTTTCTGCAGATAAATACTCATCAAAGATGAGTTTATTTACTTCTATACTTTGCATAATTTTAAGATGGTTGCGATGTGGTGATACAAATAGTGCGCAAAGGTACAACTTTTTACTTAAATACGCAAGTATTTATTACTTTTTTTGAATGTGTAATTTTGTTTTGTTGGTTTGTACGCTGAATTAGAACACAATATATACCCTCATAAATCTTTAGTTATTCTTAGGTTATTCTTAGGTGATTCATAGGTTATTTGTAGGTGATTCAGTAACTTTTATGATCTCATAGGCATGCCTTTTTATGCTGTTACACCTACTTCTAAACCCTAAACAGTAGCCCGCTTACGGGCGTCCACTAAACAAAAAAATCGCATAGCCCTTGCACATATGCGATTTTTTTCGTACCTTTGCACCCGATAAATTATGCAAACTTAAAAACATACGCAATATGAAAAACGAAGAACTTCAAAATGTATTAGCCATTGCCGAGCAATGGACTAAGGCGCCTTATGATGCTCAGACGCAAGCGGCTGTTAAAGCTATGATTGAGGCAGAAGACAAAACAGAACTTATCGATAGTTTTTATCGTACCCTCGAGTTTGGTACAGGTGGTCTCCGTGGCCTTATGGGACCTGGTACTAACCGCATGAATAAATACATTGTAGCACAAGCAACTCAAGGTTATGCTAACTATCTCTTAAAGGTACAGCAACAAGGTGGTTTTGAGACACTTAAGGGTGACACCGTTAGTGTTGTAGTGGGTCATGACTGCCGTAATAATGGCCGTCTCTTTGCTGAAACAGTAGCTGCGGTATTTGCAGCCAATGGTATCAAGGTGTATCTCTTTGAGAGCCTTCGTCCAACCCCAGAGGTTAGCTTTGCTATCCGTCACCTCTCTGCTCAAGGTGGTGTCAATGTAACTGCAAGCCACAACCCTAAAGAGTATAACGGTTACAAAGCTTATTGGGAAGATGGTAGCCAAGTGCTCCAACCACATGATCAAGGTATCATCGATGAGGTGAACAAGGTTACTCTTGCTGATGTAAAAATGACTGGTAACGAGCATCTTATTGAGGTGATCGGAGGCGAGATGGACTACGATTATATGCAGGCAGTTAAGACTGTGATGATTGACCAAGACTCTATCCTTCGTCAAAAAGATCTCAACATTGTGTATACCCCTCTTCACGGTGCAGGACGTCAAATCATCCCTATGTGCCTCCGCTCTTGGGGCTTCGAGAATATCCATGTAGTACCTGAGCAAATGGTTATCGATGGCAATTTCTCTACCGTACAAAGTCCTAACCCAGAGAACGCTGAGGCGATGACTATGGGTATGAAACTCGGTACCGAACTCAATGCAGACCTCGTGATCGCTTCTGACCCAGATGCGGATCGTATCGCTATTGTGTGCCGTAACGATAAGGGCGAGTGGACCATTATAAATGGTAACCAAACTTGTATGATGTACTGCTACTACATCATCAATAATATGAAGAAACTTGGCAAACTTCGTCCTGACCACTACCTTGTTAAAACGATTGTTACTAGCGAACTTATTCGCAAGATGGCAGATGCACAAGGTGTGACTTTGACCGATGAATACACAGGTTTTAAATGGATTGCTAACCGTATCCGCGAGTGGGAAGGTACCCGTAAATATATCGGTGGTGGCGAGGAGAGTTTTGGTTTCTTGCCTTACGACGCTGTGCGTGATAAGTGTTCTCCTTCTGCTATCTGTCTCATATGCGAGATTGCTGCTTATGCTAAGGATAACGGTATGACTCTCTACGATTACCTTCTTAATATTTATATGGAGTACGGATTCCAACAAGAAACTACCATCAATGTGGTTCGTCCTGGTAAAGCAGGTGCCGATGAAATTAAGCAAATGATGGTTGATTATCGTCAAAATCCTCCTATGGAAATTGCAGGTGAAAAAGTCGTTAAAATCAAGGATTTTGGAACATTGAAGCAATTAGACTTGGAAGATGGACAATGGGTTGAGTCTGCTATCGAAATGGCACTTAACGCTACTAGCAATGTGCTTCAATATTACACAGAAGGTGGTCTCAAGATTTCTGTTCGTCCTAGTGGTACCGAACCAAAGATAAAGTTCTACTTCGAGATCCCTGCCGTAATGCCAACTCCTGCAGATTACGAAGCTGCTGTTGCTGATGCACAAGCTAAAGTTCCTGCTATCAAAGCAAGTATGGGAATTTGATAATGTAATAGATTGATTACTAAATATAAACAGAAAAATATTTTGCCTATGAAATAGTAGTGTGTAGTTGATACGCACATCGTGAAATATAGAAAAAGCGTTTTAGCATTATTCTTTGCTCAAAAAGTTTGGCGACTGAATGGCAAAAAAAGAATGATAGTTAAAATGCTCGTGTGTGAGCACGGGCTTTTGGTTATTCTTTTTGTCGGGTTACGCCAAACACCTTTGAGCAGGATACTAAAAGTACCGTGCTTTTTTATGTGCGTATATTTCAAAACAATAGGTACAACGGAGTAACCGAAAAGCCAAAAGTGAGTAGGAAAAGTATATTAAATTTGAAAGTAAAAATGAAAAAGTTTTGTTTAGTACTAATCGCACTTTTTTGTGTAATTTTTACAGCTGCTGCGCAAAAGAGTGGAAAATTTCAAGCGACTGAAGATTTGCCATCTTTAGATATATCAAAGGGTGACGTAGTATATATAACATTTGATAGGAAAAACGGTATAGAATATTTTAGGTTTGAAAATCTATCCAATTATACTTCTTTTGCGGCGATAAGTACAGGTGGTATGGGTGGATCTAGAAACGGCTATAATTTTACTTATTTTAAAATTGAAGGCGTAAGCAATTCAATACAGATTCAATGGATAATTGATTATAAATACAATCTTGGAGAAGTCAAAATAGGCAGTTGTCGTTTTATTAGGTTGTAAGATTAATCTTCTAGATTAGTATCTGTAAGCATATATTATTATGCATATTTTTAGGGTTAGTAAAAAAGCTGTATCTTTGCAGCTAGATTACTAACCCTAATTTTTTTTGTACATATGAACCAATAGAAAATATTATTTCACTACAAAAAATCGTTCTCTTTTATCAAGGGAACGATTTTTTGTATCTATATACTAGTTGATATTTGTTGTTAACTCTTCTTTTTGTATTGCCCACCAATGCAGCGTGCTGCATTCATTTGGGCTAAGACAAAAAGGTATTTCTCGAATTGACAATAATTGACATCTTAATTGACCCCAATTGTCGTTTAAACATAACCAGTCAAGTTGTGTATAGTTTCCTAAAATAAAAGAGGATGCGCAGCTGCGCATCCTCTTTTTTGTGGTAGTTTATGAGTAATTACTTAAACTGAACTACATAACCATGAGCTTTTACATATCTCTTTGTGTAAATGCCCAAAATTGATTTAGTAGAAATGGTAGTAGTAATGTTGATGATTTGTTGGCTACCTGTAAGTTTCGCATTCTTGTACATTTCGCTGATGGCGTTGGTTTCGAGAGCTGCTTTCTTGAGACCACCAATACCGAATACATAAACTGCACTCCACTCACCTTCTACCTCTTTAACGATGTCGAAGTTACCTTCCTTAACAATAACCTTGGTTTCTACTGGGCTAGTTAGGTAAGGAGTGGTGTTGAGGCCTGCACAACTGGCCATTACAACTGCTACCATGCAGATCAATAAGAATTTGATTGCTTTCATAAGTTTTTAATTTTAGAGAATGAATATAAATTGTTGTTTGAATTTAGATGCTTAACATATTTTTTTGAAATTTGCTGCAAAGGTATAAAAAATATTTTATATTCGCAAATTTTTACCTCCCCCCTCCCCCGCAAAATGTTTGTAAGTGTAAGATACTTAGGGTGTTATAATAATCGTTTTTCTGTAAGGTAAGTTTGTACTTGATAATACTTGTCTATGTCAAAAAAAAGTTGTACTTTTGCACTCAATATGAAAGCAGTTTATATACATGGTTTTGCGGGTTCTATTCATTCAGATACGATTACGAACCTGCGCAAATATTATCCAGATGTCGAGTGGTGCCCGCTCGAAGTGAATCATATTGTCGATGAGTCTGTGGCCAAAATTAACGATTTCATCGCTAAAAACCCAGATGTAGAGTATTTGATAGGTAGTTCTTTGGGTGGTTACTATGTTCTTTGTGCCGATTTTAACGGAACTAAACTTGTGATTAATCCGGTGCTAAACCCTATGTCTTCTCTTAAAAAATCTGTTGGTGTAAACAAATACCGTGGCCGCCGCGAGAATGGTGAAAAAGAATTCAAGTTGACTATGCAAGACCTCTTTCGTTTTAAGGCTTTTAAGCCGATGGATTCGCCTAAAACGATATGTCATTATACCCAGCATGATCCTAATTTAGGAGAAGATATCAAGCGTGAATATCAGAAGTTCTTTGCGCATGCCGAGATGACCCCACATTTACGCAATCATTTTACCGATGAACATTATATTAAGCATAAACTTGGCGAAGTCTTTCAAAAATGAAATTTTTGGAGGACTTTTTAATTATTTTCATATTATGCTTGCATAATTCAAAAAAAAAATGTACCTTTGCGGGCTGTAAGATAAATGAGTAAATTGTATGATAGAAGTATTGAAATATTGTGTTCCAGCCTTATGTGTGTTGTTGGCTACTTGGCTTGTGATGCGTCAGTTTTATAAAGGCGAATCTGATAAGCGTTTGTGGGAATTGAAGCGTGCGGCGCAAAAGGAGGTTTCTCCTGTTCGTTTGCGTGCTTACGAGCGTCTCACTCTTTTGCTCGAGCGTACTACTCCTGAGCATATGTTGATGAGTTTGACTTTGGGCGAGATGTCTATAGTGCAGCTTCAACAACATCTTATTCGTACTGTTCGTGCGGAATTTGAACATAATGTCAGTCAGCAGATTTATGTGGGCGCTGATGTCTGGGCTATGATCGTTCAGTCTAGAGAACAGACTGTTGCTTTTATTAATGCTGTAGCGCAGCAGCTACCTCCTGATAGTACAGCTATCGATTATGCTAAGCTCTTGATTACAGCTTATTCTTCTAATGGAGAAACTCCTAACGATTTAGCATTGGCGGCTTTGAAAAAAGAAGCTCAGGCATTATTTTGAAAACAGTTTATCTCCATATTGTCCTGTTTTTGTTCGCTTGCACATTCATTGCGTGTGAGCCTGATACCGCTTGTCATCAGGAACTGCAAGTTACAGCTCAAGTTGTGCTTCAGGCAGATTCGCTTAATGCTGCAGGAGAAGTTTTGGTTTATTCAACTTGGGATAGTGTGGCAGTTCTTGGGCTAGGTAATGATGTCGGGCTGGTTGGAAGGTCGCTTAAAACGATGAGCATAGAACTGCGACCTGATACGACGCTTACCCAATACTTAGTGCAGTATCACGGTAGGATAGATACTCTTTTTATCGAGCATACACCTCTGGTGCAATATGTTAGTATGGCTTGTGGCTGTACTATGTATCACACTATTGAACGGGCTTGGTCTACTGACCCTCGTGTGGATAGCGTGTCAATTATTAATGCAAGTGTTGAACTAACTGCACAAGATAACTTGTGTATTCATATGCATGAGTAAGCGTTGGTTGTTCATATTATTGCTTTTGCCTATGGCACTTCTCGCGCACGCGCAACAAACGCGTAAAGAGGGTTCGACCGATACGCTTTCTGTTTATCAAGGTGTGGGGGTAAAGTTGGATCTTGCTATGCCTATCATCGAAGCTGCTCGTTCTGCTGGCAAGATTCAGACTTACGAGGTGGCTGTCAATGTGCGTCTACTCAATAGGTATTATCCTATCCTTGAAACAGGTTATGCTATTGCTCAATGCGAAGCAGATGGTGGACAACATAAGGGCCATGGTGGCTATGCAAAATTAGGTATGGACTTGGCGGTTATCAAAAAAGGTGTAGCCGAGAATAATGTCCTAGTTGGCGTGCGTTTTGGCAATGCTTTTCAGCGTTATGACTTGACCAATGTCAAGGTACAAACTGATTATTGGCCATCTGATCCTTTGAATTTTTACCAGCAATTTCGTTATGATTGTTGGGGCGAGATCGTAGCGGGCTGTCAAGTATTTGTGTGGAAGGGTTTGCATCTGGGATGGACGGGACGCATGAAGTTTCTTATGACACGCAATGCCAAACTTGGTAAAGTGATGCCCTACTATATACCAGGCTTGGGCTTTAGAAAGGATTTTAATTGGGGCTTTAACTACTACATCGGCTATCGCTTCTAAACTTCAAAACTTCTGAACTTCAAAACTTCTGAACTTCTGAACAATAACAAAATACAAACATACAATCATGAACTCAAAACAATTAATGTCAAAAGCGGCAGATAATATTCGCATCCTTGCTGCCGCTATGGTAGAAAAAGCTAAGAGTGGTCACCCAGGTGGCTCTATGAGTGGCGCTGACTTCGTACAAGTGCTCTACTCTGAGTTCCTCATCCACGATCCAGAAAACCCATGCTGGGAGGCGCGCGACCGTTTCTTCCTTGATCCTGGTCACATGTCACCTATGCTATATGCACAACTCTGCATGACTGGTCACTTCACCATGGACGAACTCAAGCAACTCCGCCAATGGGGTAGTGTAACTCCTGGTCACCCAGAGCGCAATGTGGAGCGTGGTATCGAGAATACCTCTGGTCCTTTGGGACAAGGCCATACTTTCGCTGTAGGTGCGGCTATCGCGGCTAAATGGTTCAATGCTCGTTATGGCGAGGTGCACAACCCAACAATATATGCATTCATCTCCGATGGTGGTATCCAAGAGGAGATCAGTCAAGGTGCAGGTCGTATGGCAGGTCACCTCAAACTCGACAACCTCATTATGTACTACGACTCTAACGAGATTCAACTCTCAACCTCTTGCAACGAGGTGTCTTCTGAGAACGTAGCTATGAAGTACGAGGCATGGGGCTGGTATGTACAAGACATCGATGGTCATGATCCAGAGGCTATCCGTCAAGCTATCATCAATGCACAAAACGAAAAGAATCGTCCTTCGCTCATCATCGGTCATACTTCTATGGGTAAAGGTTGTGTAAGTGCTGAAGGCGAGAGCTGGGAGGGCAAGACCTCTACCCATGGTCAACCACTCAGCAAGTCTGGTGCAAGCTTCGAGGCAACTGTTAAGAACCTCGGCGGCGATCCAGAAAATCCATTCCAAATCTTCCCTGATGTACAAGAACTCTTCGATAAACGTGCTGAGGAACTTCGTGAGATAACCAACCAACGCTATGCTGTTTACCACGAGTGGAAAGAGGCTAACCCATTGGCAGCAAACGAGTACGAGACCTTTATGAGTGGCGAGACTCCTTGTCTTGACTGGAGCCTTCTCCAACAAAAAGATAATGTGGCTACTCGTACTGCTTCTGCTTCTGCTCTCGCGTTCCTTTCTGAGCATGTAGGCAACATGATCGTATCTTCTGCCGATCTCTGCAATTCAGATAAGACCGACGGTTTCCTCAAACATACTCATGTTATCACAGCGGATGACTTTACAGGTCGCTTCCTTCAATCTGGTGTGAGCGAGCTCACTATGGCTTGTGTATGCATCGGTATGGCGTTGCATGGTGGTATCATTCCTGCTTGTGGAACTTTCTTTGTGTTCTCTGATTATATGAAACCAGCTATCCGTATGGCTGCTCTCATGGAGATTCAAATGATGTTTGTTTGGAGTCACGATGCTTTCCGTGTAGGTGAGGATGGTCCTACCCACGAGCCTGTAGAGCAAGAGGCGCAAATTCGTCTCATGGAGAAACTCCACAACCACTCTGGTCGCCCAAGTGTAATGGTGCTCCGTCCTGCTGATGCAGAAGAGACTACTGCAGCTTGGAAGATGGCTATGGAGAATGTATATACTCCTACTGCTCTTATCCTCTCTCGTCAAGATGTAACAAGTGTGCCAAACACTTCAGAGGCTGGTGTTAAGAAGGGTGCGTATATCGTAAGCAAAGATGAGAACCCACAAGTCGTTATGATTGCTTCTGGTAGTGAAGTTTCTACTCTTATGGCAGGTGCAGAACTCCTTCGTGCTGAGGGTGTTCGCCTCCAAATCGTGAGTGTTCCTTCTGAGGCTATCTTCCGTCAACAAGATAAGGCTTACCAAGCAGAAGTGTTGCCACAAGGTGTTGCACGCTTTGGTCTTACCGCAGGTCTACCATGTAACCTCGAGGGGCTTGTGGGCGAGCACGGTACCGTATGGGGACTCAACTCCTTCGGTTTCTCTGCTCCATACAAGGTGCTTGACGAGAAACTCGGCTTCACCGCTCAAAACGTTTACGAACAAGTAAAAGCGTTGCTTTAAGGTTCAATATGGTTCAATGTGGTTCAGTATAGTTCAACATTGTTTGCATAGATGGCAGAGATTCGAAGAATAGAAGATTTACGAGTTTGGCAAAGTGCTCGTGAGGTGTGTAGAGAAATTTATGCATTCACGCGCAAAGATGAATTCGATAAAGATTTCCGTTTTGTTCAACAAATTCGTTCTGCGGCAGGATCTATAATGGATAATATAGCAGAAGGATTTGGCAGAGGAGGAAATAAAGAGTTTCTACAATTTTTGACTATCGCAAGAGGTTCTAGCCAAGAGGTCTTGAGTCAATTGTATAGAGCATACGATGTTGGATATATAACTGAGAGTGAATTAGACAGTGTAAAGCAAAAAATCAATTTGACTTGCGTAATGATTCACAATTTAATAGAATCAATAAAGAAATCTGAAATGAAAGGTTCAAAATACCACACTGAACAACTTTGAACAATTTTGAACAGCGCGCAGCGCTATTGAACAATATTGAACAACTTTGAACAAATACAAACTTATGGACTATAATTTTTCTGATATAGAAAAGAAATGGCAAGCTCAATGGGCTGAGAAAGGTACTTATAATGTTAGCAACAATAGCGAGAAACAACCTTTCTATGTCCTCGATATGTTCCCATATCCATCAGGTGCGGGCTTGCATGTGGGTCACCCTCTTGGTTATATCGCTAGTGATATCTACAGTCGTTACAAACGCCTACAAGGTTTCAATGTGCTCCACCCAATGGGCTTTGACTCCTATGGTTTGCCTGCTGAGCAATATGCTATCCAAACAGGTCAACACCCTGAGAAGACCACTATGGAGAATATTGCGCACTATATTGAGCAACTCCAAAAGATTGGTTTTAACTACGACTGGGATCGCGAGGTAAAGACCTGCAACCCTGACTTCTACAAGTGGACACAATGGGCTTTTATCCAGATGTTCAACTCCTACTTCGATACTTCTTTGCAAAAGGCACAGCCTATTAGCAAACTTATCGAAAAGTTCGAGGCTAACGACCCAACATGGGCTACTCTTACCGAAAAAGAGCAACAAGAGCGACTTATGGGCTACCGTATTGCATATCTTGCAGATACCAAAGTAAACTGGTGTCCAGAACTCGGTTGTGTACTCGCTAACGATGAGGTTAGCGAAGGACTCTCTGTTCGTGGTGGTTTCCCTGTTGAGCAACGTGTTATGCGCCAATGGAATCTCCGCGTGAGTGCATATGCGCCACGTTTGTTGCAAGGTCTTGAGACAGTCGATTGGACCGATTCTCTCAAAGAGACCCAACGCAATTGGATTGGCCGTAGCGAAGGTGCAGAGATGCGTTTTGCTATCAAGGGTCAAGACGAACCATTTACTATCTTTACCACTCGTGCGGATACTGTGTATGGCGTGACCTTCATGGTCTTGGCGCCTGAGAGCGAGTATGTAGCTCGCGTGACTACAGATGAGCAAAAAGCAGAAGTAGAGGCTTATTTGCAAATGGTCAAAAACCGTACCGAGCGTGAGCGTATTGCTGATCGCCGTGTGACAGGTGTCTTTACAGGATCATATGCTATCAATCCTCTCACCAAAGCTGAGATACCTATCTATGTAAGTGACTATGTGCTAAGTGGTTATGGTACAGGTGCTATCATGGCTGTTCCTGCGCATGATAGTCGTGACTATGCCTTTGCTAAACATTTCGATCTACCTATTATCCCACTTATCGAAGGTGCTGATGTTAGCGAGCAAAGCTTTGATGCCAAAGAGGGTGTGATGATTAACTCTGGTTTCCTCAATGGTATGCAAGTCAAAGAGGCTATTCAAGCTATGAAGGAGCATATTACCAATACTGGTTTGGGTCGTGTTAAAGTCAACTACCGCCTCCGCGATGCTGTATTTAGCCGCCAACGCTATTGGGGTGAACCATTCCCTGTATATTACAAGAATGGTATGCCATATATGATTCCAGAGTCTTGCTTGCCACTCCTCTTGCCTGAGGTATCTAACTTCAAACCTACTACCACTGGCGAGCCTCCTCTTGGTAATGCTGACCTCTGGGCGTGGGACGAGAAGAACAATCAAGTTGTGAGCAAGTCACTCATCAACAACGAGACTATCTTCCCTCTCGAACTTTGCACTATGCCTGGTTTTGCAGGTTCTTCTGCATACTACCTCCGCTATATGGATAACCACAACAACGAGGCACTTGTTGGTAAAGAGGCCAACGACTACTGGCGTCAAGTCAACCTTTATATTGGTGGTACTGAGCACGCTACCGGTCACCTCATCTATAGCCGTTTCTGGAATAAGTTCCTCTATGACCTTGGCTATATTTGCGAGGATGAACCATATAAGAAACTCATCAACCAAGGTATGATCCAGGGGCGTTCTAACTTCGTGTATCGTCTTATCGGTTCACCTAATACCTATGTTAGTTATAACCTTACCAAGACTCCTGAATACGAAGGCAAAGTGCAACCTATCCATGTGAATGTGAATATCGTAAGCAACGATGTGCTTGACCTCGATGCTTTCCGCGCTTGGATGCCAGAATATAAGGATGCAGAGTTCCTCCTCGAAGATGGCAAGTATATCTGCGGTTGGGCTGTTGAGAAGATGTCTAAGTCTATGTTTAACGTAGTTAACCCAGATGATGTAGTAGCTAAATATGGTGCTGACACTTTGCGTCTCTATGAGATGTTCCTTGGTCCTCTCGAGATGTCTAAACCTTGGGATACCAACGGTATCGATGGTGTACATCGCTTCTTGCGCAAGTGGTGGAACATGTTCGAGACGCTTTCTAACGATGAACCAACAGCTGAAGAGTTGCGCTCTTTGCACAAACTCATCAAGAAGATCACATGGGATATTGAGAACTTCTCATTCAATACTTCTATTCCTGCCTTCATGATTGCACAAAACGAGCTCCAATCTCTCAAGTGCAACAAGGTAGAGATTCTCAAGACTTTCGCTGTATTGCTTGCTCCGTACGCTCCTCACATTGCAGAGGAAGCATACCAACTGTGTCTAACAGCTGAAAGCGGTCTAACAGGCGAAGCTGGTCTAACATCTAACAGCGATAGCGGTCTTACTTCCGTCAACGACGCTGAGTGGCCAGTTTGCAACGAAGCATATTTAGAAGAGGCAACGCAAAAGTATCCAGTTCAGTTCAATGGTAAGGTTCGTTTTACCATCGAAGTAGCTAAGGATACTCCACGTGAGGAGGTTGAAAAAATCGTTATGGCTCACGAGTTGACTGCTAAGCAATTAAATGGCAATGCTCCTAAGAAAGTTATCGTCGTTCCTGGTCGTATCGTTAACATCGTGATGTAATATGTTTCGATATTTAGCTCGGTTTCATCGAGCTGATCATATAAAAATGCACTCCCGCAAGAGAGTGCATTTTTGTATCTGTATGTCTAATGGTAATTAGGAGTTATTTTTGTTGAGCTTCTTTAACTCCTCCAGGATTTGTCGGTTGAGCGCATTGTTCTCTTTGAGCGAAGTTGCCATATTGGCAAATACCATTATTGGAGCAGGGATTAATATCGCAGGCACAATTGGAATCCAGCATGTTTCTTCTGCACCAATACCAACGAGTACAAAACATGCAATAAAACCGCCAATGAAAAAAATCCAACCTACTATTTTAAGTATCGTTTCCCATCCTCTGGATACATCTACATCGTTGTTCTCCTCCTCGATGTTGTTCTCGACGTTTATATCAGTGACTGTCCCTTCTTCGCTTCTCTCTAAATTCATATTAGGGTCTTTCCCTTCAAAATACTCTCCTGTGTTGGAGTAAAAATATCTATAGCCTGTTTCTTTTGATTTTAAGCAAAATTCATAAGGCGCGTGGGCAAGGCTATTTCCAGGATTATACATATATAAAATTAGTCCATTTTTTGCTATGAATATATCTCCATTCTTAGCGTCCTTCAAAGATATTGCCATAAATTTAAGATTACGTTTGCCTACTCTTTGTTGGATTTTCGGCACACTCCGTATAATTTGTTATAATTCTATCTTTGTTGCTTCAATCTTCTCTTCTAAGAACATAGATGCTGACTCCGAGAATTTTCTGGCTGACTCTGTTGTTAAGAATGCACATTTGCCACTAGCGTCTTTTTGTACGCGTTCCGCAATATCAGTATGGCGTTTTAGATAGTCTTCTAATCTTTCGGCTACTATCGCTCCTTGAGCTATGACTTTTACTTCGCCTTTGGATATCGTCTGTTTGGCTAGGAAGGCTTCTATCTTGTCTTGCAATAGTGGGTAGTGTGTGCAACCTAGTATGATGCAGTCTATTTGTGGGTCTTTCTCTAATAATTCAGTCAAATATTTCTCTATAAAATAGTCTGCTCCGCCATGTAAGTGCTCACCCGATTCTATCAGAGGTACCCACATTGGGCACGCTTGTTGGGTAATGTTAAGCTTCGGATTTTGCTTTTGTAGTTCAATTACATAGCTCTCTGATGCTACTGTACCTGGGGTAGCTAGCACTCCTATATGATTCGTGCGCGTGAGCGCGGGAACGATTTCTGCTGTTGGCCTGATCACACCTAGTACTCGCAACCTACTAGCGTCTATATCGTTCTGCTGAATTGTACGCAAAGCTTTTGCGCTGGCTGTGTTACAAGCTAAAATAATCAATTCGCAACCTTGCTCGTGCAGATAGTTTACGGCTTGTAGTGTGTACTCGTATATCACATCAAATGAGCGTGTTCCATACGGAGCACGAGCATTATCACCCAAGTACAAATAGTCGTATTCAGGTAACTGCTGGCGGATGTGATTTAGTATTGTTAGACCGCCGTAACCGCTGTCAAAAATGCCTATCATTTATCTCGAAAGTCGAATGTTAAAAGTCCAAAGTGGACTTGATTTTCGCTGCAAAGTTATAAAAAATAAATAAAATACGCAAATTATTTGCATAAATGGTATAAATTTTGTATCTTTGCAGCCGAATAGTAGCATTATGTGTGCTATAGGTAATTTAGTATAAATTAAATCACTAAGAATATGAAATTTAATGTATCAAGTGCGAAGTTGTTTGCTCAAATGCAAGCTGTAAGTCGCGTGATTGCTGCAAAGAATAGTTTGCAGATTTTGGAATGTGTATTGTTTGATCTTGAAGGCGATCTTTTAACTTTGACCGCTTCTGATGGCGAGACTACTATCCGTACTAGTCTTACTGTTGAGAACCCTGAGGGTGCAGGCAAAGTAGCTGTGGCTGGCAAGATGTTGTTGGAGACACTCAAAGAGTTCCCTGAGCAACCATTGACTTTCCAAATTGATGATCAAAACTACTGCCTCAATATTACTAGTTCTAATGGTACATATAGTTTTGTTGGTTCTAATGGTATGGAGTATCCTGAGATGCCTGTAGAGGAGGGTGATAACTCATTTACTATGCCATCTAATGTACTTCTCGAGGCTATCAATAAAACTCTTTTCTGTACTGCTGATGACGAGCTCCGTCCTGTAATGAATGGCGTATTCTTCGATCTTAACGAGGAGAAGATTACCATGGTTGCAACTGATGCTCATCGTCTTGTTCGTTACTCTAACGACTGCGTTAAGGGTGCGCAACCTGTTAGCTTTATTTTGCCTAAGAAACCTGCACAACTCCTTCGTCAAGTGCTTCAAAAAGAGGGTGAGGATGTTGTAGTTACCTTTGGTCAAAAGAATGCCAAGTTTGTTTTTGGTTCTACCATTATCGTATGCCGTCAAATCGAGGGTCGCTTCCCTAATTACAATGCTGTTATTCCACAAAATAACACCAACAAGGTCATTGTTGATCGTCAAACCATTATCAATGCCTGCAAACGTGTAGCTGTGTTCGCTAATACAGGTACTAGCCTTCTTAAATTGGCGCTTAGCGAGAATCTTATCAAGATCTCTGCACAAGATATCGATTTCTCAACTTCGGCTGAGGAAACTATAGCTTGCGATTACGCAGGTATGCCTATGTCAATCGGCTTCAAGGCTCCTTTCCTTATCGAGATCTTGGCTAATGTGGCTTCACAAGATGTTGTTCTTCAGTTGGCTGATCCTGCACGCGCAGGTTTGATCTTGCCTTCTGAGAACGAGGAGGGACAAGACTTGCTAGTATTGCTAATGCCAATGCTACTCAACGATTAATTTTTACTAACGAATGAAATTAAAACTTACTCGCCCGTTGGTCTTCTTTGATTTGGAGACCACGGGACTAAATATTGCATCCGATAGGATTGTAGAGTTGAGTTATTACAAGGTCTTTCCTGATGGTCAAGCCGAGGGGAAGACCTTGCGTCTCAAACCAACATATATGATGCTGGGTCAAGAGGTTCAGATGCCTATTTCTCCAGAGGCTAGTGCTGTGCATGGCATCTACGATGAGGATTTGGTAGACAAACCTACATTCAAGGATGTAGCTGCTAGCCTAGCAGCTGTTCTAGATGGAACTGATTTGGCAGGTTATAACTCCAATCACTTTGATCTTCCACTTTTGGCTGAAGAGTTTATGCGTGCTGGTGTTGATGTCGATCTCAAGTCTAAACGTATGATAGATGTCTTTACCATCTTCCAGCGTCAGGAGCCTCGCTCTTTGGTGGCGGCATACAAGTTTTATTGTGGCAAGGACCTAACTAATGCCCATGCTGCGGATGCTGACACCATGGCTACATACGAGGTGCTCAAGGCGCAACTAGAACGTTACGAACTACCAGATGATGTCGACGGTTTGGCCGATTTCACCACAGGAACTGTGCGTTTTGCTGATTTTGCAGGTCGTATTGCTTATGATGCAGATGGGGTGGAGATCTTCAATTTTGGTAAGTACAAGGGCCAGCGTGTAGCTGATGTCTTCCGTCGTGATCTTGGCTATTATGGCTGGATTCAAAATGGTGATTTTCCACAATATACCAAAGCTGTCTTTACCCGTGTATACATGTCCCTCCGTCGATAACTTCTAAACTCCTGAACTTCTAAACTCCTGAACTTCTGAACTCCTGAACTTCTGAACTCTTGAGCAATGAACAACCAACTCACCATACTCGGCTCGGGTAGTGCTATGCCTACCTTTCAAAACTCGCCTTCTGGGCAAGTTGTTGAGCTGTGCGACAAGTCCTTTCTTGTCGATTGTGGCGAGGGTGTGCAGATCACAATGCGCCAGCTGGGGGTGAAGACGGCGCGTTTGTATACGATTTTCATCTCGCATCTGCATGGCGATCATTGTTTTGGCCTTATTGGTCTGATCTCTACCTTTGGCATGATGAACCGTACTCAGCCTTTGCATATCTATGCCCATGCTGATCTAGAGAAACTCCTTCGGCCAATGCTCGATTATCATTGCCAAGATCTACCATACGAACTTGTTTTTCACGCGATCAACCCACGCAAGCGTGAGGTTATATGGGAAGATAGGACCGTTACAGTCGAGTCTATTCCGCTCAAACATAAGGTTCCAACCTGCGGTTTCCTCTTTATAGAGAAACATCGCGATCAAGAGCCGCGTAAGCGTTTTGCTTACTGCTCCGATACTATGTATCGCGAGCAGATTGTCGAGCAAATAGCTGGGGTAGATGTCCTCTATCATGAGGCAACCTATACCGAGAAGGATGTGGATAAGTGTAAAAAGCATACACACTCTACAGCTAAACAAGCTGCCAATATTGCTCGTTTGGCAGGTGTTGGGAAACTAGTAATAGGACATTTTAGTGCCCGTGAGGATGACCATAATGTCTTTCTAGCGGAGGCAAAAGAGGTATTCGAGAATACGGTACTAGCCGTAGAACGCACCACTATAGAATTTTAGAACCCTTAGAACTTTAGAACAGCGACTCTGTCGCGCTTAGAACTGTCCTAAGATATGGCCAAACCAAAAACTCAATATATATGCTCCAGTTGTGGAGCGCATGCTCCTCAGCTCATAGGTCGCTGTCCAGTCTGTGGCGAGTGGGGCACATACGAGGAAGAAACAACCCACGACGCTACACCCAAACGAGGTGTAGTAACACGCGGAGCCAAACCTCAACGCATACAAGATGTTCAGGCTCAAGAGGAGATGCGCATAGATATGCAGTCCTCCGAATTGAACCGTGTTTTAGGTGGTGGACTTGTACCTGGTAGCCTAGTTCTGTTAGGTGGCGAACCTGGTATTGGTAAGTCTACTTTGGCGCTTCAGGTGCTCATGAAGATGGCCACTCGTCGCACCCTTTATGCTAGTGGAGAGGAGAGCGCCAAGCAACTCAAATTAAGAGCAGAACGATTAGCAGGATCGCCTGATAATCTGTATATTATGGCAGAGACTTCGCTCGAGCGAATTCTAGATTCTATTACCGAACTCAAACCTGAAATTGTTGTCGTCGATAGTATTCAGACTATCGGCACAGAGGCTATTGATGCCAGTGTTGGCAGCCTCAGTCAGGTCAAGGAATGTGCTGCGCGTATTTTGCAGTATGCTAAGGAATATAATGTACCATTTATCATTGTCGGACATATCAACAAAGAGGGCTCTCTGGCGGGTCCAAAGGTCTTGGAGCATATCGTAGATACCGTTCTTCAGTTCGAGGGCGATCAGCACTATGTCTATCGTATCCTACGCGCCCAAAAGAATCGCTTTGGTAGTACCAGCGAACTCGGTATATTCCAGATGCAACAAGACGGATTGCGCGAAGTTAGCAACCCTAGCGAGCTACTCTTGTCCAATAATCGCGACGGATTATCTGGTATTGCTATTGCTGCTGCTGTCGAGGGTGTGCGTCCTTTACTGATTGAGGTTCAGGCACTTGTGGCTAGTGCGGCTTATGGTACCCCACAGCGCAGTAGTACGGGTTTTGATGCTCGTCGCCTGAACATGTTGCTAGCTGTACTAGAGAAAAGAGTAGGGTTTAAACTGCTACAAAAAGATGTATTTGTCAATATCGCGGGTGGACTCCGTGTCAATGATCCTGCTATTGATATGGCGGTTCTAGCGGCAGTGCTTTCGTCTAATATGGATATTGCTTTGGACGAACAAGTGTGTGTGACTGGTGAGGTCGGATTAGCGGGCGAAATTCGTCCAGTTAATCGTATCGACCAGCGCGTCCGAGAGGCAGAAAAGCTCGGTTTCACCACGATTATTGTACCTCGTGGGCAAAAATATAACACCCAAAATCTCAAGATTCGAGTGGTCGAAATAGCACGTGTGGCAGATGCGTTTAAATTTTTATTTAAAAAATAATTTGCATATGTCAAAAAAAAGCAGTACCTTTGCGCGCTGATTATTGTAAATAATTATCTTAAGATACAAAAATATGAATAGATTTAAAATTTCGTTAGTAGTATTAGCTCTTGCTTTGCCTATGTTCGCGACATTGGCTAAGGCAGATGTGCAAACCGACCGTTTTGAGTTTGGTATCAACGGTGGTATTGGTTTTTATGTAGGTCAAAAGAATCCTTTGTTGAATTCTCCTCTCCAACGCGTACAGACATACGATGTCATCGCTTTTGGTGATAAGGGTGACTGGGGTTGGCCTGGTATTGAGAATTTTGGCTTTAGTGCAGGTTATCGTTTCGATACTCGTTGGCATGTTAAGCTTCAAACTACACGTCAACGCCTTTGCTTTGCTGAGTTTGCTAGTGACCAAAGCGACAAGATGAAGGTGTACTACAATGCTATGTGGCACCTTGATGCTATGGCAGAGTACAATATCTTGCCATTTGGTATGAATGGTTACGGCGTAGGTGTCATCAAGAATATCGTGCCTTATGTAGGTTTCGGTGTGGGTATGACTATGTACAACGAGAATGCAACTTTGCGTGCTATCGAGAAGGAGCATGCATCTAATAACTTCACCAAACAAGGTCCTATGTTCCCACGTGTAGGTTTTATGGCTACCAAATACGATGCTGAACAAAAGAAGGTTGAGGAATGGGCTAAGGACACTGTTCGCGTAGCAGCTTACATCCCTGTGGCATTTGGTGTTAAGATGCGTCTTAACGACAATGTACAGTTGAAGGGTACTTTCCAATATAATTTCTATCCAAAGGCTAATCTCGAGGGTTACACTCGTGACACAGCAATTGACAAGGAGAATATCAAGGCAGGTGTAGCACACAACTCTATGTTTACTATCTCTGCTATCTTCAATTTAGGTCGTTGGTACGAAGATCGTTTGATCACATACTAATCTGTGGCTAAATCTATTCTATTTCATATTACTTTTGCAGTAGGACTGATGTGGATGCTTCTGGCACCTGCGTCGGTTCTTGCTGATAATGCTGTGTATCGCTACGAGGTTGGTGCACAGGCTGGTGCGGCTTACTATATGGGTGAGTTAGCGCCACATCCTTTTATGTCTACTTCCGAGACTTTTGGTCTTCAACTTCGTGCTAAGATTGACAGTCGTTGGGCTCTCCAGGCTAAAGGTCAAAGACAACGCGTCATCAATACCATTGATCCTAACAACGAATGGAAGATTAACTCTGGAAGATACCAAACATCTATGTGGCATTTTGATATCGTAGGCGAGTTTAACTTCTTCCAATATGGTTATAATTCCAACGATTTTAGGGTGCGCAACTATACGCCATATATCTTCCTAGGTATTGGTGCTACAGCGTTTAATGAAAAAGCTTCCAATCTTGATGGCTATAATCTGCTAGGATGGCATAGAACTGGCAAAGATGGTACGGGAGATTGGGAATATGACGAACCCGACTTTGCTTTGTACATCCCTGTAGGTATCGGTTTTAAGTGGCGTTTTGCTCCTCGTTGGCAACTACAAGCCGCTTGGCAACACAACCTGTATATGGTCAAGGGCGATGGCTTAGAAGGTGGATTTAAGAAGGATCCCAAGGACGAACCTTTCAATAACCAACACAATATGAATGGTTCCAACGTGTTCAATAACGATGTAACTTCTACCATGACAGTAGGCGTAGTCTTTGAGTTTATGCGCGAAAAAGGCGTTTGTGTCCTGTGTAGATGATCATACCATTATGAGTTATAAAGAGCAAATCATACAAAATCGCATTCCTCGTCATATTGCCATTATTATGGATGGTAACGGACGCTGGGCTAAGCGCCAAGGACTGGCGCGTATGTTCGGTCACCGCCAGGGGGTGGAAACCGTACATCGCATCACAGAGGCTGCGGCTGAACTAGGTGTGGAGTATCTCACACTCTATGCCTTCTCTACCGAGAATTGGAATCGCCCTAAGGAGGAGGTGGATGCGCTTATGGTGCTACTTGTTGACACTATCGTCAAGGAGACACCTACACTAATGAAGAATAATGTCAGCTTGCAGACTATCGGCGACTTGAGCCGTTTGCCACAAGCTACACGCGATAAGTTCCTTGAGTGTATCCAGCAGACAAGCCAAAACACGGGTCTTACCCTAGTTATTGCGCTCAGTTATAGTGCTAGATGGGAGATCATCGAGGCTGCTAAACATATTGCATCTGCTGTCAAGGACGGACAGCTGCTTCTTGAGGATATCAACGAGGAAGTACTAGCCAACCATATGACCACTGCCCAAATGCCAGATCCTGATCTGCTTATCCGCACTAGTGGCGAGCTTAGAATCAGCAATTTCCTATTGTGGCAATTGGCGTATAGCGAGTTGTATTTTACCAACTGCTTATGGCCAGAGTTTACTAACGAAGAGTTTTATCGCGCGATAGTGGATTACCAACATCGTGAACGTAGATTTGGAAAAACCAGTGAACAAATTTAATTCTATCATATTAGCTCTCTTGCTTGCGCTACCTATGTTTGCGCAGGTTGATTCTACTGCTATCTCGCAGGCAGATACTTTGCCTGTTGTTGATACGCTAGCTGAACAGGCTCCATTGCCTGTTATCGAGTATTCACTTCAGCCTCAGACATACGAGATTGCCGATATCAAGATTAGTGGTGCCGACCATTACGAAGACTTCGTTCTCATCGGTTTTTCGGGCTTGGCTGTGGGTGACAAGATAACTGTTCCAGGTGCACAGATTACCAAGTCTTTGCGTCGTTTCTGGAAACAAGGACTCTTCTCTGATATCAAGTTCAAGGCTAACAAGATCGAGGGCGATAAGATCTGGCTCGAGATCGAACTCAAACAACGTCCACGAGTTTCTGCAGTCGTTTACTCTGGTTTGCGTAAGACCGAGCAAGAGGAAGTTGAGGTTAAGGTTGGTATCAAACAAGGTGGACAAATGACACCAGACTTGTCTGACCGTGCTAAGAAGATCATAACCAAGTACCTCGAGGAGAAAGGTTTCTACCATACCAAGGTCTATGTCAATCAGTATGACGATCCAGAGAAACCAGGCTATGTCAAGGTGGCTATTAGTGTGGTTAAGAGCGAGAAAACTCGCGTTGGTCAAATCTATATCAATGGCAATAAGGCGTTGACTAATAATCAGATCAACCGTGCTATGAAAAAGACCAACGACAACCACATCATCAACCTCTTCCGTCCTAAGAAGTTTGTGGCTGCCGAGTTCGAAAACGATAAGAAACTCATCATCGAGAAATACAACGAGATTGGTTACCGCGATGCGATGATCATCTCTGATAGTGTTGTACAATCGCCTATCGACTCTACCCGTGTTGATGTTTATCTGACTGTAGACGAGGGTGGTAAGTATGTTGTGGGCGATATCACATGGGTTGGTAATACCGTTTATCCATACGAGTATCTAGATGCTGTCTTGGGTATCAAGAGGGGCGATACATACAACCTCAAGGAACTTAATAAGCGCCTTAACGAGGACGATGATGCCGTTTCTAAACTCTATACTGACCAAGGTTACCTCTTCTTTAGCGTTCAACCAGTTGAGGTTAGTGTAGAAAATGATACCATCGATTTTGAGATGCGTATGTACGAGGGTAAGCCTGCTACCATCAACGAGGTTAATATAGTAGGTAACACGCGCGTGTACGAGCATGTAGTGCGACGCGAGTTATATACCAAACCTGGACAGTTGTATAGCCAGTCTGATATCATGCGTTCGCTCCGCGAGTTGGCTCAGATGGGGCACTTCGATCAGGAGAAACTTATTCCAGATATCCAACCTAATCCAGAGGATGGTACCGTAGATATCACCTACCAACTTGAAACCAAGTCTAGCGACCAGATCGAGTTCTCGCTCGGTTGGGGTGCTACAGGTCTGGTTGGTTCGTTGGGACTCAAGTTTACCAACTTTGCTATCCAAAACCTCTTCAATCCTAAGAGCTATCGTATCGTGCCACAAGGCGAGGGACAAACCTTCAGTATTAATGCTCGAACCAATGGTCGCTACTATACATCAGCTTCTATCTCCTTCCTCGAGCCTTGGCTGGGTGGTAAGCGTCCTAACTCATTGAGTGCTAGTATCTTCTATGCAGCACAGTCAGGTTACTCTGACCGCTACTATCAGGCATACGAGGATCTATATAATAACTACTACTACAACTACAATTACTACGGTAATTCCGATTATCTGCAACAACTTCAGGAGTCTGAGTATGACCCAGAGAAGTACCTCCGCACTTTTGGTGCAAGTATAGGTTATGGTAAGCGTTTGAGCTGGCCAGATGACTACTTCTCTTTCTACGGCGAGCTCAGCTACCAGCTCTATATGATGAAGGATTGGCCTTATATGATCCTCACCGATGGAACTAGTCATAACTTCGCGCTTAACCTCCAGTTGTCTCGTTCAAGTATCGATAACCCTATCTATACTCGTCGCGGATCACAGTTCACTCTTGGACTCAAGATTACTCCTCCATACTCGTTCATCAAGGGTACAACCGATGAGCAGTATGCACAGATGACTACTTCTGAGAAGTACAATCTCTTGGAGTACCACAAGTGGAAGTTCTCTGGTAAGGTCTTCACCCCATTGACTCCTGATGGCAAGCTTGTCTTGATGACTCGTGCTGAGTTTGGTTATCTAGGCCACTATAACCGCAATGTCAAGTCACCATTCGAGAGCTACTATATGGGTGGTGATGGTATGTCTAGCTATTCTAGCTATTCTACCGAGTATATCTCTATGCGTGGTTACCAATCAGGATCGTTAACCCCATATGATCCTACTGTAGGACGAAATATGGGTTATGTATATAACAAGTTTACTATGGAGTTGCGTTATCCTATCTCTCTTGAGCAGAACGCCACTATTTGGGCGCTTGCTTTCGTAGAGGCTGGTAACTGTTTCGCGGATATCAAGGATTATAACCCATTCAAGCTTAAGCGTTCAGCTGGTGTTGGTGTGCGTTTGTTCTTGCCTATGTTCGGTCTGATGGGTATCGACTGGGGATGGGGCTTCGACGATATCAACGGTTCTAGACAATATGGTGGTTCACAGTTCCACTTTGTACTCGGACAAGAACTATAATTGCCTTTGGCGATGTTAAAGAGTTTCACGCACCTTTGGTGCTGTTTCACGCTCCGCTGTTTCAGCCCTGAAACATTGAAACTTTTAAACATTTAAACATTGAAACTTTTAAACATTGAAACTTTTAAAACACATGAAAAAATATTTGTTGTTAGCAATATTGTCTCTAGTTGCATTTCTGCCAATGACTGCTCAAAAGTTCTCTGTGGCTTATGTGGATATGCAGTATATCCTAAAGAATCTTCCACAGTATGAAACAGCTAACGAGCAACTCAATATGATCTCTAAGCGTTGGCAAAAGGATATTGACCAGGCTCAACAAGAGGCTCAGGTCTTGACTTCCAACTACCAGACCGAGCAGATCTTCCTATCTGCTGATATGAAACAACGCCGCGAAGCAGAGATCTTAGCTAAGGAGCAAGAGGTACTTGAGCTCAAACGCAAGTATTTTGGTCCTGAAGGCGAGTGGTACAAAAAGCGTGAGTCGCTTTTAAAACCTATCCAAGACGAGATTTACACAGCTATTCAGGATATAGCATCAGAAAAGGGTTATGATGTGGTCAAGGACCGCTCTTCTGAACCTAGTTTGATCTATATGTCTAGCAAGTTGGATATTTCCGACCAGGTGCTTCAAAAACTAGGAGCCAAGTAATTGCCTTGGGCAATTCAATGATTTAATGATTCAACGCGCAAAGCGCTATTTAAATTCTTTGAATAATTAACTTTTTGAATCCTTGAATAATTAAATTTTTGAATTTTTGAATCCTTAAATTTTTAAATTTTTGAATTCTTAAATTTTTGAATTTTTAAATTCTTAAATCTTTGAATATTAACTAAAAAACAATAAACAAAATGAAAAAATTATTTTTGATCCTTGCATTGGCTTTGCCTATGTTTGCTTTCGCACAAAAAGCAGCTACACCTAGTGTTGTAGCACACGTTAACACTCAAGAGATTATGGCTGTTATGCCTGAGTTGAAGACTGTTTCTGCTCGTTTTGATTCTCTCCAAACTGCATATGAGAACCAATTGGCTAATATGCAAGAGGAGTTCAATAAGAAGGTTGCTGAGTTCCAACAACAACAAGCTACTATGAGTACTACTGTTAAGGAGTTCCGTCAACAAGAGTTGGCTGAGATGCAACAACGTATTGAGATGTTCTATCAAACAGTACAAAAAGAGTTGCAAACTAAGCAAGCTGAGTATATGAAACCACTTCAAGACAAGCTTCTTGCTGCTATCAACAAGGTAGCTGCTGCTAAGGGTTGCACTTATGTATTGGAGTCTGCTGCTATGTTGTATGCTGCACCAGATGCTCTCAATATCACAGCTGATGTTAAAGCTTCTCTAGGTATTAAGTAATCGGTTGCTATCTTTAAAGTGTTCTAACCACAGCGTTGCTGTTGTTCTAATCTAGAACCGTTAGTAAAATTTGCTTGCAAATTAATCGTTCGAGCCTTTAGGCGAGATAAGAACTTTTGAACAGCCCTTTAGGGCGCTTAGAACTTTTAGAACAGCACCTCTAGTGCGCTTAGAACCTTTAGAACAGCCCTTTAGGGCGCTTAGAACTTTTAGACCAGCACCTCCGGTGCGCTTCAACCCTTAAAATCCACGATTTTAAGCATGGCTGACGGATACTTAGAATCCCGTTACGATGAGTACGAGCGCCGCAAGGCAGCTTGGCTCAATAAAAAGAAAAAAATACAAGCTCGTCCTCTGTCTCCAAAACCAGAGGACGAAGCCTTATAAATACTCATAATTCTTAATTCAAAATTCATAATTATGACAAAAGCTCTTCAAACAACTCTCCGCGACTCTGCTTTCGCTCGTTGGGCTGTCCTCGTACTTGTAGCATCGATGATGTTCTTTGCATATATGTTCGTCGATATGCTTTCACCTCTTGCATCTTTGCTTGAGACTACACTTAACTGGGACAGAGGTGACTTCGGTACATATGCTGGTGCTGAGTATATACTTTGCGTATTTGGTTTCCTTATTTTTGCGGGTATCATCCTCGATAAGATGGGTGTCCGTTTTACAGGTTTGCTTTCTGCGGGCTTGATGGTGCTTGGTGCTTCTATCAAGTATATTGCTGTGTCAGACTTGTTCTTTGATGCTAACCAAGTTACATGGCTCAACTCATGGTGGACTGCTATGCCAGGTTCAGCTAAGTTAGCTGCTTTTGGTTTTATGATTTTCGGTTGCGGTTGCGAGATGGCCGGTACTACTGTCAGCAAGATCTTGGCTAAGTGGTTCAAGGGTAAAGAGATGGCTCTTGCTATGGGTCTAGAGATGGCTATCGCACGTATTGGTGTGTTTGCTGCAATGTGGCTTTCTCCTATGATTAGCGAGCATTTTGCAGTCAATGGTACGCATTCTGTTGCTATGCCTTTGCTTTTTGCGGGCTTGTTGTTGGTTATCGGATTGATCAATTTCTTCGTATTCACCATCATGGATACCAAGTTCGACAAGCAACTTGTTGCTATTGGTGAGGCTACTGATTCTCATGATGCTGACGAGGAGTTCCATGTATCTGATTTGGGCAAGATTTTCCGCAGCAAGATGTTCTGGATTATTGCACTCCTTTGTGTGTTGTATTATTCAGCTATCTTCCCATTCCAACGATTTGCTACTAACTTCCTCGAGGTTACGCTAGATATTTCTAACACCGATGCTTCTGGCCTCTTCAAGTGGTTCCCTATCTTGGCTATGGTTTTGACACCATTCCTTGGTATGTTCATCGACTATAAGGGCAAGGGTGCATCCATGATGATGATAGGTGCTATTATTATGGTGGTTTGCCATTGTATTTTCGCCTTTGTTTTGCCTGTTGTTCCTAGCAAGACTTTGGCTCTGTGCACTATCTTGGTGTTAGGTGTAAGTTTCTCATTGGTTCCTGCATCTATGTGGCCATCTGTTCCTAAGATCATCGACGAGAAGATCCTGGGCTCTGCTTATTGCCTTATCTTCTGGGTACAGAATATAGGTCTATGCCTTGTGCCAATGTTGATTGGTAAGCTCTATGATATGACTGAGGGTTATGTCGTTCCAATGACTGTGTTTGCATCTTTTGGTGTAATCGCTTTCGTTTTGAGTATTGCCCTCAAGGTAGAGGATAAGAAGAAAGGTTACGGCCTCGAACTACCTAACAAAAAATAATCGCGCAAGGCGATGTTAAAGAGTTTCACGCACCTTCGGTGCTGTTTCACGCTTCGCTGTTTCAGCCTTGAAACATTGAAACCCTGAAACTTTGAAACAAGCGACTTGTCGCCTGAAACATTTTGGTTCACCACTATGAATTGGGAATTTCTGATACAAAATAAGGAGTCTCTCCTAGTCAGTACAGACACACGCAACCTGCCTGCAGGTTGTGTGTTCTTTGCGCTTCACGGTGCCAATTTCGATGGCAATAAGTTCGCCATGCAGGCGCTAGAGCAGGGTGCATCTCTTGTTGTCGTAGACGACCCCGAGGTGTTCGCTGCCCATAGCCAATCACCCATAGCCAATAGCCAATCACCAATAGCCCATAGCCAATCGCCAATAGCCCATAGCCAATCACCCATAGCCCATAGCCAATCACCCATAGCCAATAGCCAATCACCCATAGCCAATAGTCGCCTCCTCCTCGTAGAGGACACCCTCCTGGCTCTGCAGGATTTAGCACGCGCTTGGCGTCGTCATTTGGGTTTGCCTATTATAGGCGTTACGGGTACCAATGGCAAGACCACTACCAAGGAGCTGCTGGCTACTGTTTTGTCTACTAAATACAATATTTATTATACCCAGGGTAACCTCAATAACCAGATTGGTGTGCCATTGACCCTTCTCTCGCTCACTACTGCGCATGAGTTGGCTATTGTGGAGATGGGAGCATCCCATCCGGGCGACATCAAGGAGTTAGTCGATATTGCCGAACCTAACTACGGTTTGATTACCAATGTGGGTCGTGCTCACTTAGAGGGCTTTGGCGGTTTTGAGGGTGTACAACGCACCAAACAGGAGTTGTACGACTATCTCGTAGCGCACCAGGGCACCATCTTCCGCAATACGGATAACCCTTACCTGGCTGCTATGCACAATAAGGCGGTTCAGGAGTTTAGGAGTTTAGGAGTAACTTCTGAACAAGCGCAAAGCGCGTCTGAACCTCTGAACAGCGCAGCGTCTGAACCTTCTGAACCTCTGAACGACGACTTCGTCGCCTACACCACCGGTGTAATGCCTTCCGGTACCCGTCTGATCGGCGCATACAATGCCGAGAATATCTCTGCTGCGCTTTGTGTAGGTGAGCATTTTGGAGTAGATCGTGAGCAAGGTCTAGCGGCTATCCGCCAGTATGTGCCTACCAACAATCGCTCACAGGCTATGACTACCGAGCATAATCAGCTGATCGTGGACGCATATAATGCCAATCCTACATCTATGCAGGCGGCTATTAGTGTTTTCCAAGGCGATGCGTTTATCTTGGGTGCTATGCGCGAGCTAGGCGACTATACGCATCTCGAGCATCAGAATGTGGTGAACATGTTGGCCGAGCGCAAAGCTGATGTGGTGTATTTAGTGGGGCAGGAGTGGCATTTGACTACCTCTCCATACGCTATTTTTGATACGGTAGAGCAGTTGCGCGAGCATCTGGAGGCTCAACCATTGCAAGGTCATCGCATCTTGCTCAAGGGCTCTCGTTCTACCCATATCGAGCGCCTGCTCGACATCCTCTAACCCGGTTCTCCCGGTACCTCGGATAACCGCTTGTTTTGTGGGCTTATCCAGCAGCATGCAGCTCTTATAAGCCCAACAAAATATATAAAAAATAATTGCCCCTAATTGACAAACAAGATTGACACTAATTGTTTTTGAAAAATAATTGTTAAAATAATTTTTGTACTAAGCACATATGACGGAGAATACTAAAAAAGATCCTAAGAAGATCATTTTAATTATCTTAGCAGCCGTAGTGGTTGCCTTAGTTGCTGTGGCTGTGTTGTTGTTCCTCAAAAACAAAGAGCAGCAGGTAGAAATTTCTGAGATTACCGAGCAGATGGCATTTGAAAAGGAGATGCTAGAGGACGAGTTCCAGGATTTTGCTTCTCAGTTTGATGGTTATCAGATTCCTGAGATTCATAACGACTCTTTGGTTGAGTTGCTCGTTAAGGAGAAACAACGTGTTCAGGATTTGCTAGAGGAGTTGCGTATAACCAAGGCAACTGATGCTCGTCGTATTGCTCAGTTAAAGAAGGAGTTAGCTACTGTTCGTGCGGTGATGGTTACTTATGTACAGCAGATCGACTCGCTCGACCGTACCAACAAGCAGTTGGTAGAGGAGAACAAGCAGGTTAAGCAGCAGTATCATGTGGTATCTCGCGAGGCGGCTCAGCTCAAGCAGGAGCGTACAGAGTTGTCAGAGAAGGTTACTCGTGCTCAGATGTTGGATATGAGTCATTTTGCTTTCACTCCGTTGAACAAACGCGATCGTAAGGCTAAGGCTTTTGCTCAGATCATGAAGCTTCAGTTCGACTATACGATAGCTAAGAATGTCACTACCGAGCCTGGTATGAAGACTATTTATTTGCGTATTACTCGTCCTGATGGTGATGTTATGCAGAAGAGTTCGGGTAATGTCTTCCCATTTGAGAACAAGAATATTGCATATTCTATCTCTAAGAGCTTCGAGTACTCTGGTGAGGCAGTATCTGGCACTATGTACTGGACAGTAGAGGAGATCTTGCAAGAGGGATCATATACAGCTGATTTCTTTGTAGATGGTAATTTGATTGGTTCTTATCCTTTCACCATGAAATAGTTTAGCGTCAGCAATCTAATGTTGAGAGTCTAACTTACAGCTCTGCTGTTCTCAATAACTTTCAACTTTCTACTGGCAACGTTACACTCTATACCAATAAGGCTAGCCTTGCGCTAGTCTTATTTTTATTGTCGTTAAAATTAACTTTTAAATTTTTGAATCCTTTAAATCTTTAAATTTTTGAATTCTTAAATCCTTTAAATCTTTTGAATCCTTAAATCTTTGAATTTTTGAATTCTTGAAATCTTTTTTTTGCAAACTTTAAGTAGCAAATTTTATTTTTCTATATTTATTCTTGTCTATATAGAAATTATTTTATAATTTTGCAATGTCAATTCAAACGAAAACGGGAAAGGTTACTTCTATAAATTGCTTTTGTTGATTTTTGTTTTTTTTATTGGATAGATGGATTTGCAGCGAGAGGGAGCATAGCGGGCTATGTGACTAAACGCTAATAAGCCAGATAACAATAAAAATCAAAAAGCTCAGAAAAATATTTGATTAGAGAAGTGAAAGTACGTGTATTGCGCAATTTTAGAAGTAGCCGTGTGACACTCTTTGAATGTGATGATGCATTTAGAGAGGCACGAGTATATACTTGCGCTTCTTTTTGTTTTTTAGTTAAGTTTGAATGACAGAGGTGTTTTGATTGTGTCGTTCAGTTTGATATGTGTTCTTTAGAGGTTCTTCTAGACTTCTAAATTCCTAAACTCCTGAACTGCCAAATAGCCCAAGGGCTTTTGACCGTATTACCATGAATGACTAGTGACGAATCACTAAGTCATTTTGTTGGTTTAATACCTAGCGATCTGCCACTTATTTGCCCTCTGCATCCATAGGAACTTCATAGGAACCTCATAGGAACTTCATAGGAACTTCATAGGGACTTCGCTGAGAGATAACCGAGAGACGACCGAGAGATAACCGAGAGATAACCGAGAGATGACCGAAAGATAAGCATAGGATAAGCAATGGATCGTTAATGGATGGTTAAGGTATAGTTAACGCTCGCCTTCACTTTAGAACATTACAACGCGCTTAGCGCATGTAACTTTGAAATAAGAGCCGCAGGCTCGTGAAACTTTGAAACATTGCAACACGCTTTAGCGCATGTAACGTCGCCTTGGCGACCAAAAAGCGTTCTTTGACATATTGACATATTTTTTGGATATTACACTTTTTAGGCGCACTTTTTGTAAAATATTACACTTTTTTTATTTTGTGTTGGGTTGCCAGCGACACGTCGCTCCTTCAACCTAACCAAGATATATCTTGTAGATTGACATTAATTGACAATTAAAATTGACGCGAATTGTCTTTTATATATTATCAGTATCAACAAGTATCTATTTCCAAAAATATGTCAATAATAACAAACACTTATAGGGCAAGTTCAGAGCGTAGCGAAGAAGATAACTTATCACTCATCACTCATAGTTCATAACTAAAATAAGCTCTACACCCTACACTAAAAAATAATACCCCCTTTGCGGCTGCTTGCTGCCCAAGTGACCTTTGAAATGATGTAAATAATAGGCAAAAATAAAGATTTTTGTTTGTTTTCTTGTGTATGTCAAAAAAAACTTGTACCTTTGCGTCGCAAAGGTTTTACAATTAATAATAGATCAATTATGGCAACTTATTCATTAAAAATTAATGAGCGTTCTACACAAGGACAAGCACTATTGGCATATTTGGAGGCCCTGAAGGTTGACATTAAGAAGGTGCCTTCTGTTCGTGTGCGCAAGAGTAGTTATGAACGCTCAATGGATGATATCAAGCATGGTCGTATTGAGAAGTTTGCATCTGCGGATGAAATGTGCAAATCGTTAGGAATTTGATGCTATGTACAGTGTACAGATGACCAGAGCGTTTCGCAAGAACACGGAGTTGTGCAAGAAACGCGGATACGATATGCGACTTTTGAGTGAGGCGATTCACCTATTGGAAGCCAATGGGTGTCTTCCTGCTTCATACCATCCGCACAAGTTGTCCGGAAATTACGAAGGAACCTGGGAAGCTCATCTTAAAGGTGATTGGTTGCTATTGTGGAGACAAAATGATGTTGAGTTAGTATTGTTGTTCACAGGTACTGGTACTCATTCAGATATTTTCTAAGGTTATCTAAAATATTTTATTTTTTGCTTGACATGAGAGTAATCTCGTGTCAGTTTTTTATTTATATCATTAATGACACAAAAATAAAGACATATGGTGGTTGATTTGAGGGAAATCAAACCGTGACAAACGGTCACGCTTTGAGCCAAGAGATTAAATGATATGAGTTGTCCGCAAATGTAGGACAACTGAAATAGTGAAATGAATTGTCCCATGGGACAGTTGAGGATAAGCAATGGATCGTTAAGGGATAGTTAAGGTATAGTTAACGCTCGCCTTTACTTTAGAACATAACAACGCGCTTAGTGCATGTAACTTTGAAACAAGAGCCTCAGGCTCGTGAAACTTTGAAATATTGCAACGCGCTTCAGCGCATACAACGTCGCCTTGGCGACCCAAAAAGAATATTAACCTAGACTATTGCCAATAGCCAATAGCCTATAGCCCAAATAAGATATGAAAAATTTTAACTCTTTTTTCAATCAATTAACTGCAATGCCTAAACGCCTTGCTATGGTATTAACCGTGCTCTTTACCGTGGGAGTTGGAACTATGTGGGGTGCGGAAGAAGTGTATAAAGAAACTATCTTTAATTCTAGTAATAACTCGGAAAAGATTTCAAGCTATTCCAATTCTTGGAGTAATACGACGAATAGTTTTAAAATAAACATCACGAATGCGAATAACAATAATAACGGCTGGACATACATTAAAATGGGAAGCAAAAATAATGCTTCTACGGGAACAATTATAACTGCGAGTTCTATAGATAAGAAGATAACTAAAGTTAGTCTTAACATTGGTGCGATAACGTCTAGCGATGTTACAAGTATTAAACTATATAAATCAACCAATAACTCAACATGGGTAGAGATTGGTAGCTTTTCAAAAAATACGAATTGGCAAAATGTAGTTATCTCTGATGCAAATCAAGGTACGAACCTATATTATAAAATAGAAGCAGTTTGTTTGAAAGCTAGCAGTAATGGACCACTACAGATTAATGGTCTTAGATTTTACATAGAAGATACTCCGGTTCAGTCTTACACTGTCAATTGGACTATCAATCCTACTGCAGGTGGTACGTTATCTGCACCCAGCGGAAATAGTACAACAGTTAATCCTAATGCTGCATATACATATGGATCTCCTGCATATACGGTCACTTCTGGATCTGCAACTGTTTCAAAAAGTGGCAATACCTTTACTGCAACTCCTACTGCAAATTCTACCATTCAAATCAACATGGTGGAAAAGCAGACACATACAATTACATGGATGAGTAATGGTGTACAATATGGAGAGAAACAAATTGTGGTAGATGGTCAAGCTATAGGTATACTTCCTGATACGCCTCCTGCATGTTCTTCCAAATACTCTACTTTTGTGGGTTGGTATACTCTTTCTTCTGGAACTGAAACAACCCCATCTAAATCTCCTCAAGGTGTAAAAGTTACAGAATCAACTATCCCTAATGATGATGCAACTTATTACGCTGTTTGGGCAGATGGAAGCAGCGAGGGAGGAGAAGAATTAAAGACAACACTTGATTTCTCGTCAAATGTAGATTGGAAGATTCCTTCTGGAAGTAGCAATAAAACTGTAGCTGAGAATCAATATTCCAATGGAACCTACACAATAAAATTAGCTGGTAGCACAAATAATGGATATTATTACAACTCTAATCAAGTACTGCTAGGAAAAAATGGTGCCTATTTAGAACTTCCCGCCTTTAGTTTCAAAGTGTCAAAAATTGTTTCAACAACTCCTACTGCTACTGTATCAGGAGCTGTCACATGGAATGTTTTTACTGGTGAAACACCTGTTAGTAGTCCTTTGACAGGATGTACTTCTGGAGGTACATTTGAAATTGATAAAGATTATCAAACCGAAGGTACTATTTATACCATAAAAGTTACAAATGCCAATAATCTTCAAATAAAACAACTTGAAATTTACGAATCTGTTTCTGGTGCTACGGGCTACATCACTACATGTACCACACAAACGAGCGTAACTTTGAATCCAAATGGTGGTGAGATTGCTAACAGTGATTGGACATTAGAAAATGGAGTGTATAAATTAACGACCAATGATGAAAGTATCACTCTTCCAGAGATTACTCGTGCAGGTTATACATTCGATGGTTGGGCTACTTCTGCAGGTGGCTCCAAAGCTCATGATAATGGCGCTACAATCACCCTCAATGGTACACCTGTTACCCTATACGCAATTTGGACACCAATTACATATACTATTACCTACGAACTTGATGGTGGAACAAATCACGCCTCAAACCCTGCAAATTATACCATTGAAACAGAAGCTATTACACTCCAAGATCCGAACAAGACTAATCATAATTTTGTTGGATGGTATAAAGAATCTACTTTTGCAACTCAAGTGACTCAAATTGAAAAAGGTTCAACAGGTAACATCACCCTTTATGCCAAATGGGAGGAAATACCTACCAATTGCACCGTTACTTATGACGCAAACGGCGGAGAAGGAACAATTACTGATGCAACAAAATACACCAACGGGGCAACTGTCACTGTACTGGGCAACTTTGGTAAGTTTACTAATGAAGGCTATGCCTTTACGGGCTGGAATACAAAAGCGGACGGAAGTGGAGATAGTTACAAACATAATGATCAGTTCACCATTACAACCAACACTACTCTCTATGCTCAATGGTGCTCAGCACATTGGGTACTCGTTACCAATACATCTGAAATAGAGGACGACACTCGCATTATCATTGCGGCCAAAGATTACAATGTCGCTCTCAGCACAACACAAAATGATAACAATCGTGGACAAGCAACAATAACCAAGAAATATAATACGGTTACATTTGGCGCTGATGTACAAACCTTAAGCGCTGTAGGACCGGTAAATAACAACTTTGCATTGTACTCTCCTGGTCCACTTTCAATAGGTTATCTATATGCAGCATCAAGTTCTAGCAATCAACTTAAAACAAAAACTACTCCGGACAATAATTGTTATTGGAGTATTGGTATTTCTGAAACAGTCGCTTCTATCTACGCACAAGGAGATAAAACACATAACCAAATTAAATATAACCATCAACAAAGTGGTCAACTATTTTCTTGTTATGAATCTACTAATACCACAATGTCTGCTGTCGCCATCTACAAAGAAGTTTGCGTACAAGACCAATATAATGTAAATGAACCAAAATTGACCAACGCTACTGCGGCTAACACCAATCCTACTACTGTTGCTTCTAATGCGACTTCACTCACTCTAAACTATTCTGCCAATGCCGGCTACTTGCTTCCAGAAACTATCACAGTCAAAATGGGTGGCGTTGCATTAAGCAGTACAGATGACTACACTTGGAATAAAGAAACTGGCGATTTAACAATCAGTGTAACAGGCTTCTACGGAGATATTGATGTAAAGATTGTAGCCGAAGAAGATCCTTGCTACGGCTTTGCTATGTCAACTGTAATATCTACCTCTACAACCAATTCTATCACATTAACTTGGACTGAGGTCGCAGGAGCTACTGGTTATAAGGTACGCCTTGATAAGGGAGAATTTACCACCGCAACAGGATTGACTCACACCTTTGAAGGTCTTTCTCCTAAAACAACTTACAACTGGGAAGTACAAGCGGTGAGCGACATTTGTGAAGCTAGTAAAACTGGTTCTACCGCTACACAAAAAGAAACCTTTACCGTTTCGTGGAGCGTAAATGGTACTGTCACTTCTACAGAACCAGTGGTAGATGGTGAGTCTATCCAAAATACTCCATTAGACCCTGATGACGAAACTCTTGAGGATTGCGGAGCAAATAAATTCATGGGTTGGAGCGAAAAATCAGCTGGTTCTACACCTCAAAATGCAGCTTATTATGATGACCTCTGCTCCGCAGCACAAATGAAATCAAAACATAGCAGCGTTACTGGTGACAAAACTTTATACGCTGTGTTTGCGACTAGCAAAGAAACTCCTGGACAATCAGTAGAAGCAAGTTTGTCATTTGCAAGTACTGCACAGCGAGATAGTCAAACTTCAAGCAAACAAGTATGGTCAAATGAGGGAATTACTTTTACGAATAATAAGGGAAGTTCTACTACAGATGTGGCTAACTATAGTAACCCTGTACGTTTGTATAAAAATTCAGAAATAATTGTTGAACATACTTCAGGTGAAATTACTAAAATAGTGTTTGATTGCAATAGCTCAGCTTACGCTACAGCACTTAAGAACTCAATAGGTACTCCTAATAGTAATACAACGGTAACTGCATCATCCGATAAAGTAACAGTTACTTTTGCCAATGCAGTAGCATCCTTCTCTGCAAAATTAACAAGTGATCAAGTGCGTATGGATGCTCTTACGGTAACGGCAGGTGGAGGAACTATCACTACTTACTCGAACTACGTTACCAACTGTTGTGCTACTCCTGTTCCAACAAATGGTAGTTATACCAGTCCAAGTGGAACTTCTGTTACACTCACATGGGATGGTGAATCTACACAATACCATATCACTGGTAATGGTTTAGATGATTATTCAAAAGAAGAAAGCTATACAATTACAGGTCTCACCGAGTGTGACGAATATACTTTCTATGTTTCTGCATATCCAGAAGGTGGTTGTGAGTCTGAGGCAATACCTATCACCGCTCAACCATTCAGCGGCGCGAAGACTGTGACCTTTAATTACAATGGTAATGGTCAAGAGAACACAACATCTTCAACTAGTTGTGGCAATACATCTATTACTTTGCCTACTCCTTCTTGGACTGATTATCGTTTCATGGGTTGGTACACCGCTGCTAATGGTGGAGATAAAGTTAATGAAAACCCATATACACCAACCTCTGACATTACCCTCTATGCGCATTGGGAAAAAGAATACAATGTGACATACAATGCAAATAGTGGTTCTACCACATGTGCTGGCGGTGCTTATATCGCAGGTGAAACAGTTACTGTATGTACAACTAATCCTAGCAAAACTGGTCATACTTTTATAGGTTGGACTTATTCTCCAAGTGTGACTATCACAGATGGTAAGTTTGTAATGCCAGCAAGCGATGTGACTATTACAGCACAATGGCAAGTCGAATCATATACTGTCACTTGGAATCCAAATGGTGGTAATTGGGGCGGTAGTGCAGCAAGTATTGAAGAGACCTATGAGTATGGTGCAACAATCGTTCAACCTGCTGCACCTCAACGAGATGATTATCGCTTCACGGGTTGGAGTCCTGCGGTATCTGCAACAATGCCAGCTGGTAATAAAACCTATACTGCTCAATGGAAACAAAATTATACCATTACTTTCCATGATGGAGATGATGTTACTCCTTGGACACAAACCAAAGACGCAGAGTCAATCAATCTTACTGAGTATGTAGGAACATTGGCTTGTGATGATTACCAATTTGCAGGATGGTCAACCGCCGATACAAAATACAATGATGAGACTGCAAACATCACTACATGGGTAACTGGCAATTATACCCCAACTGCTAATATAGATCTCTATGCTGTATATACTAAAGGTGCTGTTACCAACGACTTTACACTCAACTGCGCAGGTGGTGTGTATGAGATATGGGTAAATAATTCAGCCAAAAATCATATGGCAGGTCATGTAAATAGTACACCTAAGTTATATACCAAAGAATGGTGGAATGGTGGTTGTTCTTCATGTAACGGAACAGATGGTACACCGTTTACTATAACAAAGATTGCAGACAATACATATTCTATACAGAATGCGGATGGAGAATATATAGCGAAGCAATCTTCGGGTACTCATCCATATGTAGAATCTACTTGGGCTAATCAAGATCGATATAAATGGACTATTTCAGAAGGAACCAATGGCTCATGGCGTTTTGTAAACAAAGCTGCTACAGATTATGCATTAGTTTACTATAACGATTATTTTGACTTATGCAAGGCAACAAGCGTAACCAATGGTAGCACAAGTTACTACGATTTGGAACTCTCTCCTGCAGCATCAAATGTATATCAATCTAATCCAAATTGTGGACCTTATTATATTAGATTCGAAACTCATGGCGGAGAATTTATTCAAGGTGAATATGCATACGGAGAAGAGCAGACTGGTTTGACTGAAACTACCTACTCTAAATTCCCAGCTGCTGAATTAGAAGGATACACCTTCGCTGGTTGGAAAGATGGTAGTCCTTTAGATGAAGAAATAACGGCTGACAATCCAGCTGATGGTCCATACTTGAAACAAGCAGATGAAGACTTGATCGTTTCTTCTAACAAAACCTATCATGCGGTATATTATTACTACGATGAAGAGGAAGATATCGATTTTTCTAAAGAGTTCATAACCAGTATCTATGTAGATATTAATGAAATGCAATATTTCCTTTCGGGAACTCCAAGTTCAGATGGCGGTAGATTATCTGCTACAACTGATTGTGGATCTGTTTCAGAGGTGACCATTACTCCAGGAACAGGTGCCAATGCGGGAAAATATGCAATCAAGATTAATGGAGTATCAATAGCTCCTAGAGCAGACGAGACGGATATTGTAGGTGGAAGTACAGCTTGGTGGACCATCGAAGAAAGATCACCTGGATCTGGCGAATATAAGATTTCAGGACAAGATAAAACGAACATCGTTTATATTGGTGGAGGCTTTGGACACTACAAATATAATCAAGGTAGTGACTATGGAGCAAACTACTATTATCCTCATTTTGGTATTTGTCGCCAGCACCACTGGGTATCTTTCCCAACATTAAAACCATCTATAAACCTCTCAGGTGATGTATATGTAACAGCTACTAATGCTCGTGGCGTTATGGCAACATCCACATTGAAGGTTTCTGCGAAGCAGTTGAACGCTAACGAGCAAGTGAACATTACATCAAATAGTAACGATGTTTATTTCTCTGCTGACCGCACAGTCAATTTCGTTAAAGCAAATAAGCCAACTAATACATTGACTATTACAGCAAGTCCAAGTGGTGTTATCGAGCAAGAAATCTACGTACACTACAAACCAAGCATAGAAGGCAATGGTACACCTGCAAGTGTGGTGGTATCAGCTAATCTTGCAACACCTAACCCATCTGTCACAGATGATCAAACTATCTATGTGCGCAACTTGCCAGCTAAGTTTGTGATTGCAACAAAAGTAGGTGCAACATGGTATGCGCTTCCTGCAAATATGAATGGTGCAACTAATCCAGAAGGTGTTGTGATTGATGTTGATGAAACTAACATGACTGCCATCGCAACAAATACCACCACTTATACACTTTGGCCAGTAAAAACAACAGCTACAGAAAATGACCGTTACACCAATGTTACAGGTGCTGCCTATGGCGACCGTGTGCGTTTTGCTGCGGTGAATAATAACAATGGTTTGTGGGCAAACAACAATAATAATGGTTCTGCTATTAGAAACTATGCAAAGATTGAAGCATTAGGTGCTGATGCTTTAGCCGCTTACGAGTGGAAAATTTCAACAACCATAGTCAATGGCAATTGGCAATATACCTTGCAAACAGACCAACCAAATAACCAAAAATACTTGCGTTATTGGGTCGGTGCTACTGGTGCTCCTAAATGGGGTACATATGCTGCGGGTAATGACCAACTCTATTTCTTGCCTGTTACAGAGACAGAACCATTCGACTATAAAGTTGTAGAGTGGTATCCAACCAAGATGCTCATTCAAACAGACGCTGCTATCGCTAATCCAACAGCGAAGATTGGTGATGAACAATTTAATGATATTACTTGCAACAACAAGGGTAGCAAACTCTACGAGATTGCAGGTCTTCCTCTGGAAAGTAATCCAACCAAAGTCTTGACAATCAAGTTTAGCGATGGCGGAAATAATTACACCAATGCAACGGCCATTCCTGTGATTATTTCACAATCTGCAACGACTGTGTCTAGTGCACCATTTACTACTCTCACTAAGGATGTATATAACTATGCTGACTTGGTTGTACGCGATGGAGCGACACTGACTATTAATGGTGGAACACACGCAGAGAACACTTTCTTCAATGTGACTATCTATCCTACATCTAAGATCTCTGTTCCTAGTGATAAAAAACTCACCGTTCATAGTCTTACCTTCTTTGGCGGTATCGATGAGATATACAATGGTTCTACTTACACCTTAAATAAATATGGTGTACCAGAACTATCGCTAAAAGGCACTTTGAAGAAGAGTATATCTACCATTGACTACCTCATGCGTGTGGACTCTAAGCAAATGTATTCTCTCACTGTTCCATATGATGTGCAATTGGCTGACATCAAGTATTGGGATGGAACAAACATTGTATTGGGAGATGAACTTTGGGTGTCTGCTTACGATGGCGCATCACGCGCCCAAAACCAAGGAAATGGTAAGAACTGGATTTATGAAACTGATTTTAATCCTGCTACCCTAAAGGCAGGTGTGGGTTATACTATCTCTGCGGAATTGCAGAGTGGTGTAGGAAACGAGTATTCTATCCTCCGTATGCCAATGATGAGCAATGTTGAGAACGACGCTACCGAAAGAGAGAAAAAGGTATCTGTAACGGCACACGGAATCGATGCAAATATCACCGACAACCACAAAGGTTGGAACCTTGTGGGTAACCCATATATGACATCTATCTCTGGTGGCGAAGCAGATAGCAAACTTGTACTCGGTTATCTCAAAGAGACAGGCACTGGTCCTTGGGAATGGGTAGAGAAGGATTATCGATATGTGACTATCCCTGCAGATAATGGAAAAGACTATCATCAACAGAAATTCACAGAGGCTGTTCTTCCTCCATTTAAAAACTTCTTCGTTCAAATCGGTACAACAGGAGACTTGCAGTTCGGTCTTGGCACACGCCAAAGTATGCCTGCTCGTTCTACTCAAGCGGCAATTGAGAAAGAAGTGGAGTTTGAAATCCTTATGAGCAATGATGCACGACAAGATAATACTGGTTTGCTTATTTCTGAAGAATACAGTCCAGCATACGAAATCAATGCTGACCTTGAGAAGATGACTGGAACGATGTCAGTTTACACCATCTATGGTGGATATAAATTGGCATACAACGCACTTAGTCCTATCAATGCAAGCGAGTGGATTCCTATGGGATATATCGCTCCTGCTGCGGGAGAATATACATTCCGTTTGGATGATGTCGAAAAGATAGTGGAACAAGTAGAGCATGTTTATGTTATCGACTATGATGCAAATAATATTGTCGACCTTATGACTGATGAATACAAGTTCACAACTAATAAGGAACAAAATGACAATCGTTTCGCGATCAATGTGGTTCTCATTCAAGACAAGGATAATACGACAACGGGCTTGGATATTATCAATGGAAATAATACTGCTCCAATCAAGTTTATTTACCATGATAAGATCTATATTAAGAGTGGAGAAGTTATCTATGATGGAACTGGTAAACAAGTTACAAATATCAATAAGTAATGTGTAGTGTTGAATGTTTAAAGTTTGAGATTTAAGGTATGAAAACAATGAAATATATATTATTGATAATTTGTGTAGTTTGCGCCTCTACAATGATGGCGGTTGATTATAAAATGCATCAGACCTCTTCGTTTAAGACTACTTCTTCTACTCAATTCTGTAGTGGTAGTGGTGTGGGTGTTACATTGGCATCAACTACTGTTGCTAGTGTACCTGCGGCAGAGTTTCGCTCTACTTCTGCTATGCCTTCTGTAGGTTCTACTTTATCTACTACAACTCCGTCTGTAACAGTAGAGGATGCAGGAATGACTATAACTTCAGGACCCAAACGTGCTCGTCCTGAAGATTGGGAAGACCCATTCTTAGACCCTATCGGCGATGCGGTCCTGCCACTGTTGCTACTAGCTGCGGGATATGTGTTCTTCATTGCACGCAAACGCAGAGCAATGAAGAACAGCTAAAAACGCTCCAACCGTTCTATCGCGACAAAGTCGCTGTTCTAAAGGTGGGGGTGTTGGCTATGGGTTATTGGCGATTGGAGTAATGAGAGTAATAAGACTAATAAGACTAATGGGGCCAATAAGACCAATTGGCCGAATTGGTAAAGTATACAAAAAGCAGGTGATGAGCCTGCTTTTTGTGTGGATAGAGAGATGGGATAAGGCGTGAGAAGCGTCGATAATGTGCCGAGGATGTCCCATGGATGTCTTTATTTTTGTTCTATGCTTGCACTTTTCCTCAGAGTGGAACCTCTTCAGACGCTGCGCTCGGAGTACGTTATGTCACACTCCTTCGAATCGCGTGCAAGACAGGACATAGTTGGTGTTTCTTCCGCTTTCTCCCGTGTCGCATAAAATACCCTTGGCTACTAAATCTTGAATATCACGTAGAGCAGTTGCAGATGAACAATGCGCCATTTTTGCCCATTTGCTGGTGTTGAGTTTGCCTTCAAAGCCATCCCATAGACTGTTGATAATCTTAATTTGGCGTTCGTTGAGCGGCGTAGAAGCATGCTGCTGCCAGAATAGCGATTTTTGTAGCACGCGCTGTGTGTTGTGCATAGCCGTGGAAATCGCATCTCCCATTGTTTGTAAAAACCATGCCAACCATTGAGTAATATCTAATCCATGCTTGCCACTGTATTCCAAAATATCGTAATATGCTTTTTTGTTACGCAAGATTGCTGCCGACATACTATAAAAACGCATCGGCATTCTATCAGCACGAGCCAATAGCATGTCGGTAATCGTTCTAGTTAATCGACCATTGCCGTCGTCAAAAGGATGGATATTAACAAACCATAAATGAGCAATAGCAGCCTTCAATACAGGATCGATAGCGCTTTCTTGGTTCACCCATTGCAGAAAACGCTCCATCTCTTGTGGTACATTCTTGGATTCTGGTGCTTGATAATGCACTACCTCTTTGCCCATTGCGCCTGACACTACCAACATAGGCTCACTACCTTGTCGCCAATTGGCTACTGTGATAGGTGTGATACCAGTTCTGCCTGTAGGAAAGAGAGCTGCATGCCAATTAAATAGGCGCTCTGCAGTCAGAGGTGATGAAGCGTGTTGTACCGCATCCATTAGCACTTGCACCACTCCGTCAGTATAATGATCGGCCTCGGGCATACCTGCGGTGTCTAAACCCAAATGCCTTGCTACTGACGAACGCACATGATTAGGATTAAGTAGCATCCCCTCGATTTCGGCATTGCGCAGTACGTCTTCAGTCATAACCTCCAACGCGTTACGATGCTGCGTGTCAAAACCTAGTCCGTTCATTAGACCAATCAGTTGACCTTGTTGCTCTCTAATACGTGCAAGCAAGGAGATGATGTTGCTATCATTCCAGCAGAAATGTGGCCATTGTTCGTATTGCCATATCCAGACAGGGTGTGCCATAATCCAATCAGTTTATGAGGTGAATAGTTTTAATTTTCGATGCAAAGGTAGTGCTTTTTTATCAATTACGCAAGAAATGATGCGAAAAAGTGTGTTATTCGCTTCATTTTATGATGGGAATGGTAGGGGGAGTTGGAAAAGTTCTAAAAGTTCTAAAAGTTCTAGCCGTTCTAACCGTTCTATCGCGACAAAGTCGCTGTTCTAAAAGTAAGGCGATGATATAAACAAGCAGGCTTACCGCCTGCTTGTTTATATTCTATGCTTGCGCTTTTCCTCAGAATGGAAACTCTTCGGACGCTGCGCTCGGAGTGCCTTCCGTCGCACTCCTTCAGGTCGCGAGAAAGACAGGGCGTAGTTGGTGTTTCCTTCGGTATCTAAGATTCAGCGGACGAGCGAAGCGAGTGCTAGCGGTGGCAATTTATTACGGAGTACCCTGAAACGGGCGG
>JAFZEQ010000070.1 GCA_017560605.1 Paludibacteraceae bacterium
AGAGCGATTAGCGATGGTAGCACTATTTCCTTTGTATAAGATTTACTTAAGATTTCTCGAGCAAAGCGAGAAGGAGATATAAGGTTTCTTCGAAATTTTGCCTAATTTTCTATAATTTTCTATAATTTTTGGTGCGAAATCATCCGTGTAATATCCGTGTAATCCGTGGGAAATGCGGGCGTGCATTGTTGATAACTCCACACTTTTTTCACTATTTTTACCACAAAATATATTTTTTATTAAAAATATTTGCTCAATTCAAAAAAAAAGTGTAACTTTGCCGCGTTATTCGTTTTTATACCACAACACATCATCCTTTAAATCAAAAACACGCTAAAAACACCATGAAGTCACTATTTCAAAAGTCTTCTATCAACATACTCCATTGGATACATGGGATGCTCGTGCTTTTCTTTTTTTGCGCGCCCGTACATGCACAAATGATTCCATTCCAGTCTACATCTAACAGACCGGCAATTAGCCAACCTATATCCAACAGCATCAACGGATCATCTAATTCTAATATCGTTGGTGAGTATAAACCATACCATCCAAATGTGTATGTTCCTTTTGGCGATGAGACTCCTTCGTCAGGTAATCCTTTGAACAACAATGGTTCGGGCGGTAGCGGTGACCCTAACGACGATGTAGGTATTCCTGGATGGGCGGATACACCAAGTGAGCCTCTACCAATTGGCGATACTGCTCCACTCTTTTTGTTCGCCGCAGCGATGATAGCGATAATCTGGATTAGACAACGCAGAAAACAACTTCAAACACAATCAATCAACACTTCAAACAACAACGACAACAGCGATTCAATGCACACCACTCGCCACATATCATCCAACCGACTCCAAAAGCTCTTCCTGCTCTTGGCCTTCGTTTGCTTCGTGGGACAAGTGAGTGCGGACAAAACTATTTACTTTAGACCTTCGACTACCGCATTTAGGTATGGTTATACTGATTATAACAATATGTCCACAACATGGTCAAGCGTATATTGGACAAAAGGTGCTGAAAATTTCTTTCCTATAGAACTACGCACAACCAATACCAGTTCATACACATCAAGTTGGACTGCATACAGTAACCTAAGGCACGCAAGTCAAATTGTATCGGGTAGCAAATCACGTTTTATTTCCGTATCAGTTCCTGATAATTATAAGTACATCGTAGCATATCGTTGTGCGCCACAAGAAGGCTATTCACTTACTCAAGATCGCTATGATGCTTGGAAAAATACCAACAATAAAGGAAAAGAAACAACATATATAGCAAATCAAAACACTATCCCTAAAAAAAGCGGTAGTCAACCATCGTCTCCAGAATTAATCCCAACCGATGGTCGCAATCTACTTTGCAACAAAGAGGGTTGGTGGGATGTATGGTATTGGGCATACTATTTACCTACAACAAATGATGTAAAATTATATTTTGATAACAGCAACGGATGGTCTAACGTACAAATGTTATTCGGAAAAGATATTTACTCTGTTGCCTCAGCAACATTAACAAATATTCCAAATACCAAGTTATGCTATCGATCGCTTAATGGCGCGGAGTATGGTTATGAAAAGTATGGTTTTATTGGAAATTCTACTGCATTCTCAACATCACACACACTGCACCCATATAATTATAACTGTGTTGGCTCAAATGAGGGAACTACCGGAAATGGAAAGTATTTGACAGGTTGGGTGGATTCTGACAAATACGAAAAAAACAATGAGAATACGACAGCAAAAAACAATCGCATAGAAAATCGCATAAAAACAGCTAACAAGTACACTATAACTCTCTCCAATCTGTTAAGTGGATCAAACCTTTTCATCCCTGGGTCAACTAACACAAACGTCACACTTACCAAACATGCACTTACCAGCTATAGCGATCTCAACCATACCCAAACTGTAACATCAAGTGGAGGAGGCAGCGTTACTATAAGTTCTTATAAGTTGAATAACGTAAGCAGTACCACATCTACCAGTAGTACAATTTCATCAGAGAGTAGTACATCTATTCAAGCGGCATACACCGCTACAGTAACATTAACGGCAACGCCAGCTAGCCATTGTAAATTTCTAGGATGGTATGACAAGGATTGGAATGAATTAAGTACTAGTCTTACATATACCTATGCAGCTCCAAACGAGGATGTAATTATTCATGCAATATTTGGATCTAAGAAAAAATTTAGAATGCAGATTTTTGAGAACAAGTCTGAGACTAGCAGCTACGATAAAAATGATTGGACTGACAGTAATCAAGGCGGAACATTAACATTTAGTTATACTAAGACCAACAGTACAACCTACACAGAAACAATTGATGATGCTAACCAACATTCTGTTACAGATATTTACCCAACAAAAACGCTTACTATCACAGCAACTCCAAAAGACGGATATACTTTTATTGGATTTTGGAATAACGAAAGCGGACAAATCTTTGGAAAAAACCCATGGTCTATGACACCCATGGATCAAGATGAATCCGTTACTGCACGTTTTGCAAAAACATTTACTCAAAAGGTTTATGCCTATACATACAACACCGAGACAGATGTGTACGATGCAGAAGGAACAAACGGCGGTTCTGTATCTATTGAATATCCCAAAATAGCATATACGAATGTAGGTTGCGAAAAAGCCAGTGCAACAACAACCGGCGCATGGTCAGACAATGTATTGGCAGAAAATACAACCATGACCGTAACTGCAAATGCAGCAAATGGTTATGCTTTCCTTGGTTGGTACGAAGGTGAGAATAAGGTAGGTTCAAATACAACCTACACATACACTGCAACAAGTGCTAAAAACATCACCGCGCGTTTCCACCAACCATTCGAGCAATACTTTGACGTTCAAACCGAAATAAGTGGTCAATATCAAAATAGCACAACCGGTGGTACCGCAACAATTTCATACAACGATGGTACTATAACTAAGAACATTGGTTCTTCTAAATTGTCTATTACAGACATGTACCAAGGTTCTATGAATACCCTCACCGCTACACCAAATGATGGATATAGATTTGTAGGTTGGTACAACGGTAGTGGTGCATTGGACTCTAGCAATCCAACATACACCTACCGCGCTGAGGGTAATAGAACTGTTCATGCTCGCTTTGCTCGTAACGATGTACAATTAGTTGTTGCGGTGATGAACTACAACACCGAGTATTCGGACTTTGTGGAATATCCACATGACAATAATACGGTGACCATTGCTTATGGTGGTAATAATACTACCGTTACTAGCTCAACTAGTGCAGTTGTCAACTATGGCAGTCAGGTGACATTGATCGCAAGTCCTGACCCACATCAAACGGAAGGTTATGACTTTATCGGTTGGTATCAAAACAATCAACGCATTAGCACTAACCCAACTTATACATTCACCCTAACCGACCACTCTGCTATTAGTGCCCACTTTGCACCAAAACAATGTCATAAGGTGATTCTCTATCATAATTTAGGAGGTCAATACCAAGTTAAATATGCAAGACAAGAGTTGTTTGATGTTGAAGGAAGTTACTATGTAGCAAATTCTCTTTTCAATAAAGATACAACAATCTTTGTTCCATATGAGGCAAAATTAGCTATAATAGAAAGTACAACTAAACCTACCATTGGATATAAATACAAAGGTTATAGAGTTTGGCCTGCTGATGGAGGTAAACAAAACGACGGAACGTACATTATTAACCCAGGAATGACTAACGGAGTCAAAAATATTCCACAAGTATTTGTCGGATTTGTTCGCACAGAAGAGCAAGTGGTATATTTAGATTTAAGCAGTTCTGAATTACGTGATGGTTGGGCTGATAAAAAGAAATACTTCATATGTGCAAGATACCTTGCTACTTCGCCTACTATAGTTGATACAATACAATTACAACAAGTAAAAGACAAATTATATACTACTACAATTACAGGAGATAAGTATTCGGATGTCACATTCTACTATGAAGGTAAAAATGACAAGGGAGAATTTAGCCGAATCTCTACTACTCCTTTTGCTATCCCTGCCACCCGCTTTAATTGCATGAAGTTAAATGGCGCATGGAATTCTGTTGCCAATGGCTACGTGGATGTATGGACTACACTTGATACAGAAAATGGTGATTATCGTCTTATCTATCGTGAGCAAACGGTAGTGGATAAAAACACCATTAGAGTTGACTACGAGTTTAATGAAGGCGACCGCATTAAAAAACGTACTACAGAAGGCACCGACATCGTCAGCCTACATATATATAATAAGGTGTCATCTGATGGCATAAATGGCATCAACAACCCAGAGGTTATTCTCCAACAATGGGATGGAACTAATTGGGTAGATGTTGAGCGTTATATGGTCTTTGGTCCACTACGCTCTAACAATGCAGGCGTAATCAAAATGCCTAACCGCAAAAATACTGCAGACGAAGTAGTACGAGTAGATCTAGGTATTAACAACATCATGACTGACAAAACCGACAATGGTTGCGGTGTATGGAACTTTGTAATAGAGCAAGATGGAACAACAGCAAGACTATTGGTTGATCAAACCCATCGTTATGAAGGCGATTACTTTATCCGTACTTCTAATGCAGATGGACAATGGTATAACTACACCATTCCTGCTAGCAAAATGACCTACTCTGAGTATGCAAAGAAAAATAGTGACTTCTCACACTATTTCTGTAGATACATAGACTTAGACGAGACAGGAACTGCACCTCAAGGTGCTGGCTCACACAAAAACGTGAAGTTTACCGTAGCCAACCGTTATGCAGCCTTCCTCTGCTCTGAGTTGCTAATCAACAATACTCGTTTCACAGACGATGAATACGAAGATGATATTTTTGTTAATCAAGAATGGAATGGAAAAACATATGAGCCTTCCCTCCCTGTTGATGCAACAGTACGCTTTGGTTGGGATATTGTAACTAACCGTCTCACCCGTGCATATATTGCTGATACTGAGTTCAAAAACAACGAGTATCTAATAGTAGAGGGCAATAAGATTGGTGATATCTCAGGTGAAAAAGCATACTTCGACGAGATAGGAGATCACTTCTATCAAATTGATTTGAGTGCGCAAGTGCCTTCGGATATCAAAGTCAAAGCAAAGATGAATGGCAACTACCAATATTTCATGGGTAGCGAAAACGCTACAGACCAACTCATTGGTGGTCAAGCCAATGGTTCCTACCCTGTTCGTTTGCTATACGATTTCAAAAACGATCGATTTATCACAATATGCGAACTAACTGGTACTATCAATGGTAACATCAACTTAGAGACATCTGTAATGATTGTACGCGAGCATAATGATGCTCCTAAGCAACTTACTTTTGCTAACAATGACGCTTCCATAACAGCTACACCTAATGTACCAAACACAGGACAAGACCAATACACCAAGCCTGCATACGCAGTAATGACATTCCTTGAGGATAAACTCATGGACAACAACGTATCTAAATACGAGAAGATGTTCTACTGGATATCCTTCCCATTTGATGTGAAGATCAGCGACGTCTTCGGTCTAGGTGAGTATGGCAAATATTGGATCATGGAGGAGTATGACGGCAAACAACGCTCAGAAAATGGTTTGGCACAAACCAACTGGAAGTACATTACCCAAAAGTCCCATGTTCTCGAGCAAAACGTGGGTTACGTACTATGCCTCAACTACAACCAAATCCTTCAAGACCAATTGTTTACCAGCCACGGTGCAGGTGAATTTGGACATAGCAAGTTGAGTCTCTATTTCCCATCTAATAGTGTAATCAGTCCAGCGATGCTAAAAGGCGGTCAAACTGTAACTAGAACACTAGAGCAAATGGAAAACAATGCTACCGCATGGAATCACCACAACTGGCATCTAATAGGTGTGCCATCATTTGCTACTCCAGGATTTAATTCCGAGCAAGACAATATTCCATTCCTCTATCAATATTGGCACCCAGGTGACGCATACGCAGCAGTAACCCCTAACGACGTCACATTCCATGCTATGCACTCATTTATGGTACAATATCATGGCAATATCACATGGAAGAGCGTTGTGAACACGGGTACCCCACTCTCTATCGCAGCTAAGACTGACGAGGAAGCTGACAAGAAGATCATGCTTCGCCTTGAGCTTCAACAAGCGGGCAGCACCATCGATAAGACATACGTTCAACTCCGCAACGATAAGGGTACCAAGGGCTTTGATATGAGTCTTGACCTCACCAAGATCATCAATGCAGGAGCGAACATCTACTCTATCGTAAACAACCACGAGATGGCTGGTAACGCTATTCCTAAAGAGGAGACTGTTCTTCCTCTCGGCGTGGTAATCACCGCCGCAGGCGAATACACCTTCGCTATGCCACAAGGCACCGAGGGTATGGTAGTAGAACTCATTGACTACGAACAAGGTACATGCACTAACCTACTCGTAGGCGATTATACAGTTAACATGCCAGTGGGCACCAACAATACACGTTTTGCTTTGCGCCTCGTGCCAGATAAAGTGGCTACCAGCGTAGAGGATATCACCAGCGGTAACAACGACGACAACGTCCGCAAGCTCCTCATCGATGGCGTCCTCTACCTCGTTAAGGATGGCGCTGTATACGACGCGCAAGGACATGCAATTCGTTGATGAATTGCATGTTAAAGAGTTTCACGCGCAGAGCGCTATTTCACGCAGCAAAGCTGCTATTTCAAACTTTTAAACAATGAAACAGCCCACAGGG
>JAFZEQ010000071.1 GCA_017560605.1 Paludibacteraceae bacterium
GCAGACACTTCGTGAGGAGATTGACCAGCTGGATGAACAGTTGTGGGAGGTCATCGGCAAGCGTGCGGAAATCGTTCGCCAAATAGGTGAATGGAAACGTCTGCATAGCGAGCAAGTACTACAACCTCAGCGATACGAACAGGTGCTCAAACATTGTCAACAAAAAGCAATTGAATACAATTTGACACCAGAAATGGTGGAGAAAATTATGCAAATTATACACGATGAAAGCGTCAAGATGCAGTCTTGATGCTTTTGTCGTTTCTTTGGCACAGTTTTTGTTATTATAAAACAGGGGAATTTAGTTTCCTCTTTTGGCGTGTAAATATATAATCATTAAATAATATGCAAACAACAGTTGATATTCGCGAAGTGCAAGAGCGTATTGAGCGCGAGAGCTATTTTGTAGAAGCTCTTACTCAAGGTATGAACCAAATGATCGTTGGTCAAAAACATCTAGTAGATAGCTTGCTTATTGGCTTGCTGGCTGATGGACATATCCTTTTGGAAGGTGTTCCTGGTTTGGCAAAAACCTTGGCTATCAAAACTTTAGCGCAACTCATCAAAGCTGACTTTAGTCGTATCCAGTTTACTCCTGATTTGTTGCCAGCCGATGTTATCGGTACACAAATTTATTCTCAAAAATCAGAGGAGTTTAAGGTAAAACAAGGTCCTATCTTTGCTAATTTTGTGTTAGCAGATGAGATCAACCGTGCTCCTGCTAAAGTACAATCTGCTTTGCTTGAGGCTATGCAAGAGCGTCAAATTACCATTGGTGAGGAGACTTACAAACTAGAGGAACCATTCCTTGTGCTGGCTACTCAGAACCCAGTTGAGCAAGAGGGTACATACCCATTGCCAGAAGCACAAACAGACCGTTTTATGCTCAAGGTAGTGATCGGTTATCCTAAGAAAGAAGAGGAGAAGCAGATTATCCGCCAAAACATCACTGGTGAAAAAACAGAGGTTAAATCTATCCTTAGTACTGAGGATATCATCAAAGCGCGCAATATTGTTCGTGAGGTATATATCGATGAAAAGATTGAGCGTTATATTGTAGATATCGTATTTGCTACTCGTTATCCTGAGGCATATGGACTAGAGCAACTCAAACCAATGATTAACTTTGGTGGTTCACCTCGTGCTAGTATCAACTTAGCACTTGCTGCTCGTGCATATGCTTTCATACATCGTCGCGGATATGTTATTCCTGAAGATGTTCGTGCAGTATGCCACGATGTTTTGCGTCATCGTATCGGACTTACATACGAGGCGGAAGCTAATAATATCACAACCGAGGATGTGATTACTGAAGTTTTGAACGCTGTACAAGTACCATAATTAGTTTATAGAACGCCCTTCGGGCTGTAGAGTTTAGTGTTTAGAGATAATGACTTCTGAAGAACTATTAAAACGAGTACGGAAGATCGAAATTAAGACTCGCCGATTGAGTCGAAACATCTTTGCCGGTGAATACCATACGCAATTTAAAGGACGCGGTATGGCGTTCTCTGAAGTGCGCGAGTATCAGCCGGGTGATGATGTACGCTCTATTGACTGGAATGTGACTGCGCGTCTCAATAAGCCGTATGTAAAGGTCTTCGAGGAAGAACGCGAGCTGACTGTGATGTTGCTTGTAGATGTGTCGGGAAGTCGCCATTTTGGTACGCTTACACAGATGAAGCGTGATATGATGGCAGAGGTAGCTGCTACTTTGGCTTTCTCCACTATAGCAAACAACGATAAGGTTGGTGTGATATTCTTCTCCGATAAAATAGAGAAATTTATCCCAGCTCAAAAAGGTAAAACTCATGTCTTGCATATTATTCGTGAGTTACTTTGTTTTGAGCCTACTTCTTCTGGAACAGATATTGCACAAGCACTCCAGTATTTTGCCAATGCGCAAAAACGCCGTTGTACTGCCTTTTTGATATCCGATCTTATCGGTGTGAAAGATTTAGATAAGCCTCTAATGGTTGCTTCTAATCGACACGAAATCAATGCTATCCAAATTTACGATAGACATGACACAGAATTGCCAAATCTAGGTCTTGTGCAATTTAGAGATGCAGAGACAGGCCAAGATCTTTGGGTAGATACAGCAATACCTGCAGTTCGTGATCATTATGCTAAGGCGTGGATAGATAACCAGAGTGATGTAGAACAAACGTTTACCCGCGCAGGTGTTAAGAAGGTTGCTATTCGTACGGATGAAGATTATGTAAAAGCATTGATGCAATTGTTTAGAATATAGTTATACATCAATTATAAATTAAGTATTACCCATGTTGATGACCATCTTGGCGTTGATCGTAAGCGCCTCTATTGATAGCACTACTTTGTGTATCGGAGATCAATCTGATATGCACTTGCGTGCTATTTGTGATAAGGGAGAAAAGGTCATTTTCCCTCAACTTGAAAAGGAGGTTATTCCTGGTGTTGAAATTATAAGCAAATCTGATGTTCAGTCACAAGTATTGGAAGATGGTCGAGTGCAGTACGATCAAATATTGACCGTAACATCATTCAACGATTCGTTGTTCTATGTTAAACCTCTGCCATTTGTTTCTAACGGAGATACCGTCTTGAGCAATGGTATTTCACTAAATGTAGTACAGCCTTTCCAACTAGATAGTACCGATATAGCTATTACTGATATTAAAAGTGTATACAAAGCACCAGTTTGGTGGTGGGGTATCCTACGTTGGGTAGTACTAGCATTGGTTATCATCGGCCTCATTGTAGGTGGATATTTCTTGATGCTATACTTGCAAAAACGCAACAAGCTGCGTGCTGGCGTTATTGACAATACACCTGCTGAACCTGCTAGACCAGCTCACGAAATTGCACTGGAGAGATTAGATACTATTCGAGATGAGATGTTGTGGACTAAGGGGCAAGTTAAAGAGTATCATACACAACTGACTGACGTTGTGCGTGAGTATATAGCTCTTCGCTTTGGAGTAAGTAGTACAGAAAAAACATCCGATACTACACTCCAGGAGATGCGTCCATTGCTCGTCGAATACATAGATGTATATAACCAACTACATAGTATGCTAACATTGGCTGACTATGTGAAGTTTGCCAAGTTTATTCCTTCTACTATGGAAAACGAGCAAAGTCTACGCTATGCCTATGACTTTGTAAGATTGACAGCAGTTAAAGAGGAAACGAATACGACAAAATAGAAACTTAGAAATTAAGCTAAACTATTTATGACATTTCTAAATCCAGGATATTTATTTCTTTTGCTACTGCTAATTCCAGTAGTGGGATGGTATATATCAAAACTGCGCCACACACGCGCATCTATACAACTATCATCTACTGCTCCTTTTAACAATAAACGAGCTGGCATTCGTGTGTTGTTGATCCATGTGCCTTTTGTATTACGCGTGGTATTGATAACCTCATTAGCATTAGCTTTAGCTAGACCACAAGTCAGTAACCGTCTTAGATCAGAGTCTACAGAAGGTATAGATATTATGATGGCATTAGATGTTTCTGGTACTATGTTAGGAGAAGACCTTCAGCCTAATCGTTTGGAAGCAGCAAAAGCCGTTGCAAAAGAATTTGTAGAATCTCGCCCTAATGACCAAATAGGATTGGTACTATTTGCTGGTGAGAGTTTTACGCAATGCCCATTGACCACTGATCATAATGTGTTATTCGACTTGTTTGAATCTGTTAAATTCGGTACAATAGAAGATGGTACAGCCATAGGCCTAGGTCTAGCTAACGCTGTAAATAGAATGAAAGATTCTCCTAGCAAATCAAAAGTTGTTATCCTATTAACAGATGGAAGCAATAATCGCGGTGATATCGATCCATTAACTGCGGCAGAGATAGCAAAGACTTTTGGTATTCGTGTATATGCTATTGGAGTAGGTAGTTACCAAAAACAAGTGCGTATACCTGTATACACGCCATATGGAGTGCAATACACAACGATGAGTTCAGAATTTGATGAGGCAACATTGCGCGAAATAGCCCAAAAGACAGGTGGAGAATATTTTCGTGCTAAAGACAATAGCACACTTCGTGCTATCTACAACCAAATTGATCAGTTAGAAAAAACCAAGATACGCGTACAAGAGTATTCCAAGCGACATGAATATTTTATGCCTTTCTTAATAATGGCATTAGTCTGCTTGCTGCTTGAACTCCTACTGCGCCATTTTGTATTGCGCACTGTAGCTGAATAATAATGATTAAATTTTTATCCTAATTTATAGTTAACGCAGAATGTTTCGATTTGTTAATATAGATGTACTCTGGTGGTTGTGTACAATACCAGTATTTGTGGCTGGATATGTTGCATATACTATATATAAGAAACGACAACTATCGGAGTTTGGTGACCCAGAATTAGTGGCGCAGTTAATGCCAGATGCTTCCAAGAGTCGTTCTATATGGAAGTTTAGTCTTGTTATGCTAGCATTTGCATTGCTGATTGTTGCAGCGGCCCGCCCTCTTTATGGGAAAAACAAAGTCAAGGAAGAGCAGAAAAATGTGGGTATAGAGGTGATGGTAGCATTAGATATCTCGAACTCAATGTTAGCAGAAGATGTTGCTCCCAACCGCCTTGGACGTGCCAAACAACTTATAAGTAAGCTTGTAGATGATATGGATGAGGATAAAATGGGATTGGTTGTCTTTGCTGGAGAAGCTTTTACACAGTTGCCTATTACCTGTGATCAAACTTCAGCCAAGATGTTCCTTAATACCATCAGTCCTAATCTCATTAGAATGCAAGGAACAGCTATTGGTGCTGCTTTGCATACATCAATTCTGTCTTTTGGAGAAGAAAACAAAAAAGTAGGTCGTGCTATTATTCTTATTACAGATGGCGAAAATCACGAAGATGATGCTGTAGCTATGGCCCAAAAAGCTTATGATTTAGGTATTCAAGTATTCGTTATCGGTGTTGGTAAACCAGAAGGTGCTCCTATACCTATTAGTGGAACACACGATTTTATCAAAGATGCTAGTGGACAAATAGTTATGACTAGCCTAAATGAAGAGATGTGTAAGCAAATTGCTCAGGCGGGTAAAGGTGTATATGTACGATGCGATGATACCAATACTGCACTAAAAACTTTGCAAAAAGGACTAGACGAAATAGAAGCTAGTGAACTTGATCCTACACGTTATTCTAATCTTAACGAACAATACCAATCTTTCGTTCTTCTAGCTTTCGTAATACTTATTATTGAATTCTTTATGATGAGCCGTAAGAATCATCGACTTATTCGTATGGATATATTTAAGGAATACAAACTTAAACGCAAAAAATAACTACTGTTATTCCAAATACTAATAGAATATGAATCGTTTTATCTTATTGATATTGTGCTTGGTTAGTGTCTCTACTTTGTGGGCTCAAAAGGAATATTTTGACATAAATAGAGGTAACAAAGAATATAAGAGGGAAAACTACACCGCCTCTGAGGTCAATTATCGTAGAGGTTTAGAAGCCAACAAAAACTCGTTTGAGGGCTACTATAACTTAGGTAATGCTCTTTATCGTCAAGATAAGTTTAATGATGCTATCAAGGCATATGAGCAAGCTGCATCGATTCTGGCAAGCGATAATAAGATGGATAAAACGCAAAAGGAACAACGCATATCATCCGTTCACCATAATATAGGTAATGCATATTATGCGCAACAACAGTTTGATAAAGCTATCAGTGCTTATCAAGAAGCACTTCGTCATAATCCTAAGGATGATGAAACACGTTACAATCTAGTCAAGGCAATGCAACAGTTGCGTCAGCAGAATCAACAACAGCCGCAAAATGATTCTACACCACAGCAACAACAGCCGCAAGAACAAGATAAGAATAAAATGGATCCTAAGACTGCAGAGCAAATCCTGCAGGCACTAGAACAAGACGAACAGGATGTTCAAGAAAAGCGCCAACGCCAACAAGGTGAAAAAGGTAGATTAGAAAAAAACTGGTAAGATTATGAGACGATTACTATCAATACTCTTTGTTTGTAGCATAGCTCTACAGCTTTTAGCTGCGGTTGAGTTTAAGGCTTCTGCTCCAGCCGAAGTTGAGGCTGGAACGCCCTTTCGTGTGACATATTCGGTCAACCAGCCAGCTAAAGATTTAAAAGCACCTGATTTTGCTAATTTTGAATGCCTAACAGGTCCTTATACCTCGCAGTCATCCTCTACATCTATCATTAATGGTAAGCGCTCTACTACTTTTATTCAGACCTTTACTTATATGCTTAAAGGTCAAAAAGAAGGTAGCTATACTATTCCTCCTGCAACCATAAAGATTGGCGGTAAACAATACACTTCTAATGGTCTTCGAGTTAAGGTATTAGCACCTAATCAAAAACCTACTCAACCATCCGAACCTAAAGTGCAAATAGAGGAACAAAAGGCCGAAGTCTTTGTTCGTACGATTGTAAGCAACAAGAGAGTGCATGAGCAAGAAGCTGTTCTGTTAACATACAAGGTGTATTTTTCTGGTTGCGGAATATCACAGTTTACCAATAATATTCGCTTTCCTGAATGCAAAGGCTTCTTAAAACAAGAATTGGAAGTGGGCCAAGTACAAGCGGATTTAGAAACTTATAATGGAAAAAACTATCAAACAGCTGTTCTGTATCGAGCTCTGCTCTTCCCGCAAGTTACTGGTGATATCGTTATTGATCCAGCACATTTTGAAGCTGTAGTACAAGTTCCTAATCGAGCTAAAGTTCGTAGCATTTTCGACGATTTATATACATCGGTTGTGAAACCCCTAGATGCTCCAGCTGTAACGGTTCATGTTGATCCTTTACCCACAGGTAAGCCAACAGCATATAGTGGGGCAGTGGGACAGTATACTATAGATAGTAAAATATCTTCCACCGAATTGAAGGCTAATGAACCTGTAACCTTGACGTTGACAATTCATGGTTCTGGTAATATGAAGTTGCTCAAAACTCCAGATGTAGATTGGCCAGACGGTTTCGAAGTTTACGATCCAAAAGTAACAAATGATTTTCAAAACTCTAAATCAGGCACTTCTGGTACAAAAATAATAGAGTATTTAGCTATACCACGAGCTGCCGGAGTGTATAAGATTCCTCCTGTCGAGTTTTCTTACTATGATACTCAAACAGATACATATCGAACACTCAAAACAACCGATTATACTCTAAATATAGCAAGGGCTAAGCCCGGTGAATCCGTTGGGACCGTGGTTAATAACTTTGTTAACAAAGAAGATATAAAACAACTAGGTAACGATATTAGATATATATATACAGCTGATGAGCCACAAGCATATGTGGCGCCTCAACTTCGTTATGGCTCACTATTTTTCTGGTTATGCTATCTGATTCCATTGTTGATATCTGTTGTACTCTTTGTAATATTCCGTAAAAAGATACAAGAGAATGCTGATATCGCTTTAGTTCGTTACAAGAAAGCGAATAAAGAAGCACAACGCCGTTTAAAAACTGCGAACAATCTGCTTCGCGAAAATAATAAGGAGGCATTTTACGAGGAAATAGAAAGAGCAGCATGGACATATTTGAGTGATCGTCTTTCTATACCAACTGCAGATTTGAATAAAGAGAATATTTCACATATCCTTGCCGATAAAGGAGTTAACGAGGCATTAATCCAAGAGGTCAACCATGTGTTATCTACAGCCGAGTTTGCTAGATATGCACCTACCTCTGACCATGCTATGCAGGATATGTATAAAGATACCACTCAAATGATTAATAATCTAGAATCTCAAAAGCTCTAAATAAATGTCAATTATGAATATACTTCTAATATTTCTGACATCCCTCTTCCTAAATGGTAATACCAATTATGCTGAGGGTAACTATGCGGAGGCTGTCGTGCAGTACCAACAATTGATAGAACAGCAACCATCAGCAGAGGCATACTACAATTTAGGTAATGCTTATTTCAAGCAAGGCGAACTCGCACAATCTATTTTAGCATATGAGCGTGCATTGCGTCTTAGACCATCATACAAAGATGCACAACATAACTTACAGTTTGCGCAAACCAAGATTGTAGACAATATCGAGGATATACATTCCTTCTTCCTTGCCAACTGGATGCGTACCGTACGCAATTCTCTTACTCAGCAAGTCTGGATGGCAATATCTATTTGCATATTTATTGTTATGCTAATATCCATATTTGTCTTCTTCTTTACTTCAACGGTCTGGTTGCGTAAAACGGCTTTCTATACGACTATTTTCGCATTGTTAATATCTATTTTTGCATGCCTCAATGCGCGTAGCTTACATTTGCGTGATACCCAACGAGAGGAAGCTATTGTTCTGCAAGGAGTTGTTAATGTGAAGTCATCTCCTGATGATTCTGGAACTGACCTCTTTGCTGTTCACGAAGGAACTAAGGTAGTTATTACTGAGCACATAGGTGATTGGTGTTGTATCCATGTAGGCGATAATATAGGTTGGATGCAATTGATATATTTAGAAAAAATTTAATAAAGCATATATTCGCTCAATAATATGTCTGTACATGTTCAGAATACGCGTATGACTACTACACGTCTACGCAAGATGAAAGAGCAAGGTGAAAAAATAGCTATGTTAACAAGTTATGATTTTACTTTGACTCGTTTACTCGATGAAGCCGGAATAGAAATGATTCTTGTAGGTGATAGTGCTTCTAATATTGTCTGTGGAAACAAATATACACTTCCTATTACGGTGGATGAGATGATTTTCCTTACCAAGGGTGTGGTGCGTGCTGCAGAACATGCATTAGTTGTTATCGATATGCCATTTGGCAGCTATCAAGTCAGTGAAGAGCAAGCTGTTAGCAATGCTATTCGTATGATCAAAGAATCTGGTGCCGACGCGGTAAAATTAGAGGGTGGACAAGAAATACTTCCAGCTATTCGTCATATGGTACAAGCTGGTGTTCCTGTTATGGGACATTTGGGATTAACACCGCAGAGTGTGAACCAATTAGGAGGCTATGGTTTGCGTGCCAAGGAAGAAGCAGAAGCCCAAAAGCTTATTCGTGATGCACAACTGCTTGATCAAGCTGGATGTTTCGCTATTGTACTAGAGAAAATACCCGCTTCTATTGCAAAGCTCGTTACTGAAACAGTTAGTTGTCCAACTATAGGTATAGGTGCTGGTAATGTTACGGATGGTCAAGTGCTCGTGCTGCACGATATGTTAGGGTTGAACGAAGGATTTAAACCTAAATTCTTGCGCCAATTTGCTCATTTAGGACAGTCTGTTAAGGATGCTGTTGGTGAGTATATTGCAGCGGTAAAAGATACCACTTTCCCATCGGCAGAAGAAAGTTATTAAAATAGTAAATCCTATGATATGCTCTACGCTAATGCTGTGTGGAGCATTTTTTGTTAATTTTGCCACTTGGAAACTACAAAAGTATTAAAGTTTCCTAAAAATGCTCTAAAAATTTGTGTATTTCGTAGAAAATCAGTATTTTTGCACGGTTTTTGTAATGTGGGTGTTATGGCAATAAAAGATGAGATAGTAACTTTTGCGTCAAACCAAATGGAGCAATTAGGCATTCGCAGTGTTTCTGTGGATGATCTTTGTCATGAGTTTGGTATAAGCAAAAAGACATTCTATGTGCATTTTGAAACCAAGGATACTTTGCTAGAAGAGATTATGCATAAACATGAGCAAGAGATGGCAAAAGAGTTGGAGTATATTGTCAAGAAAAAAACAGTGTTGCAAAGTTTTATGTCGTGGCATGCTATAGCGCATCAGGCGAACAAATCTACTGACAAAAAAACACCCTTGATACATGATTTGCAAAAGTATTATCCAGATCTGTTTAATAAGCACGAAAAAAATGTGCGTATGACAATGGAGAAATTTTTGGTACGTTTTTTGCAAAAGGGGATTGATGAGAAGATTTTTCGTCAGGAGATAGATGTGAATTTGAGTGCAGCATTGTTTATTGATATGCACAAGTCGCTGATGCTCAGAGCTAATAAGCAAGATATGACTAAAGATGAACTTCGTAGAGAAGGTAAACATAATATGGATATTCTGTTACGCGGAATATTTACATTAGATGGGTTAGCAACTCTTGAAAAAATAATTACAACTTAATAAGATATAATGTTAATAAGGTATATAAAATGAAAAAAACAATTGTAATCTTTGCTTTTTTGGCTCTTTTAAGCCAAAATCTATGGGCAGAAGATCATGTGATGGCAGCCACCAAGCCTATGGCCGTAACAGAAGCTCCTGCTCAATTAAGTCTAAGCCTTACTCAAGCTCAAGATTATGCTGTTGCAACTAACCGCAGTTTGCGTAATGCTGATTTAGCTGTGCAAAAAGCTTATGCACAACGATGGCAGACTATTGCTGCAATGTTGCCACAGGTAGATATGTCTTGGGCTTTTCAGTCTATGATGGGCTATGAGATGTCGTTGGGCGGTATGCCTATCAAAATGAATGACAATGGAACACTTGGTGTTACTGCTAGCGTAGGTATTAATGGTCAAGCGATTGTGGGTGCATTGCTCAATAATATCGCTATTGACATGCAGAAGTTGAATTTGCAGCAGTCGGAGGAAAATCTTCGTGCGAATGTTAAATCTTCTTATGCATCAGTACTTGTGTTGGAGGATGTGGTGAAATTACTTGATGCTTCACTCAAAAACATTGAGAATTTGGCAACAATGACGCAACGAAGTGTTGATGTGGGTGTCGCAGAGCAAACAACCGCTGATCAACTTAAAGTGCGTATTAATACATTAAAGAACAATATTAATGCCAATAAGCGTTCAACTCAATTAGCTATTAATGCTTTGAAGGTGTTGCTTAATGTTCCTGTAGAAACAGAATTGACATTAACATCCACTTTGGACGACTTGCTTTCTGCTGAAACAATCCTCCAATTGCTAGGTAAGGAGTTTGTTCTTGAGAATAACTTAAATTATCAACTACTTGCTAAAAATGTAGAATTGGCTAAGACCAACGTGCATATGGCAGGATGGGCTTATGGTCCAACTATAGCGGTGGGATATCAATATAGCGAAAAGAGTTATTTTGGTAAGTCAGAAGGTTTGAATATGACCCCTCCTAATGCCTTGAGTGTGAGTATCAGTATGCCTTTATGGTCGTCTGGCAAACGTGCAGCAGGTGTGGTGGAGAAGAAAATCGCTTTAGAAGAAGCCCGCAATACTTTTGCTGAAACTACGGATAATCTTGGTATCCAAAATGAGCAATTGCGCTACAATGTGCAAAATGGCTATGAGACATATATAACGGAAAAAGAAAATATAGATGTTACTCAACGCATTTTTGAATCAACTGCCAAGAAGTTCAATTTAGGAGTTGCTTCTAACCTGGAGTTGGTAAATGCTAGTAATGATCTCATAACTGCTCAATCTACATATGTGCAAGCAGTTCTTACTTTGATAACTGCGCAAGTTGAATTGGAAAAATTTTTGAATCTCTAATAATATAAACTAACGATAATAAATTTAAGCACGATAATGAAAAAGATTGTATTATTGATGTCTGCTGTAGTATGCTTTATCAGCTGCGGCAAACAAGAAACTCAAACTACTCAAGAGTCCGAGCGTGTAGAGGTAGTAAGTACTATGTTATTACAAGAGCAAGAGATTGCACGTACGCTTACTATTAGCACAAACTTGCAAGGTTATCTTACACAAAATGTGTCACCTTCTTTGACTGGTAAGATTGAACATATTTTTGTAGAAGTAGGTGACCGAGTAAAAAAAGGTCAAATGCTTGTTCGTATGGACCAAAATCAAATCTTAACCTCTAAAATACAATTGGCAAATTTGGAGGTAGAATTGGGACGTCTAGAAGCACTTTTGGAGACTGGTTCTGTAAGTAAACAAACATATGACCAGACAAAAGTTTCTTATGACCAACTCAAACAGAATCTCTCGTTTTTAGAGACAAATACATATGTGAAGGCGCCTTTCTCTGGTGTTATTACAGCAAAAACATATGAGGACGGTGAGTTGTATTCAGGACAACCTATTGTAGTTTTAACACAAGTGGATAAACTTAAAGCTTTGGTTGCAATCCCTGAGAAATATTATCCACAAGTAAAAAGTGGTATGAAACTTTCTGTGCAAAGCGATATTTATCCTGGTGAAGAGTTTCCTGCAACGATTGAAGTAGTATATCCTGCAATAGATCCTGCTACTCATACTTTCCAATGTAAGGTGGTGATTCCTAATGGAAAACAACGTCTTCGTCCTGGTATGTATGTAACTACTACATTAAGTCTAGGCAAAGAGAATGCTATCGTCGTACCTTATCAATCAGTAGAGAAATTGATTGGTTCTAACGAACGATATGTGTTTATCCATGAGAATGGTCATGCTAAACGTGTAAGTGTAAAACTAGGACAACGTTTTGACGAGAATGTAGAAATTATAGCACCAGAAATCCACTCTGGTGTAGAATACATTCATGTGGGTCAAAGTAAACTTGTCGATGGTGTAAAGATTCAAGTGGAGTAATTCTTCATACCGTTAAAACTTTTAGAATCCTTAAAACTTTAAATTTCTGAAAGAATTATGGCTATTTATAAAACCGCGATTAAGAATCCCGTAACGACTCTGCTTGTCTTCGTTGCGGTGATGATCATAGGTCTGTTTAGCTTTATGCAACTACCTGTTGATCAATTTCCAGAGATGGACCCTCCATATGTGATGGTGATGACTACCTATCCTGGTGCGTCAGCATCGGAGATCGAGACTAACGTCTCTAAGATTATGGAGAATAGTTTGACATCTGTTGATAATTTGAAGCATATCAACTCAACAAGTAAGGATAATGTTTCTCTTGTCATTCTTGAATTAGAGTGGGGTAGTGACATTACGGAAGCAGTCAACGATGTTCGGTCATTCTGTGATATGGCAAAAAACAATTTGCCTGACGGCTGTTCTTCTCCAATGGTGTTTAAGTTCTCTACTAGCACTATGCCTATCTGCCAATATTCAATTACGGCTGATGCCTCATATGCTGCACTAGATAAGATCCTTAATGACGAGGTTATCCCACAATTAAACCAAGTAAATGGTATTGGTAACCTTTCTGTATCAGGTGCACCAGACCGTTATGTCTATGTGGATATAGATCAAGAGAAATTAGATGCTTATGGTATCTCTCTTGAGACTGTTGGACAAGTTATCTCTGCCAATAACCTCAACCTCTCTTCTGGTACCGTAAAAATGAATAAAGAGCAGTACCAAATGCAGGTGCGTTCTGAGTTTATTGAAAGTAGTGAGATCAATAATTTGATGGTGGCTATATCATCTCAGGGACAACAAGTATTTGTGCGTGATATTGCTACAGTGCGTGATACCATCAAGGATCTATCACTAGACGAGAAAACCAATGGACGTGAGTCTGTGCGTTTGATCGTAGCTAAGCAATCTGGTAGCAATACTGTGCAAGTCTGCGAAGATGTACAAGAGAAACTAGCTGAGATTCAAAAGCAATTGCCTACCGATGTTCAGATTCAAGAAATCTACAACTCGGCTGACAATATCCGCAACTCTATTAATTCTCTCGAGGAGAGCGTTATGTATGCTCTTCTATTCGTGGTATTAGTAGTGCTCTTCTTCCTAGGTAAATGGCGTGCGACACTCATCATCTCGCTCACTATTCCAATTTCGCTCATCGTAGCATTTATTTACCTCAAGATGGCTGACTCGTCCATCAATATCATCTCACTCTGTTCGCTCAGTATTGCGATTGGTATGGTGGTGGACGATGCAATTGTGGTTCTGGAGAATATTACTAGACACATTGAACGTGGAGAAGCACCTCGAGAGGCTTCTATATATGCTACCAACGAGGTTTGGGTCAGCGTTATCGCAACCACTCTTGTGTTGGTTGCCGTGTTCGTGCCGCTAACTATGATGGATGGTATGGCGGGTATCATGTTTGAATCTCTTGGTTGGATCGTTACTGTAGTTTGCTGTACATCAACTGTGATAGCTATCACCCTCACGCCAATGCTTTGCTCTAAACTATTGAAAGCGCGTAAGGTACGTGTTGAGAATGGTAAACTCATCGATGAAGAGGCTACTCAAAAGACATGGTATGATCGAACTGTTGTCGCTTTCCTTGACAAAGTTGACCATGCATATAGTAAGTCATTAGGTTGGTGCTTGAAACATAAAACGATTACTATTATTACTCTATTTGTATTCTTTGGTGCATCTCTTGTACCATTTATAATGGGTAAAGTAGGAACCGACTTTATGGCGCAACAAGACAATGGTCGCCTCAGTGTTACTCTTGAGTTACAACGTGGTACACGCATCGAGGAAACATTGAAGACTGCACGTGCACTCGAAGAGCGTTTTATGACCCTTGTGCCAGAGATACAAATGATCTCTACTTCTGCTGGTGCTAACGATGATGATGGAACTGGTGCTCTCTTCTCTACAACAATGAACAATACCATCTCCATGACTGTTCGTCTCAACAAAAAGTGGGAGCGTGAACGTAGTGTATGGCAGATTGCTGAGGTACTCCGTCAAGAGATGGCTACATATCCTGAAATCATTGAGTTCCAGGCTAATGTAAGTAGTGGTGGCCCTGGTGGTAGCGGCGGTAATACGGTAGATGTTGAAATTTATGGTTATGATTTTGACGTGACCAACCGAATGGCACAACAGATTATTGCTCTCACCAAAGAACTTCCAGGTGCTCGTGATGTGTATTCAGATCGTGATGATGATCGTCCAGAAATCAAGATTATCGTTGATAAAGAAAAGGCTTCCCGTCATGGGTTAACATCTGCTACCATCTCAACATATTTGCGTAACCGTGTTAATGGTATGGCTGTTGGTTTCTTGAAAGAGGATGGTGATGAGTATAATATTGTGGTACGACTGAAGGAAGAAAATCGTAACTCAATTAACGATGTGCTTGATTTTTCAATTCCAACACCTATGGGACAAAATATCAAACTATCTGAAATTTGTTCCGTAGACGAATATTGGGCACCCCCTAAAATTATGCGTAAGGCTCGTCAACGTATCTTGACTGTCAAAGTAACACCTTTCGAGACATCTCTAGGTGAACTAGCTATGGATATCCAAACAAAAGTCCTTCCACAAATCGACAAACCTGCGGGTTATACTATCCGTCTTGCAGGTTCTTACGAAGACCAACAAGAGTCGTTTGCTAAGTTGGGAATGTTAGGAATACTCATTCTAATCTTGGTATATATTGTTATGGCTTCTCAGTTTGAATCCTTTACTAATCCTGGTATCATTATGTTTACCGTTCCATTTGCGCTATCTGGTGTTATTTTGGCTCTTTGGATTACTGGCGTGTCCTTGGATATGATTGGTGCTTTGGGTATCGTACTTCTTGTTGGTATCGTGGTTAAGAATGGTATTGTGCTAGTGGATTACATTAATCTGTTGCGTGAACGTGGTCATGAACTTAATGAGGCTATTCAATTGTCGGGTAAAAGCCGTCTGCGTCCTGTATTGATGACAGCATTCACTACTATCCTTGGTATGGTGCCTATGGCTGTAAGTCAAGGTGAAGGTGCTGAGATGTGGCGTCCATTGGGAATTGTCGTAATAGGTGGTTTGACCATCTCTACTTTCTTGACATTATATATTGTACCTGTGCTATATGGTGCTATTTCTCGAAAAGGTGAGCGTGATAAAATCAAGAAGGTACGCGAACAATTTATCTTTATGGATATCGAAGTAAAAGACTGCGAAGAAAATCAAAATTCATAAATCAAAATTCATAATTATCTATGAAATCTGTAATGATCGTATTCAATCAAGCAAACACTGAGCGTGTGGAATATTTGCTTGATATGTTAGAGATAAGTGGTTTTACCCTTTTTGAGGAAGTTCAAGGTCGCGGTACTAACGGTGGCGAACCTCGCCGTGGAACGCACGCATGGCCAGAGATGAACTCATGTGTGATGACCATTATTCCTGACGAAAAGGTTGAAATGCTCCTCGAAGCAGTTAAGAAACTTGATATGCGTAACGAGGAAGTTGGCGTTCGTGCATTTGTATGGAATATTGAAGCAATGGTATAAACTATTGCTTATAACAAGCATTTTTCACGCCTGCTCATATGAGTGGGCGTGTTTTTTTACGTGTGAGAGTAGCTAGTATATAACAAAAAAAGCAACCCAAAGGTTGCTTTCTGCGGTGCGGACGGACTCGAAGATTACTTTCCGTTCGAACGTAGTGAGATAAGTAATAATCGTTCGAACGTAGTGAGATAAGAACCCGCGAGCGGGTGAGAGTGCATACTATATAACAAAAGAAGAAGCATTTCTGCTTCTTCTTGCGGTGCGGACGGAACTTGCGGTGCGGTTTCGTGTGGTTTCGTAAGAAGTTTGTAATATGCAGATATACAATATGTTAGAGTGTTGTTGGTTCGTGTCGTTTCGCCTTAATTCGCAAAAACTCGTGTGAAGTTTCGTGTGAAATTTGCAAATGTCAAATAAAATTAGTACCTTTGCAGAAAATTATTGCATTTATGAAGAGATTTAAATATTCAAGCAACGTATTGCTTTATAGAAGAACGGATGATTCAATTACATATCATTCTATCTTTGTACGTGTTCGTATGAATAGCAAGTCTGTTGATTTATATACCAATTTCTCTGTTTCTCTTGATAAATGGGACGAAGGACAGAAGCGAGTTAAACCTAATACA
>JAFZEQ010000072.1 GCA_017560605.1 Paludibacteraceae bacterium
CTTTTCCATTTACGGAGGAATGACGGGTTCATAAGCCACCTTCACTATGTGATTACTATGTGATTAGTATGTGATAACTATGTGATTCATATCCCTTCTGTATCCTTTCAGTAACCCTTCGGAGTGGTATCGGGGTGGTATCGGAGAAGATAAGTAAGAACTAAGGCGAAGACAACTTAGACTATTTTTGACACTACTATCCTATGCATCAAAGCAAAAGCAAAGGGGCTATGTAATAATTTTGATATTTTTTGGTCTTAATATTTGTATAATTCAAAAAAAAGTTGTAATTTTGCACGTTCTAAACATTTATACAATAATTGAATTAAAATCAATACCCAATATGAAGAAACTTTCTTTATTACTCATTTCTATTTTAGTATGCTCAATGAGCTGGGCAGCCAATCCTATTCCAAATATTTTGGCTACAGACTTGCGCTATGTGCCTCACCCATATTTGGATAGTTACTATTTCTCTTTTTATGTTAATACCAAACCTGCGAAAGCTATCTTCCGTTTCTATAAGTCATACGACAAAATGAAACAGAGTATCAATGTGGTACACGGTGATCTCTACAATGGAACGAATACGCACACACCAGATTTTATATACGAAGTACCTGCAAGCAAATTGCGTCAAGGTAAAATCGAAGTGGAATTTAAGATGGCTGGCGGTAAAATCGTTAGTGGTAAAATTACTGAGCCTATTTTGCCTCCAGGTGAGTGGTATTGGAGTGTCTATGTCGAAGCCCCTCGTAGAAGTACCGAGTTTGGTGTGATGGCTCGTGTTCAAGGTACAACTGATGATACCAATGGTAAACTCCGTGGATTTGCTACGGTGAATAACTATCCTGAGACCGATATGTTTGGCTCTATTATCATGGCGGTCAATCCAAGTACTGTTACAGGAGCAGATGATAAACGAACAAACAAAGGTTTGTATATTTTCGGTGTTAAAGAAGATGGTAATAGTAATGATGAAAAAGCAGATATTACCAGTACTACCCGTTATGTGAAACGAACCCAATATTTAAATGCCAATATGACAGGTAATATCAATGATGGTTTGTTGAATTACCCTCGTCGATTAACAGTAGGACCTGACGGGAAAGTGTATATTGCCGATGTGGGACTTTCTCCTGGTACTTTTACAAGTACAATTGACTATCATACAAGAGGAGGTGTTAAAATGTGGGATCCGGCTAGTCCAAATAAATTTAAGTTGCTCTCTTATAATATCTTGGGTACAGCTACTGATGTGGCAATATATAAGCGTGGAAATAATTGGAAGTTGTATGCTACAAATACCTATGACGAAGGTTCGTGGGATAGACATACTAACTATACCGGAACCCCTAGTGAGCTAGGTACGAAAGATGATATTTCTAATAGTCCTACAGCTTATGGTCGAAATGGTTATGTAGAATATTTGCTAAATGCTAGTTTCTCTGCATTGAGTGGTCAGACCCAGCGACACTATAGAAAAGGTGATGGTGGTGGTAGCAATATGGATATTGTGGCTATGGATAAAGGTGTTTGGTTTTGTCAAGGACGTAATCATACTGTTGCTATTAAAAAAGCTATTCGTCAACCATTAGCAGACTGTTTGGATACTTATATCCTTGCTTTTATGCCGTATGATACGAACGAAAAAACTTGGACTTCATGTACTTCTAATGGTGTCAATAGTAATTTTGTGACAACCTCTGATGCCAGTGAGTTGACACAAAAAGAAACTTCTAAACTGCAAGCAACACCTGGTGGTGGTCTAGCATATAGAAAATACAAAGTTGCAGGTGGTAGTACTAAGGAGTATCTCTATCTGCCTAACCATGATGGTAATATTGCACGTTTGGAGATTACTAGTTGGTCCGGAAATAAACCTAGTATTCCTGTTGCGAATGTTAAAATTTTCAACACACCTGGTTATATGAAGGCTACTCAAGTTGCGAGTGGGAATGGTGTTTCTAGAAACTGGACAACTGGTTTTATTATGACTATGGAGTTTGACTATGCAGGTAACTTGGTAACGGTAGCTGGTACAGATATGTTCGGTGCGGTTCATGATATTATTGTTTACACAATGCCTTATCCTGACCGCGTAAATGCACAAGAGATTCAAGCGCCTAATAGTTGCCGATTCATCCCTGAGCGTTTGAGTCAAAATGATATGAATCAGGAGAAAATAGATGATGTTATTGTGCCATATCTCCCAAGTGCAACTTGCTATTTGGATCTTTATCGCCCATTGCAAGGTGGTACATTCAATACCATTACTTTGCCATTTGATCTTGCTTCATTGAATAACACACCATATGCTGGGGCTGAGGTGAGAAGATTCACAGGTACTGAGTTGAAAAATGTAGGTGAAGAAAATCTATTGTACTTCAACTTCGAGAAGGTGACTTTTTCTGGCGAGGACATTATGAAAGCTGGTCAACCATATGTGATTATGCCTAAGAGTGATGTGGTAGGTATTGTGTCGTTCGACTATAGTAGAATTCAATTTAAAACTCAATATTCTACAGAACTCACTGGCGGTGATGAGTATGGTAAATTCGTTGGTTTCTTCCCTTACCGAGAGATGGCTAGTGATCCAATGACTCTTATGTTGGTATCAGACAATCGTCTGGCTGAGATAGAGGAGGGTACAATGAACGGTTTCCGTGCGTACTTCCAATTGCTAAAAGCTGTTCCTGCTAATACACTTTCGCTCCTCCACTTCAAGAAGGATGCTCCTACCGGAATGGAGATTGTAGTGGATGGCAAAGTTGTGAATGTGGAGAAACTCCTCCGCGATGGTCGCGTGTACATACGCGCGGGCGAAACCTTATATACTATTACGGGTGAGGTTGTAGGAGATAGGCGATAGGACGCGCCGATGGTGCTATAGGTTATAGGTTATAGGCTATAGGCGAAAGGTTAAAGGCGAAAGGCGAGGGTAAATCAGCAAACTTCCAAGGGAGGTTTGCTGATTGCTTTTAATGGGCAGCACAGCGGTCCAATAATATGTTTTGCAACATGTTTTGCACTTTTTTAGGGTGCAAACGTTTGTGCTTTCGAAAAAAAGTATTACCTTTGCACACCGAATTTGTCAAAATCGTGGTGTAAATATAGATTTTCACCATATGATTTGACATTTTTGGTGTGTATAATAGAGAAAAAACTCAATTTTTATTTAACAATTTAATATCATTTCGTATGAAAAAAACATTTCTTCTTGTAGCAGCATGCGTGATGAGCATGCTCGCAAGCGCACAGATTTTTGAAGTACAATCTGTGCAAGAACTGCCTGGAGCATCTTTCGAGAGAGCTC
>JAFZEQ010000011.1 GCA_017560605.1 Paludibacteraceae bacterium
GAATCGAGCGCTTTTCTGTTAAGGAATAGCTAGTTCGATTGATTCTTTTGAGTTTTTTTTCTTGGTTACACATAATACTAAATCTTAATAATTGATACTTTTTTATCTGTTTATGTGTAAACCTTTTTCAGGATGGGACACCACATCGTTTCCTCTCGCTATTCCACCTGTAATATTTTCCTAGACTTTCAACTAAAAAATTTGTTCATTTGCATTTTTTTCACTACCTTTGCAGCATATACTAAACACCAACACCATGAAACGACTACTTTTATCATGCATTGTCAGCCTACTTGCGCTCTCATGCTTTGCCCAACAGGTTCAGACATGGTCGGGGCAACTCTCCCTTGGAGCCACCAAGCTCAACATAAGCTTCAACATCAAAACTCTCCCTGATAATCAGCAAGTTTGCACAATGGATATTCCCGAGCAAGGAGCCAAAGATTTCCCTGTGGAATTGGTAAAGAACGACGTAGATAGCCTGATCATAGCCATGCCTGCTCTGCAAGCCAACTACAAGGGGCACAAGACCTCTGCGCAGAGTATCAAGGGCACTTTCACCCAAGTCGGTTACACTTTTCCACTGGACCTGACACCTAGCAAGATCACGCTCCACCGCCCTCAAACACCTACCCCACCTTTTGCATACAAAACCCAAGAGGTGACTTTCCATAGCAAAAAGAACAACGCCACACTATCTGGCACACTGACCTATCCTGTCAATTACAACGAGCAAAATGCTCCATCTACACCTGTCGTACTGATGGTCACAGGCAGTGGCGCACAAAACCGCGATGAAGAGGTCTTTGATCACAAACTGTTCCTCGTCATAGCGGATCACCTAGCAAAAAACGGCATTGCCTCTCTACGTTATGACGACCGCGGTTTTGCTTCTTCAACAGGTAATATCGACGGCACTACGGCAGACAATCTCGCTGATGCTCAAGCAGGTATCGAATACCTCCGCAGCCTCAAACAATTTGGCAAGGTTGGCATTATTGGCCATAGCGAAGGTGGAACCATCGCTTTTATGTTAGGCGCCAACCAGAGCGTGGACTTCCTTATCTCGCTTGCAGGAGCCGCAGCACAAGGTATTGATATTCTTATCGGTCAGAACAAAGCCATCTTACCTCTACAAGGCGTTCCACAAGAGATGGCCAACGACTATGCTACCGTCTTGAAAGTTATTTTTGAGGACAGAATCCAAGGTACCAAAATAGATAACCCTTCACAATATGTAGCAGGAATATGCGAGAACCATAAGATCAACTTACCCCTTCAATTGACTACTAACCTCGAAAAATGCATCTCTTTTGGAGGTCAATGGATAGACTACTTCCTCGCCTATGACCCTACCACAGCTATCCGCCAGATTACCTGCCCTGTTATGGCACTCAACGGCACACTAGATATGCAAGTACTTTGTCAGGATAATATCCGACTCATCAAACAGCACTTACCTGAGAACAAGCAACACCTTATTAAAGAATACGAAGCGCTGAACCACTTCTTCCAACACTGCACACCCGCTACTGCCCTCAACTACGGACAGATTCAGGAAACCATGTCAACAGAAGTGCTCAACGATATGGTAAATTGGATACAATCCATTAAATAAACACCCACCACTATGCAAACCACTCACTTCCTTCCCCTTAGTCCAGCCATCAAATGGGTGACTATCATCGCCAGTATTATTATCCTCGGCTCTATCGTTTACTTGGGTTATATGTGGTTCAATACACGCAATATTGGTATGCTGATCACCTTTATTCTCCTGACAGTAGTTATCCTCGGAACAATGATCATCATACCACGCAAACTGACTGTCAGTCAAGAGGATATAAGTATCCACTTATTGGCATACACCATCCATATTCCTAAGGATGAGATTGTCAAAATCGAGCACTACCCTCATGGTATTGAATCTCACCGTATTGTGGGTGCTGGCGGTTTCTTTGGCAACCTCGGTCTCTTCGACTCTAAAGTTTGTGGCAATTACTTCTCTCTCATCACCGACCCTAAAGATGCTTGCATCATCACCCGTAAAGACAAAAAGCCTATCGTTGTCAGCATAGAAGACTATACCATTCTCAATACCATTCAAACGGTAGAAGAAAAATAGTGCGGTTGATAAAAATAATTTGGGGATAACAACAAAAATACCGCTATTTTCTTGCCGGTATCGGCAAAAAATAGTATCTTTGCAGCAAATTTCAAAAAAAACTTTGCCGATAAGATGGAATATATATCTGTTATACAATTTGCAGAGAAGTACGGAATAAGCGAACGTTCCGTGCGAAACTATTGCGCTACAGGTAAAATAGAAGGAGCATTTTTAACGGGAAAAACATGGAATATCCCTGCTGATGCTGGATTACCACAAAGAGGAAAACAAAAGCTCTCTCCACTTCTGCTGCAGTTGCGCCAAGAGAAAGCAAGCCGCCTAAAAGGAGGTATCTATCATCGCACACAAATTGATCTGACATACAACTCTAACCATATTGAAGGTAGCCGTTTAACCAAAGAACAGACCCGTTATATCTTTGAGACCAACACCTTAGGCATTACTACAGAGAATACACGCATAGATGATATTTTAGAAACAGTCAACCACTTCCGTTGTATAGACTATGTCATAGATCATGCTACGGAAAAGTTAACAGAAACACACATTAAGTATTTGCATTTAGTATTAAAAACCAACACCTCTGATAGTCAAAAAGAATGGTTTGCAGTAGGAGAATATAAAAAACTCGCCAACGAGGTAGGAGGCGAAGAAACAGTTGCTCCAAAAGATGTACATATCCAAATGAAGCACCTGCTAATGGAATACAACCATTTGAAAAAAGTGCGTATTGAGGACATTTTGGATTTTCATGTTCAGTTTGAACGCATTCACCCATTTCAAGATGGCAATGGCCGTGTGGGACGACTTTTAATCTTATGGCAATGCTTGCAACATGGTATTGTGCCATTTATTATTACGGAAGATCTACGCCTTTATTATTATAGAGGTATTCAGAACTGGAATCATATCAAAGGCTTTTTGATGGACACTTGCCTCACTGCCCAAGATCATTACAAAGAACTACTAAATTATTTCCATATTAAGTACAACGAATAACAGATATGGAGTTGACTTATCACACCCTATATACAAATCAGCAACCCTTGCGCTACCTTTGCGCAAGGGTTGTTGTTATACGATGGTTAAGGGATAGTTAATCTTCTTACTTCTTCTTGAGTTGCACTTTGATATCTACTGAAAACTCCCTTTCCCAATCTGACTCAGTTTCCTTGGTCATTTCTGTAAATGGCACAGCCACTTTCTCTGATTCATACAAGCCAGTAGTATCGTTTACCTCAACAAGTAAAGTATCATTAGCTGTTTGTGGAAATCCATAGTGTCTCTCTATTTCACCCTCAGCATTGGTGTAAATTGTATCATTCATACGAACACGAGCAGTATTGATCACCACTTGCATAGACTCCAATGGTTCCCCTGCTTCGTTGGTCACCTCACCTTCCACTTCAACAAGATCTTCTGGCACACCCGGACCATACATCACAGGTGCAATACATGATGTTATACCAAACAATCCCAAGACAGCAGCAATCATCGTATTTAACCATACGCGACATTTAATTACGACCTTTTTCATATCACATATAATTTTAAATGATTTTCTATAATTTTTGGTTAGATAAAATTGATTTTCCAGTTGGTTTTAATCTATATTTTGGAACGAATCTTTTTTGTACAGGCATAGGAGGCTCAGTGGGTGTATGCCCCACCCAATAACATTCTGCAGTCATGATTCCATCTATCTCAAAAAAAGAATCAGACTTGGTTAACATTACTAGGTAAGCATACATAAATTTGTCTTGAGTGAGACTTGCAGCTTCGAAATCCTCTTCAATTTCTACATATGGTTGATTAAGTTGCTCGAGAAAATCTTTGCGAAATCCAACTTCATAATCAGTTATTTCATCGTTATACTCTTCTTGTGTTATCCATCCATTTTGCAGGGCAAATTTGCACCTTTCGTCATCGTTCGAATACAATAAGTATGCAGAAGAATTAGTTTCTATATCCCCCTCCCACATATATCCTTGTGCAAATTTCTTAGGTTCTTCTTTAGATGCTTTGAACGGATAATTTATTGAACAATACCGATACAGATTACTGCTCAAAGTTTTATAGTCTTTTGTTGGATTATTTGGCAGAATATAACACGCAGCCAACTCTACCCAAGTTTGGCCTTTCTCTTTGTAATAGTCCACCACAAGTACGCATGCATTATCTTCTAGCAGGCTTAATTCACTGGTCATATCTCTTTCAAAGCATGTGCTATCCAATTCAATACCATTGGAATAGACACATGTTCTATTAAAATAATCTCCCCTCTCGTAGCTCCAATCATAGAATTTTGCATAACCTTTCTTAGATAGGATCTGCTCAATTTCTTCAACACTTTTCCCATCAACCTTCTCTCCAAACTCAGCTAAGTTGATCAATACATTTTTCTTTCCGAAGGTAATTGGTTCGCAACTAATCAATACCATTGCCATAGCGCACAACACCATGCCAATAAACAATACGCTCTTTTGCATAATATATCTATTTAAAATGTTTCTAATCACTCTGCAACATTGCGCACTAAGCGAACGCTATGCGCATGTTTGCGCTCTCTAGTACGAGGTTCTGCTTGTCCAGATGAGAAGAAGGTATAATATGCAGTATTCGCTTCGTTAGGAGTAGAAGACCAGTAAAAACCATCGTACTGCACATTACCAACATCCCAACCCACACGATAACCTGCTGCTGGCAAGAACACCGCACCAGAATGCTCAAGTGCCTTCCACTCTACCTCATCAATGAATTGATGAGCACCATAAACAGCCTTAGCCTCGGATTCGTTGTTAATTTTCTCTTCATAAAAACC
>JAFZEQ010000012.1 GCA_017560605.1 Paludibacteraceae bacterium
GCAATAGCTTTTGCTGGTGCAACGATAGATTGGATATTCACTACATTATCATATACAATAGCCGCTGTGCCGCTACCTAAGATATCTGTATCCAACCAGCCCACAACGCTACCTACTCCACCTTTCTCATTCGCTACACCCAACGTGAGCGAACCCTCTACGTAGTTGTTGGCCACTACAGCACGCTCGCTGGATCCAACCACACCACCTACGATCATACTACCAGAGATCTCTGCATCTATGTGCGCATTCTTCACAGGGCTATCTCCATCCACGTAAGCAGCAATACCACCTACAGTACGTCCACCCTCAAGCACACCAGAAAAAGCAGCGACTTGCATAGAAGAAGAAGTGATCATAGATCCTGCTAGACCACCCAACATCTCAGCACTCAAAGCCACAAAGTCAGCATCGCTAACTGAGCACACACTCATATCTACGAACAAGGACGCCTCACCAATCAAACCGCCTGCAATACCAGCAAAATCATTGCCCACGATAGTAGGAGCAGTGACATGCACATTGTTCATGGCGGCGTGCAACTCGACTCCCTCGTCGGTGAATCCACCACGAATAGTATTAGCCATTAGGCCTGCACTCAGGTTGCGAACGCTGAGCGCCATAACAGGTTGTTTAAGGGCAATATTCTTGATCACTGCCGTGTCTACCACCTCGCGGAAGAGACCACTACCATTCAAGAACAAATTAGTCAACACATGATTTCCACCATCCAACTGACCAGAGAAAGCACGTTTCAAACCATCAAAAGCTGCATCACCGAAGTCGATATCGTTCACGATCTCGTAGCACGCAGATGGTGCATCATCGATTTGGAAGAACTCAGCAGCACAAGTGATCTGGTATGGGTTGGCAATTGTACCATCGCCCTTAAGCTTATTCTTGCTAAGTGGCAAAGCATGATAATTGAGAGTGAAGCTTGAACCATTGTTATACGATACAAACATCACAGGATTGGTGTTGACATTCATCACATTGATCATGCTGAGTGCACCACCCTTAGCAGCATCCGCACCCAACTCCAAGACGGTTTCGCCTTGGTTGTTGCAGATGAGTAACACCTCCTCTTTGTCGGAAGAATTCTCCTTGCTGCGCTTGAGAAGCACCATATACTCATAGGCATTATCTGCGTGAAAAAGGCGTGGATCAAGCACAGAGGTTTGGATATTCACTTGTGCAGTTTCTACACGTTTGCCTAAGTTGAGATCATCGTAGTGGTCCAGTTTACCCTTGCTGGTAAACCAAGCAATGCGTTGGTGGATAGATCCATCACTAGCATTCTCACCTTGCAGAAGCGAAACCACATATTGATAAGAATCGCCATAAGGCACGCGATCCCAATTGCCAGACAAGGTAGCACCATTATTGTAGAGAGGAATACGAGCCACGGTCTTGCACGAAGGGATGTCCACCATTTGGATGAACTCCACATCGTTCTCGTTCTTCAAGAATGCATATTGCTTAGAATAACCAGGCAAGTCACTCATGTAGATAGTCCCAAGACCATACTCCGCGATAGTATTGATCATATTTCCTTTAGAATCATAGAGATAGTAGGAATATACAGATCCATCAGAAGCGATCTCGTAGTTGTCCACAGTGATCACAAACGCCATCTCGCCCGTACCGTTGTAGTCGAGAATCACATCGCTCTGACCACCAAGGCCGCCTAGGTAGTAGAAAGTGTAAAGGAAAGCTGGATCAGGATCTTTCTCCATAGGAATCTTGATCTCAGAAAGCTCCTTGAACTTGTTGTTATAGCGAGTGATCACCAAACTATTGTTAGGGGTCACTACAGGCTCCTCATAGACTGGAATACTTGGATCAAAGAATGGTTTTTCATATTGCGCCACCACATAATCGATGGTATATTCGCCACTCTGAATCATATAGATAGGCATAGGGTCATTGAGTGCAGCGATATTTTGGTATGGAATCTCAAAAGTGTGCTTGAGCACAGGTTGACTGGTGCCATACTCTGCCTTGCCATACACATCATAGTCATAATAGAGCGTATCACCGCGGTATTCCTGACGGAAGAAGACCATGGTGTAGTTGTCGTTGTTGTTGGTAGAGATATTCTTGGCCAACACTTGGTTGCCATCCACATTACATACGTGTTTAGAATCGGTAGTGGAAAGGGTATAAACGCTATTGTAGAAGCGTCCTGTGTAATCCTTGGTTGCTACCGACACAAATAGCATAATCTCAATGTTGTTATCGGAGTTGAAGAACTTACGTGTCACTAGCGAGTTGATCTCTACGCTGCGTACCCAAAGATCGGTATCTGCCAACTCGAAAGTTTCGTTGAGCTTGCCCGCCAAGTTGTGGAAATTGTCGTAGATAAGCACCTCCACGCTTTTGGGATGACCATTTTCCATTGTAAAATCTGAGGTGTAAGTCCAAGTAGATCCATCAGGACCCACCAAAAAACCGTAATCGTCCACTGGACCAATCGTAGTAATTGCTTCTGTATCCTGAGCTGTCGCAGCTAAGGATGTAGTAGGTGTAAAACCATTTTTAGCAAATTGTGCTATCACTTGAGCCTCTGCGCCTAAAGCGATCACCATACACAATAGCATACAAGAAAATTTTGTTAATCTATTCATATTAAAATCATTTATTTTTTATTCACATAAATACCTTTGAAGCCACAATACTCCAAAATCGCCACAAAAGTACTACAATTTATTGAAACACACAAGTTTTTTCGTCAATATTCACAAAAATTGTTTGCGTATGTGCTTTTTTTATTGTACCTTTGCAGCGAAATTAAATTTGTCGTATTATGGCTTTTTAGCGGCATACAACAATAAAAAAATAGGAAATTATTAAACACTATACAGACATGGCAGACGATAAGAAAATTATTTTCTCGATGGTGGGTGTAAGCAAAAGTTTTTCCCCACAAAAAAAGGTATTGAATAACATTTATTTGAGTTTCTTCTATGGAGCAAAGATTGGTA
>JAFZEQ010000073.1 GCA_017560605.1 Paludibacteraceae bacterium
CGTCAAGCACAAGCCGAAGGACTACTAGACAAAGATGCGGCACCTACCATGCGTGAGGGACGACTCGTACTACCCGTACCACCTGCCTACAAACGAAAGATAGGTGGTATCGTACACGATGAATCAGCTACCGGCAAAACTGTCTTCATCGAACCACAACAGGTCGTAGAAGCCAATAACCGAATTCGTGAACTCGAAGGAGAAGAGCGTAGAGAACGAATACGTATACTCCTCGAAATCACAGAGCGCATTAGACCTGAGATCCCACAAATCTTAGACAGCGAACAATTCCTTGCGGAAGTCGATTTCCTGCGTGCCAAAGCACTCTTCGCTTTAGATATCAACGCCATCGTTCCTGAACTACATCCTAAACCTATGCTTGACTGGCACGAGGCCCGTCATCCTGTTTTATACATCAATTTCCGCAAGCAAGCCAAGGAAGTTGTACCACTTTCACTCACACTCGACCAACAGAGAAGAATACTTGTCATCAGCGGACCTAATGCCGGTGGCAAATCCGTCTGCCTCAAGACCGTAGCTCTTCTTCAATATATGATGCAATGTGGCCTAGCAGTACCGATGCACGAAAGAAGCCAAATGGGATTCTTCCAGCACCTGCTTATTGATATAGGCGACGAACAGTCCATCGAAGACGACCTATCCACCTATTCATCCCATCTTCGCAACATGAAGCACTTCGTGCGTCATGCCAATGATAAGACACTATTGCTTATCGATGAGTTTGGTACAGGCACCGAACCACTCATCGGTGGAGCCATTGCAGAAGCTGTTTTGACCGAACTCAACCTGCAGAAGGCTTTTGGAGTCATCACAACACACTATACCAATCTCAAGCACCTAGCGGAGCGAACACCTGGTATCATCAATGGTGCAATGCTTTATGACAGAGGACAACTCAAACCGCTTTTCCAACTCTCTATCGGCCAAGCGGGTAGTAGCTTCGCCGTTGAGATTGCACGACAGATTGGACTACCTGAACCTATCATCCAACGAGCAACAGATATAGTCGGTGAGGAGCATATTGATTATGATAAACACTTGCAGGATATTGCTCGTGATAAACGATATTGGGAGAACAAACGACAGAATATCCGCCAAAAGGAGAAACACCTAGAGGAGAAGATTGCCCACTACGAAGAGCAGATGGCTGGCATCAAAGCCAAGAAACGTGCTATCATCGAGGAGGCTAACCAACAAGCAGCTGACTTGCTCAAGAAGAGCAATGCTACTATCGAGCGTACTATCCGCGAGATCAAGCAGGCCCGAGCCGAGAAACAGGCCACCATCCAAGCACGCCAGAAAGTTGAGAACCTCAAGTCCCAACTCGATAACCCCTCTACCTCATCTGGAACTTCTGGAACCGTTAGAACCCCTAAGCAGGACCGCGTTTTGCGCTCTTTGAGCGACCTCAAGCTTTTGACCAAGAACCCTGCCAAACTCATCCAAGAGTCCCCTGCCTCATCGCCACATCGCCTTGTCGCCTCCAATGTTGCTGACGAATTGCGTCGTCGTAAGTTGTCTTTCTCTCGTGAGTTGGATATTCGTGGTATGCGTATAGATGAGGCTTTAGAGGTATTGATTGCGTATATTGATGATGCATTGATGGTGAATGCGGAGATGGTTACTATTTTGCATGGTACGGGTACGGGAGCATTGAAGCAGTTGGTTCGTGATTATTTATCTGAGCGTCAGAAGTCTATGCGTAGGTTGCGCAGTGGTGATCTTTCTTTCCACGACGGCGATCCCGACCGCGGTGGTGCCGGCATAACCGTCGTCGAACTCTAACCCAATCTTTAAATCATTAAATTTTTGAATCCTTTGAATGTTTTGAATTTTAAATTTTTAATTAAATTGTCGTCATTCTTTTTTGTTTTGCTTACCAAGGAGCTCAAAAACTTCCGCTTCCCCGTTTAACCCTTAAAAAAATGCTTCTTTTTCTCTCCATAGGAACCAATCTCGGCCATCGCGAGGCCAATATCCACCACGCCTTGCGTCTTTTAGACGCCAAGGTAGGTACTCAGCTTGCCTGTTCATCTTTTTATCGCAGTGAGCCTCAGGGTTTTATTTCGGATAACGAGTTTGTCAATATTGTCGTTGCCTACGAGACGGACTACACCTTGGAGGAGCTCTTATTGCTCACGCAGCAGATCGAGCGCGACCTGGGTCGCACACACAAGTCTGTCAACGGCATCTACCACGACCGTATCATCGATATCGACTTATTGCTGGCCAAGGACGGCGACCGCTTCTTGGAGCATCACTCTCCCACCTTAACTGTCCCTCACCCCCGCATGCACGAACGAGATTTCGTCACCACCCCCCTACAAGAAGTTAAACACATCCTATCAAGTACTCTATGATCTGTGCTCTCATATTGTCTATATTTTCAGCTACTTTTACATTGACTTCAACAACAGAAGTGAAACCATCAGGTGTGCTACCTAATTCCTCTACTTATGAATACAAGCGTAGCGCTACAACCGGACAAAAAGGGCAAATGACGGCAGGTAATAATACTTGCCTCGAACTAAATGGATGGGATGGGTGTATCATACGAAAGGTAGAACTTCAGATGCACTCTAATACTAAATCTGGTAGAGGTTCTCTTGATATGACGGTAGATAATAATGTCGTTTGGGCAATTGAGGATCAGGATTTTTGTGAAGAAGCATGGGCAGGGATGTATACTCCAAATTGGGTGCCTATTACTCATAATATGAATGTGCTAGTGAATAATGATCCTATAGAGATTCTAATTTCAGCTACAGAAAATAGTTTATATATTCATTCTTACACCATCTACTATGAAAAGGCATATCATACTGTAATGCCAGATATGCCAAGTATACCATCTGTTTCTCTAGAAGCGAGATCATATACTGTTTATTTTAATACAGGATGTGATACCACTCCATTGCCTATTACTCAGGAATCACCTGGTACTCCTATCATCCTTCCTGCGTGGCAAGATACTTTGTCTTGGTATTTTATGGGATGGACTGAAGCAGAAGTCGTAGATAACAAACTTCATACTCCAGTATTGCAACCAGGACAAACATACATACCAACCAGAAATACCAAATTATGGGCAGTATATTCTGATATCAATGAACATATAGCTATTGATACCTATTCAACAGGAAAATATGTAATATCATGTGATAATCAGCTAACTCAAGAGTTACTTAACGCTGGTTTTGCATTAACAGGTAAGATTCAATCAAACATATTAGAAGGATGTGGTGTATCAATGTACAAGAATGCTGACGGAGTATATTGTTTAGGAACTTCGATAACCAATGAAATGCAATATATAGTGGATTTTAAGGAAGATAGTACAGCCTTGATTACACATTCTGCATCAAGAGAACCAATAGGGTATAAAGAAAAAAACTTAGAGCCTGTATCTGCTCTTTGGAAATATAGAGTTTTAGAAGATAAGTCCGTGATTTTCTATTATTTGTTTGAAAATAAGGAATATTGTCTATATGTTAAGAACAAGGACAATGAGGAAACACCATGTGCACTTACTTATAAGATGTCTATTAGTCTCCAGAAAAATAACGGATTTTGGTTATTTCCTATTGCTGAGCATCTTACTTCGTGGCCTTTAGGCATTCATAACGCAGTAGATGATATAAATAGACCAATAGAATCTTTTGATGCTATATACCATTTTGGCATATATGAACTACATATACGCAATGGAAAGAAATCACTTATTATTAGGTAATAACTATTAATGTATTTATATATATGCGACACCGTCAGAAAATAGCTATTGCTCGTCTCATTTCTGATCTTATTAAGTCAGATTCTATAATATGCCCTCAAGAGATAGAATCGTACAATAAGATTGTTCAGAATTTTGATATATCCGAATCGGAATTATATCAGGCACAGTATATTTCCCTTGCTGATGCCTTAGATATAGTTAAGAATATGTCATTAGAAGATCAAAACAAATTTCTAAAGACATTTTATGCTGCTTCACGCACTGAATATAGATGTGTAGCTCAGGAAGCTTTGTTAATATTAGCAATCTCTAATATTATAAAAGATAATAATGACAAATATACACTCTTCTCTTGCGAGATGAATCGATATCATATGTATGATAAGTATGTCATTTATATAGAGAGCGACTATATGCCAATCATAAATGATGAGATACTATTGCATTATGATACGATTTCTAATCTGCTGAAATTATGGAACTTCGAGTTTATTTATATACCTAAATTATCTCAATCTTTTCGTGATATGGATTCAAAATATCTACGAGATATTCTACGATATATGAATCCTCGATTGACCGTAGAAAACCTAGATGTTCTATATAATCGACTTACAACATTTACAACAGAAAGCTATACGCGTGATTATCTAACTCATACTTCTAAACTCCAATATTTTTGCGATGTTCAACCATCCTTGTTAATCAATATTGGCACCACTTCACTTCCTCTTAAAAATACTTCATCTAGAGAATCATCTTCGATGAATTTACTAACAATTCGTTTAGAGGATGAGGAAAACAGTGTACTTAATGAAGTCAGAAGATTCATTAAACAGTACGAACAATTTATAACAGAACCAGAAATCTGCCGTCCTAACTATCGTAATAGTTTCTTTAGGTACCATGGATTATATAAGGAACTATTTGATTTTCTTGCTCGATATCAAACGAATGGTGCAGAACATAGCATATATATTGATCTTATTACACATAGAATTAAGATGCGAGGTGAAGATATTGCTATGTCCGCAACACAAATTGCTACATATTTGCTCATTTTACATCAAACATTCTGTACACATCATGGTGGACTTATCAAAGCTGGTCAACACCATCCACTTTCACAAAAAGAGGTGACTAGATTAACACATACCTTTCAAACAATGTGTAGTCTATTTAGGGATATTAACTTGAAGAAGGGGCATACCTATCTAGATGAAGTTAATAATATTCGCAGTTATATCGCTCGAATACGAACTTTGATTACCAATCAGATAGATCCTGATGATATTAATTATTATTTGCCTAAAGACTCCTTGCATAAAGATATGTATCAAGTAACCATCGATCCTTCTAGAATTTATATCAAGGATGCTACAGGAGAGTATGAGTTTGTTAAATATCCACTTTGGAAAAAGCTCTAAATAGACCCTGATTGAACATTAGTATAATTTCAACAATATTGTTACATTAGTATTCTATGAATACTTCTATTTGTAACAATGTTGTTGTTTTTTTTGTGTGTGCATAATCTATTGTACTTTTGCATCGCTTTTAGCAAACAACTACGGCTCTTGCCATTAAACCAAACAACCATTAACATTTTAATCTCAACCTACTATGCAACAGCGTTATATCGGATTGACTCTGGGGCAGGTCTATGAAAATCGTCAGCGCTTTGGCGCCAATGTTGTACAAGTCCCTACAACAGAAAATTGGAGTACTATGCTCCAGAGTGTTTGTAACTACTGGATGGTAAAGCTATTTTACTTTATCTCCTTACTTACTATTTTCTTACTACCGCTATTAGATTTATTAGGTGTACAAATGTCCACCAAAATTTGGAGCATTTTGATAGTTTTACCAATACTTCTAATGATAATATTCACAATTGTATTATTGAATGGGCAATACAATAAAATAAAAAGCAAATATGAAATAGATATTTACGCTATAGTGTTACTCCTTTTTTTAATATCTCAAACTGCCGTAATTTATTACCAAAGTCTTGATTTAGATATTTCACTGCTTAAATTATATAAATATCCTATGATATTAGCTTCAATAATGATAATGATTGAACTTGTTCGGTTTATTATTCGGTTAAAACGAAAAAAGCATACTTCTAAACAAGAAGAGATTGATGATCTGCAAACCGTTAATGTCATTCGTGATGGGCGTACTGTTCAAATCCTGCGTAAAGATGTTGTCGTTGGTGATATTATTTGTTTATACAAGGGAGATAAAGTACCTGCTGATGCAGAACTACTAGAGGCTTATGATTTGATTGTAGATGAGTATAATATTACTGAGAAATCGCAGTGTCACAAGTCTGCAGAGTATAATCCGGAAAATCAATTAGACTCAACTATTCTACCTAATCAAGTACTTAGAGCATCTACTATTATTCAGGGTCAAGCTATAGCTAAAGTTTTTGCTGTAGGCGAGCAAACCATCTACGCAAAAAATCGTGAAACTAAGCAAAAGAAAATAAAAAAAGCGCAATCACAATCTTCCTATCTATTAACACCTGCTGATACTAGGCTATCCATATGATTAACAAAAAGGATGTATCTCAAGATACATCCTTTTTGTTTGTGGTATTATTTGTTTATTTTGTCAGGATCATGTGTTGCCAAGGCTTCATTTTCAATTTTAGGGTCTTTTTGATTTTGCAGGTCTTGCCACACATACAATTATAACTACCTGCATGATCACCTATGTTTACGGTTACCGTTTGAGCCTTATCAGACATGTTCATTATCGCAATAACAGTATTCTCTTTATCACTCTTCTTGCATACTGCGCTTCGTACACATGCAAAAATCTTGTCATTGTTGGTCTCCAAACGTAACATAGGAGCACCAATCTCATTGCTCCACAATGCAAAGTTCTTTTCACGCAATTCATTCAACTTGGTATACATCTCTTTTTGAGGAGCACCTTCTACACGGTCAATCAAATCCTTCTCAAAGAACGCCAAACGATGATGATTACCACTTGGTTGACCTGTATATATCATTGGCATACCTGGAGCAATATATGTAAACGCAGCAAACAGATTGCTAGCATCACCCATACGCTCAAACTCAGTACCATTCCATGAGTTCTCATCGTGGTTAGAGGTGAAGTTCATACGAATTGCTTTAGGACGGATATTTTGATCAACTTTGGCAAAGTAATCCCACAAGTCTTGAACGGTTTTCTTACCTTGAGCTACCGAATTCATTAGGTGGTGCAACTCCCAACCATAGTACATATCAAATGCTGTTGCGGTCAATTCTTGAGCCTTAGCCTCATCCTCGGCTAACGTAAACATCTTTGGATGTTTAACACGAAGCTCAGCCATAACATCATTCCAAAAGTCGGTTGGCACCTCACCTGCTACGTCACAACGGAAACCATCAATACCGATACTATCCATCCACCAATGCATAGCTTGCTTCATTGCTGCACGCATATCTTGATTCTCATAATTGAGTTTTGAAATATCGGTCCAGTCATATTGTACCATCAAGTTTCCTAAACTATCACGATAGTGCCAACCTTCATTCTTGGTCCATTCACTATCTGGAGCGGTGTGGTTAGCTACCCAGTCTAATATAACTTTCAATCCCAATTTATGTGCCTCTCCTAAGAAGTGCTCAAAGTCTGCACGAGTACCAAACTCAGGGTTGAATTGGCAGTAGTCGGTGATAGCGTAGTAACTACCTAAACTACCTTTGCGCTCCAATTCACCAATTTTTTGAATAGGCATAATCCAAATAATATCAACACCTAGTTCCTTCAAAGCTGGCAATACTGCCTCGGCTGCTTTAAAAGTTCCTTCTTTTGTCAACTGGCGTGTATTCAACTCATAAATAGTTGCATTGTATGCAAAACATGGATGCTCCAACTCGCATTTAGCTTGCTTTTTGCACTCTGCTTTCTTTTCACAACATACTTGTTTTGTACATTCTGCTTTCTTTTCACAGCTTGCTTGCTGTGCGTACGAGGTCATGCAGAAGAGTCCTAAAACTGCAATTAGAAGATTTTTCATACTTGTCTTTTATTTTTTTTGATTATACAATAAACACTTTCTTACCGTTGATGCTGATACTACTTTCGCCAGTTAGACTAATAACAACATCCACCACTTGACCCATATAAACACGTTGGAATTGCAATGTGTCGTCTGTGCATTTCACTGGAATATATTCACCATACAACAATGCCATATGTTGACGACGAATCTTTGCTAATTCTTGTACTTTTGCGCGGAATGCTGATTGCTCTTTATTCAAACCATCAAATTTCAACATATGACGGTTATCCGGATCGTTAGCACCTGCTTCACCATACTCATCACCTTGATATACGCATGGTACACCTGGAATTGTAAAGTTTATCACTTCTAGCAACATAGCCATCTTATATGCATGTGCCTCTTTCGCTGCGTCTCCATTAGCTGTCACGCCAATCTCTCTTGTCCAACCTGCTGCTTTATCACTCTCATCCCAACTTACTGCTCCACCTGCTAGCGATATAAAACGACACTTGTCATGGTTACCAGATATATTACCCATAGTGTGGTGCGAACCATATGCGCCCAACGATTCCATGATCGTTTGATTCATACGCGTTAACGATTGTTTTGGCTTACCTAATACATCAATAGCTGTATGATAAATATTAAAGTCAAATTGAGCATTCAACATACCTGTCTTTACATATGAACCTATCAATTCCGTGTCACCATATGTCTCACCTATCATCCAAATATGGCGATCTGGAAAGCGTTGTTTCATCTTCTTACCCAATTCACGCCAATAGTTCAATGGAATATGCTTACATGCGTCATGACGGAAACCGTCAAATTCGAAATTCTCTAACCAATACAATGCAGAGTCGGTCATCGGACCACATACCTCTTCACGCTCCAAATCCAATGTAGGGATATGTACATCAAACCATGTTGTCAAACGAGCCTCATCCCACAACTCAAAGTTACGACGACCGTCTGGTAAAATACTATCAGTATGCCATGTAGGATTTTGTTGTAGGGTAGGTGAGTTTATGTGCATATGATTTGCTACATAGTCCAACACCACATTCATTCCATTCGCATGAGCAGTTGATAACAAGCAACGCAACTCTTCTTCGGTACCAAAGCGTTTATCTACTACCGTGGCAAAAATTGGCCAATAGCCATGATAACCTGAAAACTTTGTATACTTCTTACTATTGTCGTACTTGTTTCCATTGGGAAATGGATACATACCCCATGCATCCCATGGGTTTTGAGTAATAGGAGAAATCCAAATAGTAGTAATACCCAACTCTGCAAAGAAACCATCTTCGATCTTTTTGGTAATACCAGCCAAGTCACCGCCTTGATAGTCTACTATATCTAACACCTCTGGACTATTCATCTTCCAGTCGTTCTTCTTGTTTCCATTCTCAAAACGGTCTATCATCAGCGAGTACAATATCTGTGCTTGATCATCAAAACGAGTCAAGTCTTCTACACTATTCACTACCTTACCATTCTCCAACGGAATCAATAGATCATTCAACTGCTTGCCATCACCCATCGCATATACGCGAACGAAGGTACGACCCTTACTTTCACGCCATTCTGGCTCTATCTTGATCGTAGCTTCTGGCTCATATTGACCATACTCTATAAACTCATTAGCTTGTTGGTTTTGCCAAAAAACACGAAACTGTAGGTGCTCGTACTCATTTAGCACACCAATTGTAATGGTTGAGTCTGTAAACGATTTGGTTACCAAACCAACTTCATAACTAGATTTTGCAACAATAGGTATATCATATCTAATACCTGTTGCCATATCCTCTACACTCAACACCGATAAGGTCTGATCACCAATCAATGTCAAAATACCATCTTTTACATCTACCACTTGGTAGCTTGGCTCTGTGTAAAAATTGACACTATCCCAATTGTTAATTTGTGGCAAGTAATCTGTCAAATAAATCTCTTGTCCATTGGTGCCGTTGTAACTGTATACTATAGGCATAATTGGGTTCAGAGTGTTCGCATTGCGCTCCACTGTTGTGCTTTTCGCTTTGGTACCGCAGGCTACTATACCTAGCGCTACTGCTAATAATAAAAAGATTTTTTTCATTGTTATATTTATTTTGTTTATATTCAAAACAACGATAACTGTTTTTGGCCAAATATCTGATAACCAACTTGACAATTATAACATTGATGAGGTTGACAATAGTTCTGAAACAAATGCAGCAATGCCTGTGTGTCTGCTGCTGATTCTACTTTCTGTCCCAACATTTTCCATTGCCTTATTATCGCGTTATCCTCAGCTGGTATCTTTTCCATCAATACCTTCACACTCTCTTCTACCTCCGTCTTCTGTTGCACCATTGCATAGGCATATTGGTATGGCAAAATTGTATTTATCAGTAGTATATCTATCGATTTACGACCCATCGAGGGTGGAGTACTCATACGATCGTAGGTCTCACTATTCTGTGGCTCAAATAGCTTAACCATACTATCTATATCTTTTGCTTGCATCAAATTCGAGAACAAAAACTCCGATTGATGTATTAACCTTGCAAACTGTCGTATTCGCACCTCTGGTGCATTCTGCGGACGCATACGAGCTTTCTTCCACATCGAGGCACTCATTGGGGTGAGCGAGAACTTTTGGCGCAAAAACTCATATTCCTTATACAATAACTCTTGCTCCTGATCTACTATATTTTCTTTATTCAACAAACCCGATTGTCCCAGTAATATAGCTGTAATCTGAAATAGATTATCCCTATGCTTCAACAAACAGGATAATGGGGTCTGTATCGCTAATGTTTCAAATGCTATTCCGTTTGTGTGAAATCCAAAGTTGTGTGCCAAACTAATATAAAAGGCGTGCGTCCAACTGTTTTGTGTGATTTCTAGTAACTGCTTGATGGATTTACGCTTGCACTCTAGACGCTTCAATAGCAGTGCCTTTTTCCATCCTTGGGTTAATAGAGTACTGTCAGACTCTAGCTGATGACTGCACTCTATATGAAACAACGGACTCTGCATCTTTCTGGCAAAACTCAACCATTGGCTTAGATAGTCTTGACCCTGTGGATACTGCAACTCACACTGAGGTATACGTTCTCCTCGACTATTTATAACTTCCTTATCAGCATTGCATACCACATGCAATATAGTGTTGTCATATGCTGAATCCGTATGATGTTTATGCTTATACCAATCCGATGAATTGATATGTATCTCTATATTGCCCACCCAGTCTTGTGTACCTATGCGGATATGGGCATTACTAAAGTCTGGTCCCGAATGGGTATTATATTCTCCTGTAGAAACAATCTCTATTGCCTCTCCACTTGTTGTGCTCTGTTTATAACTTAACCACAGATGTTTTTGCCATATGTAATGCAGCAGTATCTCTGGCATCTTTCTGGACAATATAAAAAATTATATAACAACCTCTTTCAGGCGTTCTAGCTGTTTTGCATCCACTTGCTTACTTACTTCCTCCCATATTTCTTCTGATAGCGGAGCTGCTTTCTTATAAACTACAGATGACTCTTTTAATTCCTCGGTCATAAAGTGGAATTGATCATCAAGACGATGCGTATACAATACCAATACAAAAATGATAACTCCCCATTTTAGTACGCCAAACATACCACCCAATGCACGATTCATCCAACCTATAGCTGTCTTTTTTAATGTATTTGTCAGCAACTTTGCCAATGATTGCAGTAACAATGCCACAACAACAAAAATGATAGCAGAGGCGACTACTACACATGTCGCTTCATCCCAACTAAATGCATATAGTAACCACGATGCAAAGCTTGGCCCACACCATCGGCTACATATATATCCCATCACTATTGCTGCAATAGATGCTACTTCTATCACAAGTCCCCTCATCAGTCCCCTAACGAGACCGATGAGTAATGGGAACAATATGATAATGTCAAGCCAAGACATATTACTTTTTATACTCTACTTTTGGCCATATTTTGCCAGCAGAATCATATAGTTTCAAATCGTCCAAATCACGAATAGTTATTGACCAATCATCATATGCAGGATCGTATTTAGCATTGTCGTTGTAGAAACCTAAAATACCTTCTACATCTCCTACATAGTTCTTGCAATTGTCTATACCATTTTGATCTGCACCTGGCAAATAGAAGTGAGCAAACTTAGCATACTCTGATGATGAAATACCAGTCTTATTACCTGCTGCATCCTCTATAATACGAGTTTGAGGATAACCAATATTGGTGGTAGTAGGTGCAAATACATTGGCATTGGTATCATCTTCTGGATCACCTGTTGTACATTTAGCTGTACCACTTGTTGTAAAGTAGTAACCTGTGTAATGTACATCTTTGATGCGAACCAATTTACCATCCCAATTACGTGCCTCTTGTAGATTGAGGATACTGGTAAAATCTTTGATGTTTAACTCATCGTAAACCAACTTATTCATATCTGGCAAACCAATGCAGTGGGTACGAGCCTTGAAGATTGCTGCAGGTATACGACCTGGAGCCCAACCAATCTTTTGCTCTGCATTGTTAGCATAGATATTGTTGTTGTATGATGGCATGCACAATTGTGGTTGATTTGCATAACGACCAATTGCTAAACCATCTACACGAATCAAAATCTCTTGTCCGATTTGATATAGACCATTAGCTGAACCCAAATCTACTGACAAACGCAATGCTTGTTGTTTACCATCCACAATCTGTTGAATACAAAGCGACTTGTAGAAGTTACCACCTTGATCATCTGTTGTGATACGACCACGAATGTAGATAGGGGTTTCTGACTTAGAGATTGTGTCGATAGAGAAGAGGTAGTTTATACCATCCTTTGTCGCACGTGTACGATATAGACTTGTATCACTCAGGTAATTACCTTTCTCTGTCATATATGTATCCTTAAACTCTTGTAGAGTAAGAATAGTTCCCTCTGCGATCATCTCTTGTGCTTGCTCTTCTGTCATAAACACATCACCTTCTTCTACTGCAGGTGGCGTACATGCTACCATTAGCAAGGATGCTAGTACGCAGAGCAATGATAATTTTCTTAGTTTCATATGTTTATATGTTTTGTGTCCAATAAGTTAGACATTAAAATTTGTATTGGAAGTTAAGATAGAAATTGGTACCCCATGCATAGTAGTATTTTGATGGGAATTTCCATGCGTTTGGACTGATAACAGAGTTCTTGCTATCCTCTACACCTTGACGAGTTTGACGTGGCAAACGAGCTTGTTGATAACCACCTGTCTTGAAGTGGGTGTTGTTCAACAAGTTGTTAACTGTCAAGTTAATTGAGATAGAACGACGATCCTTCAAGTAAATCAGTTTACCTACACTAACATCTACTAAGAAACGGTGGAGTGGGTTACTTGAGGTCAACATCTCTTGTTGTGACATCAGTGAATATGGATATTTCAAACTAGGTACTCCATTAGCATCGTAGATAACATTTCCACTAGCATCTTTCTCGATAGCATTGGTGTATGTATCGCCATACCAACCATTCACTGCACTACCATCTGCACGGGTACCGGTGAACAAACCTTTCATACGGCGAGCTGGTGCATAATCCAAATAACTCCAATCAAAATAGTTAACGGTAATATCAGCAAACCACATATCTGGGTGGAAGAAACTGAGTTTCAAACTTGAATTCAATTGTGGACCAGTAGCTACGCGCAAACCTTTGAGTAGCACGCTATCACGCAACTCGTAGATAGGACCTTTCGCATTCTCTGCCAAGGCCATTCCGTTTTCGGCTGAAGTGATAGCCAAAGCGTTGCTTGTATAACGATAGTCACCAATACTCAATGCACCAGTCAATGTGAAGTACAAACCAAGTTTCACAGCAGCTGCTGCCTCAACACCCGCGTGACGGCGATTGATACCACTCAATGATTGGTTTACGAAGGTACGTGACTCATCGTCGTAGTAGCCGTTCAACTCTGTACCATTCCAGAATTGTGTGTAGAAAGCAGTTACACGACCACGAACGATAGGATAGTTGAATGAGTATGTCAAGTCACCGCCTACAATTTTTTGGCTAGCGCTGAAATATTGTTCCAAAGCTGTTGTTCCGTATATTCCTGCGTAATAACGTGCGTAATCGTGACGATAGATATTCTCAACTGCGCGATCGTGCACGCGTGGAGAGATATAGGCATCTCGCGCAAGAGGAGCCTTAGTCTCTGCAATAGCATTCAATTTGATTTGGTTGCGGCCATCAACCTTGTAGTTGATACCTGCCTTGAATGCAGGATCTACAAAGTGGTGTGTATAACCAGCCATACGCTCTGGTACTGCTTGACCGTTGAGTACTGCATCTGCGTTATCAGCTAAATAATACCATGCACTATTAGGATTAAGTTTTGCCAAATACCATGCACGACCATTCAACATATCGGTTGTACGTTGCATAGATGAGTATGATGCTTGCAATGCGTAGTATAGATCTAATGCATTCCAACTCCATTCGTTTTGTGCCCATAGCTTAGCATTCATCATGTTGATGCGATAGTCATAGCCAAAACGACCATTCTCAACAACTGCAGCATTAGGATTACGCAAGTCATTTTGTTTAACATTCTCAATATCAGCTTGTGTCAAACCAATATTAGTAGCCAACTCCTTGATATCGCGCTCTGCAAATGGATCAACGTCAATCCATTGCTTACCGCCCAAAAGGTCATCTACACTCTTGTAGTGAATACCTTGTGAAGCCTTTAACTCCAAACCTACGGTTGCAGTCAAGTGATCTACAGAAGTGTTGCGGTAGTTAGCATTAGCCACAGCCTCTTGGATGTCGTTGTGACGACGCTCTACCATATAACGTGCGCAACCATCAGGGTTGTTCACATTGTTGGCGTAGTTAGCAGCATAAAGCGCATCCCAATCAATTTGAGTCGCTTTGTCATCACGACTGGTCCATAGATCAGTCATTGCTTGGTATGTATCATCATTGATGGATGGACCTACATACTGACCATTGATGGTACTACCATTACCCAATGGTTTGCCATTCATATCCGTGTAGATGAAGTTACCATTCTTATCAATTTGCGCATCCCACAATGATGATGGCAAGTTGCGGTAGTAATCTGGACGTGGGTCTGGTGCATTATAGAATGTCAATGCTGAGTTAGAGTAGAAAGAGTAGTGATAACCTGCTGCTACCTTCAATTGGTTCTCCTCATTGATCTTCCAATCAAAGCTTGCAATTGCAGTTGGGTCATATGAATGTACGATACGTGAGTTACGTACTTTGCCACCTTGGTAACCCCAATATGGGTTATAGTTGTTGTATCCCCAAGATGTTTTATTATATTGGTTGGTCAAATCATATGTCTCTTGAGTCAATGCAGCAGATTGACCACGCATCGTTGGTGCACCAAATGTGATCAACGATAGACGCATATTATCGCCCCAACGCTTCTCTGCTGTCAAGAAGTAACCTACTGAACTATAGGTAATTCCCTCTCCAATACGACCTTTTATGTCAATGTATGGACTATAGCGCCATGCCAATTGTGCAGCAAAGGCCCAACCATTTTCCATTAGTCCGCTAGAGTAGGTAGCACGAGCAGCACCTTTGTAATTACGGTTGGTGGCTGCCAAACCTACTTTCCAACCTTGTGCATAGTTGGTAGCTGATTGCAAGTAGTTAGTTGCTTGTCCTACTGATCCGAACGAGAAGTTGTTAGCTTCAATGCCCTCTACTACTTCTTTGTAACGTGTAGCATCGTTCAAACCACCCATCGCAGAGAAGTTGAATTGTCCACGTTCAGCAGAATTAAAGCTCAAACCTTGGATATAATTTTGCTCATAGGTTTGTTCATAACCACGATTGCGATATCGTGCGTTAGACCATGCGAATGATACGGTAGAGTTAAATACGTCTTGACTCGCACTGGCAGATGATGATACAGATTGACTTTTACCCTCGTCATCGTTCAAATCCATCTCGTTTAAGTTCAACAGTACCTCTTCCTTCACCTCGGCTAGCATATCCACTTGCAAACTAACATTACCCAGGTCGTTTACTTTGTCTTTCTCTAAAAGAACTAGTACGATGTCTGAGATATATCCATTAGCCTCTACGATAATTTCTTCATCGCCAGCTTCTAGATAGGTCAGAGAAAAGCGACCTTCATCATTGGTAGTGGTGTTGTAACCTTGATTGGCCAATGTGATGGTGGCTCCTTCAATTGGTTGCTGATCTGTGTTAACCACGCGTCCCACTAGTCGGGTCTGAGCACTTGCCAAACCTGCTATAGTTAGGAGTACAGCAAATAAAATAGTACGTTTCATATTCTTAATTCTTATTGCTTAATTCAATATTAAAATTCTGCTGTTTTAGGTGTGCGTGGGAATGGAATCACATCACGGATATTTTGCATACCTGTTACAAACAACATCAAGCGCTCAAAGCCTAATCCAAAACCGGCGTGAGGTGCAGCACCAAAGCGGCGAGTATCTTGATACCACCACATATCTTTGGTAGGAATACCACGACGCTCAATCTCTGCATTGAGTTTCTCTAAGCTCTCCTCACGTACACTACCACCGATGATCTCACCTATTTGTGGGAACAATACATCAGTGCCTTGTACGGTCTTGTCATCCTCATTTATCTTCATGTAGAAAGCCTTGATATCTTTTGGATAATCAGACATAATCACTGGCTTGCCAAAGTGCTCCTCTACCAAGTAGCGCTCGTGCTCTGATGCCAAATCCTCGCCCCAAGTGCATGGAAACTCGAATTTCTTACCATTCTTTATTGCCTCTTGCAAGATTTCAATACCCTCAGTATAGGTCAAACGGATAAAATCTGTCTTAACTACTGACTCCAAACGAGCTATCAAACCTTTATCTACAAACTGATTCAAGAATTCTAAATCATCTTTGCAATGCTCCAATGCCCAACGAACGCAGTATTTGATGAAGTCTTCTTCCAAATCCATCAACTCTTTCTTTTGGATAAACGCTACCTCTGGCTCAATCATCCAGAACTCAGCCAAGTGGCGTGGAGTGTTACTATTCTCAGCACGGAAAGTAGGACCAAAAGTATATATCTTACCCAATGCCATTGCTGCTAACTCACCCTCCAATTGTCCAGATACGGTCAAACTAGTTTGCTTGCCAAAGAAGTCGTCTGAGTAATCTATCTTACCCTCCTCATCTTTTTTCAAGTTGTACAAGTTCTTGGTGGTTACTTGGAACATTTGTCCTGCACCCTCACAGTCAGAAGCGGTGATGATAGGTGTGTGGAAATAGAAGAATCCGTGCTCGTGGAAGTATTGGTGAATAGCCATTGCCATATTGTGACGAATACGGAACACTGCACCAAAGGTGTTGGTACGTGGACGCAAGTGCGCTATTGTGCGCAAGTACTCCATACTTAAACCCTTCTTTTGCAATGGATATTGCTCTGGATCTGCTGTACCATATACCTCCAATTCTGTCAATTGAATCTCTACTGCTTGACCACTACCTTGACTAGCTACCAAGTGACCAGTAGCTGAGATGCAAGAACCTGTTGTAACTGGCTTCAAGTTCTCTTCTGGGAAGGTAGCCAAATCTACTACAATCTGTATATTTTTGATAGTAGAACCATCGTTCAAGGCTATAAAACTAACATTCTTATTGCCACGACGGCTTCTTACCCATCCACGGACATTGATTAGTTGTCCTTCTCCTGCGCATTTAAGCGCATCAATAATTACTGTTCTTTCCATTATATATTATTCTGTTATTTATCTTCATTAAAATGGTGCTGGCTGATAATCTTCGTAGTTATCATTGTTTAATGTTGCACCATCTGCCTCTGCTGAAAAACTATTCATTTTACTTTGATGCGTGTTATAGCTTACATTTGCATACAACTCAGAACTTTCCTCAAAAGCGTCAGATTCATTTTGGAAGCGTGTATATTTTCCAATAAAGCGCAACCAAATTTCGTCCGTAGCACCATTACGGTGCTTTGCTACAATGATTTGTCCTAGTCCACGCAAGTCTTTACCATTACCATCGTCATATAGTTTGTAGTATTCTGGACGGTGGATAAAACATACCATATCCGCATCTTGCTCAATCGCACCTGATTCACGTAAGTCAGATAGCAATGGCTTTTTACCATCTACTGTGCTATTGCTCGAATCACGCTTTTCTACTGCACGACTCAACTGACTCAGTGCTATAATAGGTATATCTAGCTCCTTGGCTAGTCCCTTCAAGTTACGAGATATGATACTAACCTCCTGTTCGCGACTACCAAAGTTAAAACCATTTGCATTCATCAACTGCAAGTAGTCTATGATGATCAATTCTATCTTCTTTTCTCTTACTAGTTTGCGTGCCTTACTTCTCAACTCTGTCACACTCAATCCTGGCGTATCATCAACATAGATTGGTGCATTGTGCAGTTGTTTGATGCGTTCGTCCAGTTGTCTCCACTCACTTGCACTTAATCTACCATTACGAATCTTGTTACCTTCGATCTCGCACACATTCATTATCAAACGGTTTACCAACTGTACATTCGACATCTCCAACGAGAAGATTGCGACTGGTCTCTTAAAATCTACAGCTATGTTCTTCGCCATCGATAACACGAACGCTGTTTTACCCATCGCAGGACGAGCGGCTATAATCACCAAGTCTGATCGCTGCCATCCTGATGTTATTTTGTCCAATTCGGTAAAACCACTAGGTATACCTGATATGTTACCATCATTTTGGGATGCTGCATGCATACGCTCAAAAGCTTCGGCTATAACAGGATCAATACTAGTAACCTCGCGCTTTTGTGCACGTTGCGATATCTCAAATATTCTGCCTTCTGCCTCTTGTAGCAATTCGTCTACATCTTGGGTTTCGTCATAGCCCTTCTCTTCTATTTGGCAGGCTGCGGCTATCAAGTCGCGAGCTGTTGCTTTCTGAGCTACTATCTGCGCATGGTAACGCAAGTGCGCTGCAGATGCTACGCGACGAGTCAATTCGCTCAAGTATACTACGCCACCCACATCTTCTAGCATACCCATTGTCTTCAATTGTTGCGCCACAGATAACACATCAACAGGATTATCTTGATTGGATAACGAGCGAATAGCCTCAAATATATAGCGGTGCTTGTCTGCGTAAAATGACTCTGGACGAAGCAAGTCTGCCACCACACCAAAAGCTTCTTTCTCTATCATCAATGCACCCAATACAGACTCTTCTAAATCCAGAGCCTGTGGTGGTAATTTACCTATATCATTTGCCCCTACTTTGACGATAGTAGGTGTACTTTTCTTTTTACTTGTTTTTGTTGTGTTCGCCATATTGTTTTAGTAAGTCGTATGCAGCCGTAAAGCTACTCAATTCATTATTTAACACGCGTGCTTCTGTCTCCTGTATCAGACTCTCCATCACTTCCGACTTATAGAAGCCATCCAACAGATTCTGGTTGATGGTTTCATACATCCAGTATTTAGCTTGTTGGGTGCGAAGGTGTTGTAGATAGCCGCTCTCGCGCGCGAACCCTATATATTGTTCTACCATATCCCACACATCCATTATTCCATTACCTTCTACGGCTGAACAGGTCACCGCATAAGGCTTCCAACCTGATTCTGTAGGTGGAAACAGAGATAAGGCGTTCTTAAAACTCACACGAGCAGCCTCCGCTTTTTGCACATTCGAGCCATCACATTTATTGATAGCTATACCATCTGCCATCTCCATAATACCGCGTTTGATACCTTGCAACTCGTCACCTGTACCCGTCACTTGTAATAGCAAGAAGAAATCCACCATAGAATGAGCTGCTGTTTCTGATTGACCTACACCCACTGTCTCTACAATAATAGTGTCAAAGCCTGCAGCTTCGCATAACACTATTGTTTCGCGTGTCTTACGTGCTACACCACCTAGACTACCTGCCGATGGGCTAGGACGGATAAAGGCATTACTCTCAACCGATAGTTGATTCATACGAGTCTTATCACCCAATATACTACCTTTACTGCGCTCCGATGATGGGTCAATAGCTAGTACAGCCAGTTTCTTTCCCATCTGGCATAGACGTGTACCAATGGCCTCTATAAAAGTCGATTTACCAGCACCTGGCACACCCGTTATACCCAAACGAATAGAGTTACCCGCATAGGGTAGGCATTTCTCTATCACCTGCTGAGCTATAGCTTGATCGCTTTGCAGATTGCTCTCTATCAACGTCACCGCTTGACTCAACAAGCGCATATCGCCTCGCAAGATGCCCTCTACATACTCATCCGCACTCAACACCTGTTTGCGACGACGGAAGGTAGCATAAGGATTAACCGAAGGTAGATTTTCTACACCTGCATTAACGGTCAAACCTTTGTATTCTTTTTCATTTTCTGGATGTTTCATATTCTTCACCTCTAACCTCTCAACTTACTTCACAACCCAATTTACTTTCACTTTGTGAATGGGTTTCTTCGGATCGTTAGTGATGATAGTTACCTCTCTTGAGTATTGAGCTGGTTTTAAGCCTGCTGTATTGATGTCAATTCGTACTTCACCTGTTTTGCCACCCTTGATGCTTTTAGGTGGTACTACTACTACTCGGCTGTCATTGCTGTAGGCACGACGAATCAGCATAGTGTTGATACCTACATTCTTCATAATGGTTTTGTGGCTTACTTTTTTACCTGCAGCTATTGTTCCTGCATTCACACTAGATGTCATCTCTATGATAGGAGCTTGTTGTTTTTGTGCAGTAGTCAACTTTGAAAAGTCCTCCTTCACATCAGCCTTAAAGGTAATAGCTTCGCTTGCGTTTTTATAAGCTACGCCGTTTACTACAAAATAGATTTTTGTATCTATTGGACCATATAGTGGACATTCTTTACTTACCAATGTTACTTGCAATTTACCTGTACTCTTAGGTTGAACGGTAGTTGCACTGATAAAAGGTTTCCAATATACCTTACTGGTCTCAAAGAGAATATCTACTTTGATAGGTTTATCTGTATTGTTAGCATATTCTATTTCGGCTGTTTTAGTTAAACCTTTGGTCAGCGAACCCAAGTTTTCCATATTCTTTTGCAAACTTAACGAGCCTACCTTATGAGCATAAGTTGGTTGAGCTGGCTTAGGTATTACCTCGCCTTTTATATACAAGCGTATTGGCTCTTCAGATGCATTACTTGTGACAGTAATCGATTTTTGAAAACGACCAGGACGACCACTTGGGTTATAGGTCACAGTTATCTCGCCTTTCATACCTGGGCCAATAGGCTCTTTAGTCCATTTAGGAGTTGTACATCCGCAACTAGCTTTCACATTGGTCAATACCAATGGTTTCATACCTTTGTTTTCGCAGACAAACACGGTAGTTACTCTACCATCTGCTTCGTTGATTTTGCCAAAGTCATGGGTTGTTTTGTTAAACTCCAATACTGCATCTTGTGCCATTGCTGCCATACTCAACAACATAGCAGCCATCAAAAACATCTTTTTCATATATTCTTTTATAGTTTTAAAATTTCATTCTCTAAACAGTAGCGTACACTAAACACAATCACTCCATCTCCATTATATTTACCGCCGTTACGCTTTCTATATTGCGCAGTTTCATACACATCTGGCTAACCACTTTTTGCTTGAACACCACTAGTTCTACTTCGCAGTGGAACATCTTACCACTAGAGGTTACATGCAAATCACGCATATTTGCCTTGTGGTCGCAGATGATATTCATTATTCGCATCAGTACACCAAACGAGTCTTCGCCGCTAATGCGTATTTTAGCTATCTTAGCTTTGGCTTCTTTATCTTTTTGTAGTAATCCAAATACCCCTCTCGCTTTACGGAAATACTTCTTTATACTGTCTTTTGCTTTTGCCGTTACAGCTATCTCTAGCCACTCTGGCTCAGGTTGCTGTTTTTTAGAGGTCAATACCTCCACCTGATCGCCACTTTGCAGTATATAGCTTATTGGGCGTGCCATACGATTCACATTAGCACCTATACAATGCTCACCCAGCTCGGAGTGCAATTGATACGCCAGGTCTAATACGGTGGCACCCTGTGCCAATGTGCGAATGTCACCCTTAGGAGTAAACACAAATACTTCGTGCGAAAATAGGTTCAGTGTAAAGGTATCCAAAAAGGCTATTGCATCAGGATCTGGATTAGCTAACACATCTTTGATCTCCTTTAACCACTTATCTAGTCCGCCTCCGCTGCCTTCACCTGTTTTGTAGCGCCAGTGTGCTGCTAAACCGTGTTCAGCTAACTCGTGCATACGCTTGGTACGAATCTGTACCTCTATCCATTGACCGTGCTGACTCATTACAGTCACATGCAATGCCTCATAGCCGTTTGCTTTAGGCATCGAGATCCAGTCACGGATACGCTCTGGGTGAGGACGATAGATCTCTGTCAATGCAGAGTAGATCATCCAACATTGATCCTTCTCAGAGAACGAACTCTGGGGCTCAAATACGATGCGAGCTGCCAATAGATCGTATATCTGCTCAAAAGGTACACCCTTCTTGGTCATCTTCTTGTAAATCGAATACACCGATTTTGTTCTTGAGAACATCTGGTATTCATATCCCATCATTGTCAGCTTTTTATGAATAGGTGCCGCAAACTCCTCAAAATATCCCTTTTGCACCTCTTTCACCTGTGCCAACTTCTGCTCAATCTCAGCATACAACTCAGGATGCTCGTATTTAAAACTCAAATCCTCCAATTCGGTTTTTATCGGAAACAGTCCCAGTCGATGCGCCATCGGAGCATAAATATACTGTGTCTCAGCAGCTATCTTGCGTTGCTTTTCCGGACGCTGAGCGGCCAAAGTACGCATGTTGTGCAGGCGGTCGGCTAACTTCACCAACATTACTCGTATATCATCCGACATGGTCAACATCAGCTTGCGCACATTCTCAGCTTGTTTCATTGCCTTGTCGGCAAATACACCGCCAGACAACTTAGTTAAGCCCTCTACTATCGTCGCAATCTTCTTGTCAAACATTCGCTCGATGTCTTCCACCGTGTAATCCGTATCTTCCACTACATCGTGGAGTAGGGCAGCGCATATGCTAGTACTACCCAAGCCAATTTCGCTTACCACAATACGCGCTACCGACAGTGGGTGCATCATATATGGCTCACCAGATAACCTTCGTACACCATGGTGAGCAGATTTAGCTAGTTTGTATGCGCGAGTAATCAGTTCTACGCGATTGCCATGCGGAGAACGTGTATACTCACCTAATAGCGCTTGAAACTCTTGTTCCAGCATCGCCTCTTCTGCAGGTGTAAAATCCTTGGTTGTCATATGATTAGCCCTTATATTAAAACTTTTGTTTTAAATACTCTGTTGTTAACTCTAATGTATAATACACGAATTAGCCGGCAAAGTTAGTAAAAAAAAAGCATATATGCAAACAAAATTCCGCTTATTTTCAAATTCGATAGATTTTATCTATCTCTGCTCCTATTGTAGTGGTCATCGGCGTGGGAGTTGTTGAATGTATGTTGTTGAATTTTGAGACTATGTGATTTGTTGCGTGTTTTATCTTGAATGTAGAGACTCATGGGGTATAGCTTAGTTAGTTTTATTTACTTTTGATTTTTAACTTTTAACTTTCAATTCATTGCCTCTTCGCGCACGCGCGCGGTTGTGTAAAAGGTATGCGCACGTCGCCGTATAGGCCATTTATTTGCGTTTTAAGGCACTTTAGGGTGTGTCGCGGGGGTAAGCCGAAAATAAAAATGCAAAAAAAATACGCAAAAATTTGTGTATATCAAAAAAAAGGTGTAATTTTGCACCGTGGTTTCGTGCGCGCATTAGGTGCGTATGCTCAAAATGCGCGTATTTGCTTAGGTTTAGAGCTTTTAAATACCTAGACTTTTAAAATTTTAAAGCGCCCAAACGGCGGCTTGAACCGCGATTAAACTATTGAAACTTTTTTAAACTTTAAAATAAATGATTGACAACGACAGAATTATTCCTGTGAAGATTGACGAGGAAATGCGAACCTCGTACATCGATTATTCGATGAGCGTAATTGTGGCGCGTGCGTTGCCTGATGTGCGCGATGGCTTCAAGCCTGTGCACCGCCGTGTGCTCTTCGGAATGAATGAGCTGGGAAACACCAGCGATAAACCTACTAAGAAATCTGCTCGTATCGTCGGTGAGGTAATGGGTAAGTACCACCCACATGGCGATAGCAGTATCTATGGAACACTTGTGCGCATGGCTCAGCCATGGAATATGCGTAGCGTACTCGTAGATGGTCAAGGTAACTTCGGTTCAATCGACGGAGATGGTGCTGCGGCTATGCGTTATACCGAAGCTCGTCTCTCTAAGTTGGCGGAGGAGATGCTTCGTGATATCGAGAAAGACACAGTTGATATGCAGCTCAACTTTGACGACTCGCTCCGTGAGCCTGTTGTTTTGCCATGTCGCTTCCCTAACTTGCTTGTTAACGGTGCTAGCGGTATTGCCGTGGGTATGGCAACCAATATGCCTACACATAACCTAGGCGAGGTTATCGATGGTTGTGTAGCGTATGTTAAGAACGCAGTTGAGCGTATCCAAAATCCTGAGACCGAGCATATCACCGTAGCTGAACTCATGGAGTATATCAAGGCTCCTGACTTCCCAACTGGTGGTACCATCTATGGTTACCAAGGTGTACGCGACGCATACGAAACTGGTCGTGGTCGTATCATCATCCGCTCTAAAGCAGAGATTGAGACAGAAGATAATGGTCGTGAGCGTATCGTTATAGGCGAACTTCCATATGGTGTTGTTAAGTCTGATCTTGTTAAGAATATTGCTGACCTTGTAAACGATAAGAAGATCGAGGGTATCTCTGGTATTAGCGATCAGTCTAAACGCGATGTGCGCGTTATTATTGAGATTAAACGCGATGCAAATGCCCAAGTGGTACTCAATAAACTTTACAAGTATACTGCACTTCAATCTAGTTTCTCTGTTAACAGCATTGCCCTCGTTAAGGGGCGTCCACAGCTACTTAACCTACGCGATATGGTGGCTAACTTTATTGAGCACCGTATGGAGGTGGTTATTCGCCGTACCAAGTTCGACTTGCGCAAGGCTGAAGAGCGTGCACATATCCTCGAGGGCTTGATCATTGCCGTTGATAATATCGACGAGGTTGTTCGCATCATCCGTGCAAGCCGCACACCTGCTGAGGCACAAGCTAACCTCGAGGCACGATTCGATCTTGATAACCTACAATCTAAGGCTATCGTTGATATGCGCCTCTCACAACTCACAGGCTTGCGTATCGAGGAACTCAAAGAGGAGTACAATAAACTCCAACAACTCATTCAACACCTCAACGAGCTTCTCAACAACGAGACTATGCGTTATGAAGTTATCGAAAATGAACTTAACGAAATTAAAGATAAATATGCTGACGAGCGTCGTACACGCATCATCAAGATGGCTACTGAGTTCAATCCTGAGGATATGTATGCTGACGACGATATGGTTATCACTATCTCTCACCTCGGCTACATCAAACGTACACCTCTTACCGAGTTCCGTCAACAAGGTCGTGGTGGCGTAGGTGCTAAGGCTAGCTCTGCACGAGATGAGGACTTCATCGAGTATGTACACCAAGCTAACATGCACTCTACTATGATGTTCTTCACCGAGCAAGGTCGCCTCTACTGGATCAAGGTTTACGATATACCAGAGGGCAATCGCCAGTCTAAGGGTCGTGCGCTCCAAAATATGATCAACATCCAAAAGGGTGACAAGGTTTGCGCATTCATCCATGTTAAGAACCTCAATGATCAAGAGTATGTGGACAACCACTACCTTATCTTCGCTACAAAGAACGGTCTTATGAAGAAGACCACCCTCGAGTCATACAGCCGTCCTCGTGCTAATGGTATCATCGCCCTTGGCTTGCGCGACGACGATCGCCTCATCCGCGTTACACTTACCGATGGCAAGAGCCAGATGCTTGTGGCTTCATACAACGGTAAAGTGGTGCGTTTCCCAGAAGATACTATCCGTCCTATGGGTCGTACAGCTTCTGGTGTTCGTGCTATTAAACTCGACGAAGATGGCAAAGATTGCGTAGTTGGCATGATTTGTGTAGAGGAGGGTAGTAAGGATACTGTACTCGTTATCTCTAACAAGGGTTATGGCAAGCGCACATTGCTAGACGATGAGAATGGCGAACCTATCTATCGTATCACTAACCGTGGCGGTAAAGGTGTTAAGACCATGAATCTCACCGATAAGACAGGTAACCTCATCGGTATGGAGGCTGTTAACGACGAGCAAGACCTTATGCTCATCACCAAGTCTGGTACTGCAATTCGCATGCCTATGACTTCTATCAGCGTGCTAGGTCGTGCTACACAAGGTGTTAAACTCATCGAACTCCAAAAACGTAATGATACACTTATGTTTGGCTGTACCGTACCTAAGGAGGAAACCGAAGAGGTAAACATCGAGGAAACTACTTCCGAGGAAACTACCACCGCTGAAGAATAATATGAAACAAGCGACTTTGTCGCCTTAAACTTTGAAACTTTTTAAAACTTTATCCATATGAAAAAGTCAATTTTTCTCGCAGCTCTTCTCCTAGTAGGTGCAGGCTGCTTTGCACAAAAATCTAATGTTAGCAAGGCTCGCAACCTTGCAGATGCTGAAACTCCTGATTTTGCAGGAGCTAAAGCTGCTATCAACCTTGCACTCGAAAACGAAGAGACAAAAAATCTTCCTAACACTTGGTATGTAGCTGGTTTTATTGGCTACAAAGAGTTTGATGCGGCTAACCTCAATCGCCAACTTGGTCGTGCTATTGATAATGCCAAATTCGGTGCTGATGTACTCAGCTCTGTTAACTACTGGAACAAGGCATACGAACTAACCAAAACTCCACTTAGTTACGATAAGAAGGGCAATCCTAAATACGATACCCGTACTCCTAAGGTTATTCTTCCTAAATTGGTAGAGTACTATACTACTCAAGCATTGATGTCTGGTAGCTTTGATGTATACGACAAACAAGATCCATCTCTTGCTTACGATATGTGTATCGCACATGTTAACATCCCTCATATGCAAATCTTCAAGGATTTCCCAGCTGAGGCTGCTAAACTTGTTATGGATAGCACATATTACACATACTTATACTATGCAGGTCGTTTTGCGTACGATGCAAAACGCTATGATGAGGCTATCGCAACTCTCGAGCGTATGAACACCGAACACGCTAACCAAAATGCTCTTCGCAAAGAGATCATCTTTGCTAATGAGTTCATCTATCAAATCTATTTGGAGAAAGGTGACACTGTTAAGGCACTTGAGTCTATCAAGAAGAGCATCGAACTCTTCCCAGAGGAAGCTTGGTTTATGCAAAACCTCATCAACCACTACATCAACTCAGGACAAGAGGCTATGGCTATCGAGTACCTTGATCTTGCTATCAACCGCGAACCTAATGTAGCCCAATACTACAACTCTAAAGGTTCTATCCTCGCACGTATTCATCGCTTCGACGAGTCATTCGAAGTCTTCAAAAAAGCTCTCGAACTAGAACCTAACAATCCTATCTTCCTCGCTACTTTAGGTTATGCATACATTGATCTTGGTAACAAGATAAACGACGATGCTTCTTATCTTTCTAATAAAGCATTTCAAAAAGAGAAAGCCAAAGCTGATGCTGCTTTCTACCAAGCTATGCTGAACTTCGAGAAGGCATACGAACTTGAACCAACAAACGAAGAATACAAGCGTAATTTGCGTTCTATGTGCTATCGTCTTGGAATGATGGACAAGTACAATGCTCTTGGTGACTAATATATTTTTAGGTATGGTTTTTAGTGTATAGTTTATAGTGTATGGTTTATAGTTTATAGGAAACGAAACCAGCGTAGCTGTATCCTCCGCCTATACACCCTACACCCTACACCATACACCATACACCATACACCATACACCAATGATCATGGGTCGCATTCTAGCGATAGACTTCGGTCGTAAACGAACAGGATTAGCCGTTACGGATCCACTCCGTATAACGGCTAATCCGCTTATTACTATACCCACTCACACACTTGAACAATGGCTTAAGGACTATTTTGCCAAAGAGATTGTAGATGAGGTGGTTATAGGACATCCTTATCAGATGAATGGTGAGGATTCGGAGTCTATGCAGTATATTCAACCTTTCATTAATCGCTTTCGCAAGGTTTTTCCTTCGATGCCGCTCAAGGAGTACGACGAGCGTTTTACCTCCGTTATAGCTCACCAAGCTATGATAGCTGGTGGTATGAAGAAGAGCCAACGCCAAGACAAGTCGGTGGTTGACAAACTTGCTGCCTGTATCATCCTTGAAGGCTACCTAGATAGTATTAGATAATTTATAGTTTATAGTTAACACTAAACAGTAGGGCTCTGCCCGTCCACTAAACAGTAGCAGCTCTGCCGCGTCCACTAAACAGTAGGGCTCTGCCCGTCCACTAAACAGTAGCAGCTCTGCCGCGTCCACTAAACAGTAGGGCTCTGCCCGTCCACTAAACACAAACAAAATGATCTTACCAATCTACTTATATGGTCAACCTGTGTTGCGCAAAGCCACAGAAGATATCACACCTGATTCACTTGACCTTCAACAACTCCTCGCTGATATGTGGGAGACACTCGCTTATGCTGAGGGCTGCGGTCTAGCAGCGCCGCAGATAGGCAAGGCCATCCGTCTTTTCATTGTCGATGGTACCGAACTAGCAGAAGATTATCCTGAGTGCAAAGATTTCAAAAAAGTTTTTATTAATCCTGAGATTGTCGAGGAAACCGAAGAAACATGCACCTTCGCAGAGGGTTGTCTCTCGTTGCCAGGTATATCTGAAAATGTCGTTCGTCCAGAGTCTATAACGATTCGTTATATGGATGAGAATTTCACCGAGCATACTGAGACTTACGACGGTTTTGCTGCGCGTATTATCCAACACGAGTACGACCACCTCGAGGGTCATGTCTTCACCGATCGTATATCACCTATCCGTCGTCAGTTTGTCAAGACCAAACTCACTAATATCGCCAAAGGTAAAGTAGGTGCCCGCTACCGTGTTAAACGATAGTCTTGTTTAGCGGACGCAGCGTTGCTGCTACAGTTTAGCGGACGGCACACAGTGCCTACTGATGTTTGATTTAATGGATAATAAATATGAATAGTTTCCGTAATTTAAATGCGTATATTAAAGCCAAGGAATTGGTTTCTATGGTATACACATTGATTAAGAAATTTCCAAAAGAAGAGCAATACGCATTATGTGATCAATTGCGTAGAGCAGTTATATCCATCCCATCGAATATAGCAGAAGGATCTGGAAGATTGACCACAAAAGATCAATCGCACTTCTATTCAATTGCATATGGATCATTAATGGAGGTCCTTGCTCAGTTGGATGTGGCATGTGATCTTGGATATCTAACCAAAGAAGATTTTCAACATCTTGAAACACTCATAGATGTTGAAGCAAAAATATTAACAGGATTAGTAAACAAACGAAACAGTAGCGTAGCGTCCACTAAACAGTAGGGCTCTGCCCGTCCACTAAACAGTAGCGAAGCGTCCACTAAACAGTAGGGCTCTGCCCGTCCACTAAACACAAAGTATGTCAATCCTTACCATCATATTACTTGCTATTGGCCTTGCCATGGATTGTTTTGCGGTGTCTGTCTGCAAGGGACTGACATCGCCACATGGTTATGTTCCTCGTTACATTAAACCACTGTTGATGGCATTGCTTTTTGGTGTTTTCCATGCAGGTATGCCACTTATTGGTTATTATGCAGGTAGTCTATTTATTTCTTTCTTTCAGCGTTTTGCGCCATGGATTGCCCTCGCATTGCTAGGTTTTATTGGTTGTAAGATGATTTACGATGCGGTTAAGGGCAACGATGAGGAGTCTCAGTTAGCAGATTTTTCTTTTTTAGGACTGCTATCATTAGCCTTTGCCACATCTATGGACACTTTGGCTACGGGCGTTATTTTTATTCCGCATCCAGATGTTTTATGGTTAGCGGTAGGCGTTATTGCTTTGACTTGTTTTATTTTCTCTATTACAGGTTTTATTTTAGGTCATATTGTAGGCGCTCGTCTTCGTATTAATGTCAATATTCTTGGCGGTATTATCCTCATCCTCATCGGCCTCAAAATCTGCCTCGAAGGCATCCTATAAACACCAAACAGTAGGGCTCTGCCCGTCCACTAAACACCAAACATATGTTCTTAATTCAAAATACCTTAGTCAGTCTAGATGTCCTTGAGAAGGATTTCTGCTGCGATTTAGATAAATGTCGTGGTTGTTGTTGTATCGAGGGGGATGCAGGAGCTCCGCTTACTGACGACGAAGAGGCCAAGATTCAGTCTATTATGCCTATTCTCTTACCTGATATGACCAAGGAGGCTCGTGCTGTTGTTGAGGCTCAAGGCTTGTCATATCTCGATCCATCGGGTGATAAGGTTACTTCTATTGTCAATGATAAGGATTGTGTTTTTGCTCGCACGGATCATAATGGTTGGTGTTATTGTTTGATTGAAAAGGCGTATAATGCGGGTAAGATTGATTTTAAGAAGCCTATTTCTTGTCATTTGTATCCTATTCGTTTGAACCAAGTGGGTGATTTGATTGGGGTGGAGTATCATCGTTGGGATATTTGTCATTGTGCACGCGTATTGGGTAAGAAGTTGCATTTGCCTATATATAAGTTTTTGAAGGAGCCATTGATTCGTCGTTTTGGCCAAGAGTGGTACGACGAACTTTGCCTCGTCGCCGACGAATGGCACAAGCAATGCAAAAACTCCTAAACTCCTGAACTTCATAGTATGCTAGCATCAATCATCACCATTGGCGACGAACTCCTCATCGGTCAAGTTGTAGACACCAACTCCGCTTGGATGGCTCAGCGCCTCAACGAGGCAAGTATTTCGCTTCACCAGATCACTTCCGTTCACGACGACCGCGAGCATATTCTCACGGCCTTAGATGAGGCTTTCTCTCGTGCTGATATCGTCTTCACCACGGGTGGTCTTGGTCCTACCAAGGATGATATTACTAAGCATGTTATGTGCGAATATTTCAGCACTACACTTATAGAAGATCTTCGCGTACGCGCACACATACACGACCTCTATAAGGATCGTCCTGAGGCACTCAACCGCCTCACGGCTACTCAGTGGCTCGTTCCTGAGTCTGCCACTATCCTGCCCAATAGAGTAGGTAGCGCGCCTATCATGGTGTTTAAGAAATGTTTAGGAGTTCAGGAGTTCAGTAGTTTAGAAGAATTCAAAATTCCTAATTCAAAATTCTTAATTGCTCTTCCCGGCGTCCCTCACGAGATGAAGATCGCCATGACCGAACAAGTACTCCCTTTTATCTCAAAATTCATAATTCAAAATTCAAAATTCAAAATCGTGCACCGCACGATTCTTGTCCATGGCATCCCCGAATCCCAACTAGCTATTCTCATCGAAGATTGGGAGAATGCTCTGCCATCATCTATTCGCCTTGCATACTTGCCTAAGGACGGTATTATTCGTCTTCGTTTAAGTTCCTATGGTGAAGCTACCGAGGAGCAAGTCCAGGAGCATATAGATTCACTTCTTCCGCTTATCAGCAACTATATCCTTGCACTTGAGGACATCTCTCTGGAGGCTCTTGCTGGCCGTTTGCTCAAGCAGCAAGGCAAGACCATTGCCACTGCTGAGAGTTGTACAGGTGGTCGTTTAGCGGCTGCTTTGAATGCACAGTCAGGCTCTTCGGCTTACTATATGGGTTCAGTAGTTGCGTATGATAATTCAGTCAAAACCAATGTCTTAGGTGTATCACCTATAACACTCAATACCGAAGGTGCGGTCAGCGAATCCACAGTCCGCCAGATGGCAGAGGGTGTTCGCTCTTTGCTCAATACCGATTATGCGATTGCTACATCGGGCATTGCTGGTCCTACGGGCGGTACGGTGGACAAACCGGTTGGTACGGTTTGGATTGCGTGGGCTACGCCTACAGCCACTGAGGCCCAGTGTTTTCATTTTGGCGCCTCTCGCGAGCGCGAGCAGATCACCCTCCGCGCAGTTACCGAAGCACTTGTTAGATTAGTCAAATGTCTAATGTCTAAAGTTTAAAGTCAAATGTCAGTAGCGCAGCGTCCACTAAACAGTAAATCACTAAATACTATAAAACATGAAACGTTTAATTCCAATCTTCATCTTTGTGTTCGTAGCTAACACCTTGTTGGCTTACGATTTCAAGCAAAAGCAAATTTGCTACAGTATCATGACTCTGGGCAAGAGTGACACTCCTGTTGCTGTTGTGTCGCAACAAGAAGCCACAGTTGACAACTACAAGCGTATCACTGAATTGGTCATACCAGAGACGGTGAAATACAAGGGTACAGAATATCCTGTGGCGGCTATTGCGGATAGTGCTTTCCACAATGCTACCTCTCTTACATCTATCACCCTGCCTGCTGCTATTGTCTCTATCCAAGCATCAGCTTTTCTCAATTGTACATCGCTCAAGCAGGTCACATGTGTAGACGGTTCAAAGTTGCAAACCATCGCAGACGACGCCTTCTCAGGTTGTATTTCGCTTACTGATCTCAATCTAGGTTATCAGCTCCAACATATTGGTCAACGTGCTTTTATTAGTTGTACATCGCTCCATACCATCAACTTAGGCAATGCGCTTAAGCGTATCAACGAACGAGCATTTGCTCACTGTACAGCGCTTACTTCTTTTACTGTTCCTGTTTCTACGGAGTACTTAGGCAAGAATGTCTTCGAGGGCTGCACAGCGCTTACTTCTGTTACTATTCCTGCTACTTCTTCCCTTAAGACCATCGGCGAGCACGCATTCAGCGGTTGTACAGCGCTTAAGGAAATTGCCTTGCCTGAAACCTTAAAGGAGATCCACGAACATGCTTTTGATGGTTGTACTGGCCTATCGCATATCCGTATCCCTCTGGGTGTTACCACGCTCCATCCAATGGCTTTTCATGGCTGCTCATCGCTTACTTCTATCGAGTGGCGTTCTGCTGATTTAAAGTCAAATACTGACAGAGCTGTTTTCGAAGCTATAGCACCACAGATCACTCGTTTCACTTTTGCACCTAGTGTAGTAACTGTTCCATCTCATCTGTGTCAAGGTATGACTTCGCTCTCATCCGTGTCCTTACCTGATAATATCACCAAGATAGGTGATTATGCGTTCGAGCGTTGTAGTGCGATGCAATCTATACTGTTCCCTATTAAATTGAAGACTATTGGTTCAGGGGCATTCAGTGCTTGTACTTCGCTCACTTCAGTTAGACTTCCTAATACAGTTACAACTTGTGGCAGTGGTGCGTTTGAGGGCTGTACCCAACTTCGTTCCTTCACATTGTCTAATAGGATGACCAGTATCAGTTCTAAGATGTTCAAAGGCTGTTCCTCTTTGCTGTCTATCGAGTTGCCAGCATCTATCAGCAATATTGGTTCAGAGGCTTTAGCTAATTGCAATAGTCTTACCACGATCCATTGCTCTAATTGTGCATGTGAGATGGCTGGCAACGCCTTAGCAAACTGCTCTGCTACCATAATCTTGCCTTATAAATCCCCTGACCTAAAGATGGTGCTAGCTAGAGGTAATGTTAAGAGTATAGTGAACAAGGATTCTCGTTATGATGATTATGAAGCAACAATCAACTATACTCCTGATGGTGAAAATGAAGAATATTCAGCAGATGTATTATGTGATTTGTCGCGTAATGACTTTGGACAAATCACCTATTCGTCTGATTGTGGATCTGAATATGAATGGACATACAATGGTGATGGTTTTATTGCTACGTATGTTTGGATGAAAGGTATGAGCAGTGCAGGGAATGTAGAGTATGAATATAACGAGAAGAATGAACTAGTTAAAGATACTCGTCATGGTGTAAGTCAAGGAGAAGAGTGGGATGCGGTTAGAATCTACTCCAACTACAAGTACGATAGCCGTGGTAACTGGATTTCTCGTAATGTTAAAGAGACGGAAAATGGCACTTCCATATCTTACACCGAAACCCGCGAGATCACATATTATGCCTCTGACCTAAAGATGGTGCTAGCTAGAGGTAATGTTAAGAGTATAGTGCCTGACGCTAATTGTGTATATTATGCATGGGGAGAAACCAACTACAATCGTCATGGTATAAACATGGAAGAGCTCGAGGGTGTATTTGAACGCAATGAATTGGGAAAAATCGTTTCCTATTATGATTCTGATAGCTACACATACAATAAAGATGGGTTTATATCAGAAACTAAGAGATGGGTAGAAACTTGTTATATGGTTTCTAAGTATGAATATAACGAGAATAATGAGCTAGTTAAAGAGGTTGAGAAGATCTTTAAGGAAGGATTCGATGGTAATGATGTCCTGGTTCATGATGCGGTATTTACATACTCTAACTACAAATACGACAGCAATGGCAACTGGATTTCTCGCGATGTCAAAGTAGAAAAAAAGAAAAAATATGCCAACGAAAAACCGGTATTTAATATTGCGGGCCAAAAATATGACACTAACGTCACCCACACCGAAACCCGCAAGATTACGTATTATGAGTAATCGAATGAGTTGAAAGTCTAAAGTCAAATGTCAGTAGCGCAGCGTCCACTAAACAGTAGCGTCAGCGTCCACAAAACAGTAGGGCTTTGCCCATACACCATACACCATACACCAAACACCAAACAGTAGGGCTCTGCTGCGTCCACTAAACAGTAGGCACTCCGTGCCGTCCACTAAACAATATGAACTTAATTAGCGAATTATTCACAACGCCTTCTGTCACCCAATCCATTGTGTTACTCACTCTGGTTGTTTTCCTTGGCCTCTGGGCTGGCGAGCGTCTCAAGATCAAGAACTTCACGTTCGGCGTCACATGGATTCTCTTTATTGGTATCGCCCTTTCGGCACTGGGCTTGACCATTGACGAGCAGGTAGCCTCTTTCGCTAAGAATTTCGGCCTTATTCTCTTCGTCTATTCTTTTGGTCTTCAGGTGGGTCCATCTTTCTCTCCTTTTGGCAAGAGTGGCCTTCGCCTCAATCTCTTGGCTATGGCTATTGTCCTTTTGGGTTGTGTCATCACGGTGGTCTTGCACTATGCTACGGGCACAGATATGACCACCATGGCGGGTATCATGTCCGGTGCGGTCATGAACACTCCTTCGCTGGGTGCGGTTCAGCAGACAGCCTCCGACCTAGGGGTAGCTACTCCGGATATCGCTATCGGTTATGCTTTGGCTTATCCGCTTAGTATTGTGGGACTTATCTTATCTTTCGAACTCATCCGTTTCTTCTGCCGTGTCAATCTTCGCAAGGAGGATGATGCACTTCGTCAAGAGCATGTATCCGACGACGACCCTATCTGTGTGGATATCCGTTTGTCTATCACGAAGGATGCTACGCTCCAGCAGTTGCACGATCTCTGTCCTTGCCAACACATGCTTGTCACACGTGTCATGCGTGTGGATGATACCGACGAACTAGTCGATACTTCAACTATCTTCCATCCGGGCGATGTGGTGCGTATAGTCAGCGACCGTCGTCACGAGAAAGATCTCCAGTCTTTAGGCGAGATCACCCACTACGGTTTCCATGGTGGCGAGCGCGATAATCACCTCATCTCGCGCCGTATTGTGGTTACTCGTACGCGTTGCAATGGCAAGCGCCTTAGCTCTTTCGATGTGCGCCATCGTTACCATGCTACTATCACGCGTATCAATCGTGCGGGTGTCGAGCTCTTGGCCACTCCAGACCTGATCTTGCAGTTAGGTGACCGACTGATGGTGGTGGGCGACCGCGAGGATGTGCGCCATGTGGCGGATATCTTTGGTAACGAGCTAAAGAGACTCGATTTGCCTAACCTGATGCCTATTTTCTTTGGTATTTTCTTGGGTGTGTTGTTTGGTTCATTGCCTATTGCTATCCCGGGTATGGATATCACTTTCAAGTTGGGTCTTGCTGGTGGTTCGTTGATTGTTGCTTTGTTGATTGGCCGTTTCGGTCCGTACTATAACCTTGTCACTTTCGCCACCACTTCGGCCAATATGATGCTTCGTCAGGTGGGCCTAACCTTGTTCTTGGCGTCGGTGGGATTGACGGTAGGGCAGGGTTTTGTCACTACATTGCTCGATGGTGGTTATATGTGGGTATTGTATGGTGTTCTTATTACTGTTATCCCTCTGCTTGTTATGGGCCTCATTGCCTATCGTGTGTTGAAGATCAATTATTTCAAGGTGGTAGGTCTTTTGATCGGTTCCATGACGGGTGCTCCTGCTTTGGGTTATGCTCAGAGCCTCTCTGATAACAATGACCAAGCCTCTGTATGCTACGCCACGGTCTATCCATTGACGATGTTCCTTCGTGTCATGGCAGGCCAGCTGCTCGTACTCTTCTTCTGCACGTAGGGCACTACTAGGCACTACGTGCCGTCCACTATACACAAAAGTCGTCTTCGGAGGAAGGCGACTTTTTTTATAAAAATCTTGCACGAATAAAAAATAAATTGTAACTTTGCAGCATCATACCTTTGAATTATAAATTTCTAAATTTTGAATCCTCCTTTATGAAACGATTGGTATTATCTCTTTTTCTCGTGTTTGCTGCTACCACTATGATGGCAAAGGAGTTTACACTAGGTAAGCTAAAGTTCAGAACCTTATCTAATACAGAGGTTATGCTTGTAGGTGCTGATAAAGGTATTACAAACCTTGATCTTAACTCAGCCATCACTGATCAAGGCAAATCATACAGCGTAACGAGCATTGGAGATAGGGCGTTCGCTTATTGCTCTGGTTTGACTTCTGTGACTATCCCTAATAGTGTAACCAGTATTGGAGAATTGGCGTTCGGTGGTTGCAAAAGTTTGACTTCTGTGACTATCCCTAAAAGTGTAACTAGTATTGGAGAGGGTGCGTTCGCTGCTTGCGAAGGTTTGACTTCTGTTACTATCCCTAACAGCGTAACGAGTATTGGAGAGGATGCGTTCGCTGGTTGCGAAGGTTTGACTTCTGTTACTATCCCTAATAGTGTAACCAGTATTGGAGAGAGGGCGTTCGCTAAGTGCTCTGGTTTGACATCGGTCACAATCCCTAATAGTGTAACCAGTATTGGAGAAATGGCGTTCTATGAATGTTCGAGTTTGACTTCTGTCACTATCCCTAATAGCGTAACGAGTATTGGAGATATGGCGTTCGCTGGTTGCAAAAGTTTGACTTCACCTGTTTACAACGCACATTGTTTTGCCTATATGCCTACTTCTTATAGTGGTGCTTATATTATTCCGGAGGCTATTAAACAAATTGCTGGTGCAGCGTTCGGTTATTGCGAAGGTTTGACTTCCGTTATTATCCCTAATGGCGTGACGAGTATTGGAGATAGGGCGTTCGAAGGTTGCTCTGGTTTGAGTTCTGTCACAATCCCTAACAGCGTAACGAGTATTGGATATAGTGCGTTCTATGGTTGCTCAAGTTTGACTTCCATCACCATTCCTAACAGCGTAACGAGTATTGGATGGGGGACGTTCCATTGGTGCACTGGTTTGACTTCTGTGACTATCCCTAATAGTATAACGAGTATTGGAGATGCTGCGTTCCGTTATTGCACTGGTTTGACTTCTATCACCATCCCTGAGAGCGTAACGAGTATTGGAGAGGCTGCGTTCTATGGTACAGCTCTCTACAACGAAAAATCCAATTGGAAGAATAGTGTGTTGTATATTAGTAATTGTCTTATAGAAGCGAAAGATGACATATCTGGTGCATACATAATCAAAGAAGGTACGAGATTAATTGCTAATGATGCGTTCTGGGATTGCAAAAGTTTGACTTCTATCACTATCCCTAATAGTGTTACAGCGATTGGATTTGGTATGTTCCAGGGTTGCTCTCGTTTGCGCTCTATCACTATCCCTAATAGCGTAACGAGTATTGGAAATTGGGCGTTCTATGAGTGCTCTTCCTTGAAATCGGTTTCCGTCCCAAGCCACACGCAGATCGCAGATAACGCTTTCCCATCTCACACAAAAATCATCCGTAAGTAATAATACTTATCCTATAAACAAAACGAGTCACCCGCTAAGGTGGCTCGTTTTGTTTTCTCACTTCCCATCCCCAATAGCCTCAACTCTCAACAGAACACATCCATCTATTTGCATAGAATATCCGTCTTTTTATAAAAAGAATACAACTTGTTTTGCGTATTCCAAATATTTTTACTAAATTTGCAGCCGAAATATTATGCGTGCGCGTATTTCGCCCGCGTAAACACTATTGAACGATTAAAACGATACTAATCAAATACCAATACGATATGAAAAAATTTACACTATTTTTAATTGCAACACTATTCAGCGCAATGTCATTTGCAGAGCTCAACCCGTATGCATATGGGTTGAAGTCTTCACATGAAGGCACTACGCTAACCGTTAATTATTCACTGAACGCAGATGCTACAGGCGTTAGCGTGGTTATCTTGGATGGCGAGACAGAGGTTAAGACTATTGCTTGCGAAGGTATAACCAAAGGTAGCCACTCTATTGATGTCTCTACCCTTGATCTTCCTACAGGTAAGTCATTGATATGGAAAGTGGTGGTTACTGGTAATTCGGTTGCAAATCCAACATTACACGATGAGTCAATCAGATTTTATCTTCCATACGGAATGGATGTAGATGTCGACCCTGAAAGTGATTACATGGGAAACTGGTATGTAATTGAGGCTAGTAATGATGGTAAAGCTAAAACGGGTTACCAATGTAATCCATTTGGTCGTGGTTTGTATGCATTTGATGCAACATTAAATCCTATATTGAATAGTGCTGGTACTCGTGGATTCCTTGGAGGAGTAAATGCCGGATACACAGAAAAAAACATTAATGGTGATTATGTCAATTTCTATCGTGTAGCTACTAGCGGTGGTCGTGTGTTTATTGGTCGTTATAGAGATGGAGCATCTTACCATCCTATCGTTGAAGCTAATCCAGCGGATTTGAATGCGAATTTCACGACTGTATTTGAGACTGGTCGCGCCGTTTCTATCGATGCAAAAGGCAGTGGCGAGAATCTTAAATTAGTCATGTTGGCAAAAGACAACAATATTTACGAATACGATCTTGGCAATGCTAAATCAATCGATGCTGCATCACGCACAATCAATAAAGGTACTTTGTCTATCGCTCGTGATGATGCTACTATTACATACGATAATAATGGAGATATTTGGTTTAATCAACATCAAGCAAGCCCTACTGCAAATACACCAACTATCGCCCATTTATCTATAGAAAATGGATTTGATTGGAATAATGTTTCTGCCAGTATTTCGCATGCAAATACCAGCAATAGTGGTATCGCCGTAAGTCCTGATGGTAAACAATTGGCTGTAGTAGGAGCTGGGCAAAAGAACATAACCATTTATAACATCAACGATGCAGGTGGGAATATTACATTGACCAAAGCATATACTATTGCTACTGCAGGCAATAATCATACAGCTCTTGCATGGGATTATGCAGGCAACTTATTTGCGGCAAACCGTACTAACGAGCGTATTAGAATCTTCGCAATGCCTTATTCAGGTACCGTTTCTACCCCATGTGCTTCTAAACATGCCTTTGTTATCCCACCACAACTCAACCCATTTGCATATAATTTGACATCAGAATTATCTGCAGATGAGAAGGATTTGACTATCAAATATTCACTCAATGCCAATGCGACTTCAGTAATTTGGGTGTTAATGGATGGTGAGACACCTATCAAAACCGTAGATCTTTCATCTCTTGGTCTTGAGAAAGGTGATTATACTACCACTATTTCTACAACCGACTTCCCTCAATACAAAGCCCTCACTTGGAAAATTGAGGTTAAGGGTGTAGCAGTAGATGAGGTAACTGCTGTAAAAGGAGAATCATTCTATCGTCCATTTGGCGTAGATATTGATAACAACCCAGAGAACCCACACTTCGGTCGTATCTTATGTAGCGAAACATACACTTCTAGCGACACAAAATATACAAGTTGTGGCGTAGGTTCTGGTATCTACGAGTATAACCCTGCGTTTGAATTAATACCTAATGGTGATAAACCAGGTTATAATGCAGGTAAAGCATTTACCAATAACGATCATTCCCCTTATCGTATCCGTATTTCTGAAGATGGACGTATATTTGTAACTGCCCATGATCAAGCTGGGGAGTTCTTGTGGGAAGTAAATCCTGATAACCTCAACGAATGGACATCTGTATTCCAAGGAGCAACTCATAATACAAGTAAGTTATTAGATGCTTCAGGAAAATTCATCGCCGGTACAAATGCTGGTTTTGATGTTCGTGGAACAGGTGA
>JAFZEQ010000013.1 GCA_017560605.1 Paludibacteraceae bacterium
GGACTTGGTGGCTCGTCCACGCCCTACCAGGGTTCCTGAACTAGAGGGAGTGCTGCATTTGGTGAATGATTATAGGAGTGGTCAGTTCGGATTTGTGAGCAGCCATGCTGCTACAACCATGGCGTGTGCATTGCTCTTCTCATTGATATGGCGCAATAAAATAGCCACCGGCCTGCTAATGCTTTGGGTGGCGATGAATTGTTATAGTAGAATGTATCTAGGGGTGCATTATCCTTTGGATATTCTAGGTGGATTATTGGTTGGTACTATTGTGTCGTGGGCGGCTTACGCTTGGTTGAATTGGATGCAGGTGCTACGCCTTGCTGAGGAGCCAACCAATTGCAAGAGTTTTGAGGCGAACGGGGACCCTGGTTATGACGTAGATTCATAAAGGCTTTATATTGAGCAGGAGTTAGTATCTGTTTTAACTCTTCTTGAATGTTTTGCATACATTCTAGAATCTCGCTTTGAGTAGAATTTGCTGTTCGCTTTTTAGCATATTTAAGATGCATGCGATAAATAGTGTCACGTAGGGTACTATCAGTGATATGAAGCTCGCGCACTAGCATTTCTGTTTGCTTGCGAGCAATATCAGCCGCACTGCGCTGCGGATGAGAATGCACTTGAGCTTTAGCTATCAATGAAAAAGCTATAATTATAATTGTTAACACAATACGCTTCATACAGAAACGACCACAAAAATTATGCCAAAAAAACGTTTCCGACATATAGCGGAATGGAAAATAGCACAGCGCCTCTATTTTTCTGAAGATAAGGATACGCGTTCATCACGTCCAGCTGTGCGTGTGGCGTTAGGTGGCATCATTATTGGTGTGCTGGTAATGATTGTCGCCATCAGCGTGGTAGTAGGGTTCAAACAAGAGGTGTCCAATAAGGTTGCTGGCTTTGGTAGTCATATTCAGGTAGTTAATTTTGACAATAATTCTACTTATGAGCTGCAACCTATTCGTGTTAATGATACCTTACTGCAAACCATAAGCGAATTACCTCATGTGAAATATGTTTCAACTTTTGCAACAAAACCTGGAATCGTAAAGACAGATAGTACTTTTCAAGGTGTTGTGTTCAAAGGTACTGATTATTGGGATTATTTTGCGCAGAACATTGTAGAGGGTACTTTGCCAACTGCTACAAACGATATTTTGATATCTACAGAGCTAGCCCGTATCCTTTCGCTCAATGTGGGTGACCATATTTTGTGCTATTTCATTGAGGAGGATTTGAGAGTGCGTAAACTGACGATCATTGGTCTATACAATACTTATATGACAGAGATGGATAAGCTCTTTATTCTTGGTAATATGGAGATCGTTAGGCGCTTGAATGGATGGGATAGCACACAAGTCTCAGGACTAGAGGTGTTGGTAGATGATTTGCGCAATTTACACGAAGCTTCAGACGCAGTCTATTATGTCACTGCTAATAGGCTTGATGCTGATGGTAATATGTATTATACGCAGAATCTGCAACAGCTTAATCCTCAAGTGTTTGGATGGCTTGATCTGTTGGATATGAACGTCGTTATTATCATTATTCTAATGCTATGCGTTTCTGGCTTTAGCATCATTACAGGGCTTATCATTTTAATCATGGACAGCGTATCTCTTATTGGTACGCTCAAGTCGCTAGGTGCCGATAATAGTTTTGTTCGCAGAATATTTGTATATCAGTCGCTTATGCTAATAGGTAAGGGACTATTTTGGGGTAACTTGATAGGCTTAGCGCTGTGTGCTTTGCAGCATTATACACATTGGCTAACGCTAGATGCTGCTTCCTATTATGTAAGTTATGTGCCTATGGCCTTTCCTTGGGGATGGTGGGTTCTGCTTAATCTGGGTACGCTGCTTGTGTCATGGCTTATCTTAATGGCTCCATCTGCGATAGTAACTAAGATTAGTCCTGCCAAGGTAATGTATTTTGAATAGAACTATGGAGTTGCAGACAAAAGTAAATATCAAACTTTCTGAAACGAAGATAGGATACCGAGATAAAATCTTGCTACTTGGTTCGTGTTTTGCAGATAATGTAGGAACCAAGTTTCAGCAACATTATTTTCAGACAACTATCAATCCATTCGGTACGCTATACAATCCTGCTTCAATAAGAACCGCTTTGCAGCTTTCCTTACAAAAGAATAGTAAGAATTATTTTCTTCAGCATAATGGTCTGTGGCATTCTATGATGCATCATGGTTCTTTTTCGCATCCAGACAAGTCTGAACTCATAAGCCGCACTGAACAGAGTCTGCACGACTTAAGCAATGCTTTCAATGAGGCCACTACGATCATATTGACCTTTGGTACCTCCTGGATATACGAAATGGAAGGAGTGGTAGTTGCTAACTGTCATAAGATGCCTGCTGACCGTTTTCAGCGTAAATCTCTATCTGTGTCAGATATCGTTGATATGTGGCAACCATTGCTTGTTAATACCTCTAATAAGCATTGGATCTTTACGGTTAGTCCTATTCGACATATTAAGGACGGCTTGCATGCAAATCATCTTAGCAAAGCAACTCTTTTGCAGGCAATAGATATCCTGATATCTAATGCCCGAATCATGAATCCATCTTCTGTGTATTCCTATTTCCCATCCTATGAGATCATGTTGGATGAGTTACGCGATTATCGCTTCTATGCAGAGGATTTGGTACATCCTTCTTCATTAGCCGTAGATTATATTTGGCAACGTTTTGTAGATACTTATATGTCTACATCTACCACCGATGAAATGCGTACTTTGCATCAGTTATGGCGTGATCGCAATCATCGTTTTTTGCATCCTGAAACAGAGCAAGCTCAGAAATTTAATCAGCGTCTTGAACAACGATTAGAAGAGGTGAGAAAAAATTATCCATGGTTAGGATAGCAGAAAGTATGGTTTAATTATATTTTTTTTATAAAAATATTTGCATATATCGCAAAAAAGTACTACCTTTGCACCGGAAATGAACGAGGGGGCCGAACAGGTTTCCTCGTTCTGCTTAAAAAATATCGTCGAAAGCATAATGGTATATTACAATTAACTCACGAATATGATAGATAAACAGTATATACAAACTCTGGTAGAGGAAAAGTTGCAATGCACTGGTTATGAGCTGATAACCCTAAAAATAACTGCGCAACAAGAGATATTGTTGGAGGTAGATAATATGCAAGGAGTAGATTTGAATTTCTGTGCAGAACTCAATCATTATCTTGTTGAGAAATTGGATGCAGAAAATGTAGATTACTCGCTTGAGGTAGGTAGTGTAAGTTTGACAGATCCTTTCAAAACTAAGATGCAGTACGAGAAACATCTTAATCATGATGTAGAAGTGCTCTCTGCTGATGGAAAGAAATATCGTGGTGTGTTAGTAAGTGTAGATCAGGATACTTTTTCTATTGATACCGATGTTATGGTGGCAGTAGAGGGTAAAAAACGTAAACAAAAACAAGTACAGACCTTAACTTTTGCTTACGATACTGTTAAGTACACCAAGTACGATTTAAAATTTTAGAATAATAACAATAAACATTAAAACCACCTCCGACGGCAAGGAGGGACTACAGCGAAGCGATCTAATGCGCTCGATTGCCGAACATGAAAATGGCTACAAAAAAACAAGAGTCAATTAACTTGATTGACAATTTTACAGAGTTTAAAGAACTCAAAAACATTGACCGCCAAACATTTATCAATGTTGTGGAGGATTCTTTTCGTAATGTGATAACCAAAATGTATGGTACTGCAGCCAATTACGATGTGATTATCAACCCGGATAAAGGCGATTTGGAGATCTATCGTAACCGTCTTGTTATGGAAGATGATGATGTGGCGAATGAGAATACCCAAATTGGTATCAGTGAAGCATTGCTGTTGGACGACGAAGCAGAGATCGGTGAAGAGGTTACAGATAAAGTAGATCTTTCTTCTTTCGGTCGTCGTATGATTTTGAACCTTCGCCAAACTTTGGCTAGTCGTATTTTGGATCTTCAAAAGGAGAGCCTCTACTTACGCTACAGCGAGATGCTTGGTCAAGTCGTAAGCGGTGAGCTGTATCAAGTATGGAAACGTGAGATGTTGCTTCTTGATGAGGATGGCAACGAACTATATTTGCCAAAACAAAATCAGATACCTAGTGACTACTACCGCAAAGGTGATACCGTACGTGCTGTAGTGGTACAAGTAGATAATAAGAACCAAAATCCTAAGATCATCCTTTCTCGTACTTCACCATTGTTCCTTCAACGTCTTTTTGAGCAAGAGGTACCAGAGGTACACGATGGATTGATAGCTATCAAGAATATTGCTCGTATTCCTGGTGAACGAGCTAAGGTGGCTGTAGAATCATTTGATGACCGCATAGATCCTGTAGGCGCATGTGTGGGTATCAAGGGCGCTCGTATCCACGGTATCGTGCGTGAGTTGCGCAACGAGAATATTGATGTTATTCACTATACTTCAAATATCAACCTCTATGTTCAACGTGCTTTAGCACCAGCTAAGATTTCTTCTATGACCGTTAACGAAGAGGAGAAGAAAGTAGATGTATACTTGCAACCAGATGAGGTGTCATTGGCTATCGGTAAAGGTGGCTACAATATCAAGTTGGCAAGTATGTTGACTGGGTATCAAATCGATGTTTATCGTGAGATGGATGAGTCTGATAACGAGGATATCTATTTGGACGAGTTTAATGACGAGATCGATCAATGGGTGATCGATGCCTTCAAGGCTATAGGATGGGATACGGCTAAGTCTGTTTTGGCTGTATCTAAAGAAGAGATTCTTCGTCGTGTAGACCTTGAGGAAGAGACAGTAGATGAGGTTCTTGCTATCCTTTCTGCTGAATTTGAAGATTAATAGTGAATTAAGAATTAAGAATTAAGAATTAAAAACCGAACACGATATGGCTATAAAACTTATCAAAGCTTGTAAAGAATTAAACATCGGTATGTCCACTGCCGTGGAATTCTGTAAAAAGCAGGGTAAGGAAATCGCTACCGATCCTAATACACGTATCGATGACGACTTGTACCTACTGCTCGCTAAAGAATTTAACAAGGACAAGGCCTTGAAAATTGAGGCAGAAATGCAGGCACAAGAGCGTCAAGAGCGTGAAGTACCAAAATCAGTGGCAATCAACGAACCCCAAAAGCCAGAGCATATACCTACTGAGGTGGCAAAACCTAAGGTCGTAGGTAAGATTGATCTTGATGCCGACAAGAAGAAGGTTGAGGAAGCTAAAAAGGCAGCGGAGGAAGCTCAGGCAAAGAAGGCTGCTGAAGAAGCTGCACGAAATGCTGCCGAAAAAGCTGCTAAGAAAGCTGCGGCAAAAGCTGCGGCTGAGGCTGAAGCTTTAGCAAAAGCTGCAGCACAGCAACCAGCCGCTGAACAAACACATCAGCCTAAAACAGAAGAAGAAGAGGTCTTCCGCCTCAATAAACCTGTGCTCAAAAATGCTCCAAAGGTGGTAGGTAAGATTGATTTAAGCAGTATCAATCCTGCTACTCATCCTAAACAAAAAACCAAAGAGGA
>JAFZEQ010000074.1 GCA_017560605.1 Paludibacteraceae bacterium
GTCGTATAATCAGCATCTGTTAAAGTATAGCTTACAGTACGAACATCAGTAGGTATCCAATCATTACCTCCAAGATTCTGATCTATAAAATAGTTCTCGCATGATGCAAGCATGAGTGCGCATGCGAGGAAAAATAAAATCTTTTTCATTGTCATTCTATCATTTAAAAGTTTCAATATTTCTCAGTTTCAGCCTCTTGAGGAATTAGAAATTAATTTTCAAGCGGATATTGTATGTTGTACCTTTTGAGAAGTAGAAATACACATTATCTGCGTTAACCTCTGTAATAGTCTCTGAAACAGTAGATGGATTCCATGCTTTCTCGATGTAAAGTTGGTTGAGAACATTGCTGATATTACCAGAGAGTGTAGCACGAACTTTACCAATTTCGAAGTTATAAGAAGCTCGCATATCTAAACTACCACCAGTAGGTATTTTCCAAGGTTCAAGCAAGTTCATAGCCTTACCCATGCTTAGGTTGCTACCAGAGAGCGAATAGTATGCATAGTTACGATCATACAATGTGTATTCAGCTCCAAAGCGGAAACCCTTGAATGGTTTGAAGGTAACACCCAAGTTAGCAGTTGTTTGTGCAGAACCGCCTACATTGATGCCCTTCATATTGATGATAGCATATTGGTGATCATCAGCACCTGGCTCAGTGATATAAGTCATTTTGGTTGATGGATCAACAGCTAGGGCTTGACCATATCCATCGTATGCATAACCTACTACAGAATCGCTATCCCATTTCCAGTCACCAAGAGAGAGCATAGCAGAAATCTCCAACCATTTGGTAGGACGAGCTTTCACCTCAAACTCAATACCCATGTGGCGAGCATTCACGCCAGTCATGTTCATGAAGAACTCTTTTTGGTCATTACCCAATGTTCCTGATTTAGTCATCGTCTTGTCCATCCACTCGGTAAAGTAACCGTTAACTGCCAGATTCACATACTCATTGTGGAAACCGTAGCCAATCTCAGCGCTTGCAATTTGCTCGTTTTTAGCAGCCACATTGACAGTATTACTTGTGGATGCATTCATAAACGCTCCGTAATCAAGGTTTGGTGCACGAGAAATATAACCCACATTGATGAAGGCATTGTGGTGCTTATTGAACTCATAATTTGCACCCGCTTTGATAGTTCCGCCAAGGAAGCCTAGAGTCTCAGAACGACCTTTCTCAGCATCGTAGTAGAAGTAGTCCACCTTCCAATAGTGGTTGTAGTTGATAGATCCGTTGATAAAAGCAGACCAGTTGTTTTGGTTGTACTCCAATTGAGCAAAAGCGCCTTCTTGTACAACGAAACCGTCGTAGTTACGATAAGCGATATCGCCAATAGTGAGCTTCTCATATTGCCACATTGGATCAAGAGCAGCAGCGTTGTTAGCGCCCTTAACCTTAGCGCGAGTAGCGTCAATGAAGTACTCACCACCGAGGAGATCAGAGATCGTAGCATTGTGCTTACCTTGGTAGTAACGAACATCGATACCTGCATAGAAGTCGAACATATCCGCAAACTTGTTGCTATAAGTAGAGGTAAGACCATACCAGTTGTGGTCGTTGCGGTTTTCGCAGATAACGAGTTGAGAACCTGTATATAGTCTCTCAAATTGATCTGATTTAGGATCAAAAATAGGATTATTAGGGCTATTAGCAAACTCTACTGCACCATAGTCAAATGTACCATCCTCACGACGGAAAGTGTGAGAGAGTTTACCATAGTTTGCTCCATAGGTCAAATCAGAATAGCTATAGGATGTTCCATAACCAGGCTCCGCAGTACGACCATAACCACGACCAAGTGACACATACGCTGTGGTTGACAAAGAAGACTTGTGGTCGATTTGCCAGATATGGTTGAGCGAGATTTGTGGTTTGTGATATACATTGTAGTTAGCAGAGTTCTCATTGCCTTGGTCATCATAACCATAAGTTGGGTTGTAACGAGAGAAGTGCATACCATCTTTCATGTATTTGCGAACATTGTTCCACTCTGACATGGTAAGACCACCAGAACGTTGGTAGTGTTGTTGTGGCGCACCAAAACCAGTCAAAGACAATTGGTGGTTCTCATTGATACGCTTAGAGATGTTAGCGAAGTAGTGAAGTGCACCCAAAAAGTTAGACACAAAACTAAGTGTCGCTTATGGAGCATTCATTAGAAGAGAAATTAAAGGCAATTAAAATGTATAATCGTGGTGTACCGCCCACTAGAATTGCTAAGATTTTAGGATTTTCAAGAAATGTTATAGCTGTGTGGTGTGAACTATTTAAGAATGAAGGAATAGTTGGATTACAGCGATTACCATACAATTGTAGGTATAATTTTGAAGAAAAATGTCAGATAGTTTGTGAAATAGAAAAAAATCATGTACCTTTGCACATTGTTAGTGCAAAGTATCATGTCTCACGCTCTACTTTACATTGTTGGGTTAGTGTAGTACGTAGAAAAGGTTATGATGCTTTAAAAGAAGTTAAGTACGGAAGGAAATACGGTAAAAATCACGGCATAAAGCATACTCCTATGGGACGCCCAAAGAAGAAAGAACCTATGACAGAACTGGAGAAACTCCAACGTGAGAACGAGTTACTCCGTGCTGAGAATTCCTACTTAAAAAAATTGAGGGCCTTAATGACAGAAAAAGCATCTCTTTCTCCAAAGAGCAAGCATTAATCATCCAATCATTAAGGCCTGAATATAGCCTTGAAACTTTGCTTCAGGTTAGTGGGATGAAACGCGCTACATACTATTATCACGTCAAGGATCGACTTGATAAATACTATGTTACTCGTCAACAGATACATAGTATCTTTAGCCAGCACCAAGAGCGATACGGCTATCGAAGAGTATGGTTGGCACTGCGTGCAAACGGCGAAGTTATTAATCGAAAAGTGGTTGCCCGTCTAATGCAAGAAGAAGGTTTAAGGGCCAAACAACGTCGTGTCCACTATCATTCTTATAAGGGCTGCGTAGGGAAGGTTGCTCCGAATATATTAGATCGACAGTTTGCTGCAGAAAAACCAAATCAAAAATGGAGTACAGATGTTACGCAAGTGGATATAAAAGGCAAGAAATGCTATCTGTCGCCTATTTTAGACATGTGGAATGGTGAGATAATAAGCTACTGCATATCTGATAGCCCAAACCTAAAAATGGTAACTACAATGCTAAAGCGTGCATGCAAAAAGCACCCAGATACAGAACAACTTATATTACATTCTGATCAAGGATGGCATTATCAACATAGAATATACCAAGACTTATTAAAAAGACATCATATAACTCAAAGCATGTCTCGAAAAGGTAATTGTTTAGATAATGCCATGATGGAAAACTTTTTTGGACTAATGAAGAAAGAGTTGTTGTATACCAATCAATTTGATAGCATAAATGATTTTAAAAGACAGCTAAAGAAATATATTATCTATTACAATAAAGATCGAATAAAATTGCGATTGGGTATGAGTCCTATGCAATATCGATCTAAATATCAAATTTAATAATCCGTCCAACTTTTTGGGGTCACATCA
>JAFZEQ010000075.1 GCA_017560605.1 Paludibacteraceae bacterium
ATCAGTTTGGGTGGTTTGCACGACGAAGCAGAGCTTCGTGGTCACCGCCGTACCTACATAGGCGCCATGCCTGGTCGCATCATCGAGAATATCCGCAAGGCAAAGACTTGCAACCCTGTCTTTGTACTGGATGAGATAGACAAGATTGGTGCCGACTACAAGGGCGATCCTACGAGTGCACTACTCGAAGTGCTTGATCCAGAGCAGAATAGCACCTTCCACGACAACTACTTGGATGTGGATTATGATCTGAGCAAAGTGCTGTTTATTGCTACAGCCAACTCGCTCGACACCATCCCTCGCCCACTCCTTGACCGTATGGAGCTTATCGAGATGACGGGCTATTTGCAAGAAGAGAAAGAGGAGATTGCTAAGCGTCACTTGCTGCCAAAAGAGTTGGAAAACCACGGATTGAAAGCATCGCAACTCAAACTCAAAAAGAGCATCATCTCGGCCATCATAGATGGTTATACCCGCGAGTCGGGTGTGCGTGGTTTGGAGCGCAAGATTGCTGCTGTCTGCCGCAAAGTGGTAACTAAAATTGCATTAGAAGAACCATATAATGTTAGCGTTACAGAAGAAGATTTAATAGAATATCTAGGCAAAAAACGTTATACGCGAGATGAATGGGAGACCAATAAATACATTGGAGTAGTTACAGGATTAGCATGGACGCAAGTGGGAGGAGAAATCCTTTTCATAGAAACCTCGCTCTCTCCTTCTAAAACACCTACATTAACACTAACAGGTAATCTAGGAGATGTAATGAAGGAGTCTGCGACTATTGCTTTGGGATACATTAAAGCACATGCAGAACAGTTCGGTATAGCACGAAAAAAACTAGATTCTCACTCCATTCATATTCATGTACCTGAAGGCGCAATCCCTAAAGATGGACCTAGTGCAGGCATTACAATGACCACAGCCTTGGTTAGCATTTTGACAGGTAAAAAGGTGCGAGAGCGTATCGCAATGACAGGAGAGATGACTCTTCGCGGCAAAGTACTACCTATTGGAGGTGTCAAAGAGAAACTTTTAGCTGCAAAACGTGCAGGTATTATTGATATCATTTTATGCGAAAAAAACCGCAAAGATGTTGATGAAATTCCAGAGAAATATCTTAAAGGCCTCAAGTTCCATTACGTAAAAGATATACAAGAAGTCATCGATTTTGCTTTGCTTAAATAAATGCAAATAGCCGACTTACAACAATTAATGGCACAACATCCACAAGTGGATGTATTGACTCAAATGCTTAGCAAGAAATATTCACAACATTTCTTGCTAGGTGGTTTATTGGCATCTAGTCGAGCAATGGTGTTATCTGCAACATATAAAAAACTGCAAAACAACGAAAATCAACCTACAATGCTCGTCGTGATGGACAACTCAGACGATGCAGAATATATGTATGCAGATATTAAAACCCTAACTAATCTACAAAACGTATATTATTTTCCTACATCACATCGCAGACGTCAGAAAATGGATGAGGCGTTACAGGTGCAGAGAACTGAAGTTCTAACTTCCTTAATAGCACAAAAAGGACAAATAATCATAACTTATCCAGAAGCGCTAGCGGAAGATGTACCTCAACCTACATCACTAAAAAAACAGACAATATCACTAGCAAAAGATGATAGTATTGCTATCTCGGAATTAACAAAAAAACTGCTAGAACTAGATTTTAAGCGTGTAGATTTTGTCTATGAACCAGGACAATTTGCACAACGAGGCGGAATAGTGGATGTATATAGCTTTGCGCATGATGTTCCGTTACGAATAGATTTTTTTGGAGACGAAATAGATAGTATTCGCGAATTCGAATTAGAAACACAACTATCTAAAAATAAGGTAGATAAGATAGAAATAGTAGCTAATAATGCTACTGCAGAAAATTCTACTACAATTTTGGCTTATTTACCTCAAAATTCACTATGGATTAGTAACGATTTTGCACTTTTTGAGTACAAAATCAAGTCTAATATGAGAATTTTTAATACAGATTTTTTAAAAGACTCCACAACCATAGAACTTAACGATAAATCTACATACGCTAGCTATAGTCATATTACATTTAATACCCTTCCTCAACCTACATTCAACAAGAATTTTGATCTGTTAATAGATGATATTACACAAAGAATAAAAGATGGATATAAGATTTATATTTTAGCAGAACATGTAAAACAGACTGATCGCTTAAAGGCAATTTTTGAAGATAAAGAATCTGGTATCTATTTTACTCCTATAGACCATACACTACATGAAGGTTTTGTTGATAACGAAGCTAAAATTTGTTGTTATACTGATCATCAAATTTTTGAGCGTTATCATCGTGTCACCCTGCGTTCAGAGAATGCACGAAGAGGAAAAGCAATTATTACCCTAAAGGAGATCAATCAACTTCAAATTGGTGATTATGTCGTGCACGAGGATCACGGTATTGGGCAATTTGCAGGATTGGTAACAACTAATTTTAATGGTCGTCCACAAGAGACCATCAAACTGATATACAAAGGTGGTGACACAGTATTTGTTAGTATACACAATCTACATCGTATATCCAAATATAAAGGACGAGAAGGCAGCGAGCCTACTATATCTCGCTTAGGATCAGGCGCATGGGAGCGTATGAAAGAGCGCACAAAAGACAAAGTTAAAGATATTGCTCGCGATTTAATTCGTCTCTATGCTTCCCGCAAACAGCAATCGGGTTTTGCCTATTCTCCAGACAGTTATCTACAGCATGAGTTAGAAGCTTCTTTCCTATACGAAGATACACCAGATCAAGCTAAAGCAACATTGGATATTAAGCACGATATGCAGAGTCCAATGCCAATGGATAGATTGGTATGCGGTGATGTTGGTTTTGGTAAAACTGAAGTAGCAATGCGTGCAGCCTTTAAAGCTGCTACAGACGGTAAACAAGTAGCAGTATTGGTTCCTACGACAGTTTTAGCTTTGCAGCACTATAATACTTTCCGTGAACGCTTTGCTAACTTCCCTCTACGAATTGAGTATTTGAGCCGTACCAAGACTTCAAAACAAGTCAAACAAATATTAGAAGACCTACAATGTGGTAAAATAGACATATTAATAGGTACACACAAATTAGTAGGAAAACAAGTGCTATGGAAAGATCTGGGATTACTGATCATAGATGAGGAACAGAAGTTTGGTGTAGCCGTCAAAGAGAAACTAAAGGCTTTTAGAACAAATGTTGACGTATTAACACTAACAGCTACTCCTATACCAAGAACCTTACAGTTCTCATTATTAGGAGCTCGTGACTTGAGCATCATCAATACACCGCCACCTAACAGATATCCAGTACAAACAGAGATGATTACATTGGATGACGAGGATATTATAAAAGAGGCAATACAGCTGGAGATGCAGCGCAATGGTCAAATATATGTAGTTTGTAACCGAATAGAGATGTTACCTCGGATAGAACAACGTATTCTACGCATGTTGCCTGAAGCACGAACAGTCATTGCTCATGGTCAAATGCCTCCAGGAGAAATGGAAAAGGCTCTAGAAAACTTTATTAACTATGAATACGATATTCTTATCGCTACGACCATTATAGAGTCAGGAATAGACATTTCTAACGTAAATACCATAATAATTCATTCTGCGCAAAATTATGGCCTATCTGACCTTCATCAATTGCGTGGTCGAGTTGGACGATCTAATCGCAAGGCGTATTGCTACTTAGTTACCCCAGATAAGGAATTATTAACATCAGATGCTCGTCGTCGCTTGCAAGCACTTACAACCTTTGCCGAATTAGGTGCTGGTTTCCAGTTAGCCATGCAAGATTTGGATATCCGTGGAGCTGGTAATATGTTAGGCTCTGAACAGAGTGGATTTATTGCAGACCTAGGATATGATACATATCAAAGAATACTTGCTGAAGCAGTTGAAGAGATTAAAGATGAGATGCAGAATGATTCTAATTCAGATATACTATTTAATAATTTTAATAACACAACAAGCAGTAAAAATTGGTGTTCAGATAGCCAATTAGATAGCGATTTATCATTGTGTTTCCCGGTAACATATATAGAAAATATATCCGAACGCATCTCGCTTTACCGCGAATTGGATAATTTGAACAACGAAGAAGCACTTATTGAATACCAAAAGCGTCTAATTGACCGGTTTGGTGCACTACCTGAGGAATCAGAGGAATTGCTCAATGTTGTGCGTTTAAGATGGCTTTGTTGCCTAATGGGAATAGAAAAAGTATTGCTTAAAAAAGAAAACTTAACATTGTACTTTACTCAAAAGAATAAGAAATTCTGGCAATCAGAGATGTTTGGTAAGATTGTAGAATTTATTTACTCGCGTCCACAACGATGCAAACTAGTAGAAGAAAAAGATCGCCAAGGAAAAAAAACAGGCCGTATCTTCGCTACAGTGCTGCAAGTAAAAACTATTACAGGCGCATTGCATTTACTAAATAAGATACACAATCTAAACTCATAATACAAGTTTTTATAGAAATGCTTGTATATATAAGAAAAAAGCAGTACCTTTGCTGCAGATAATAGGAAAGTTGTCTGAGTGGTCGAAAGAGCCGCACTCGAAATGCGGTATACGCGCAAGCGTATCGAGGGTTCGAATCCCCCACTTTCCGCTACTAAAAGATAACCGTCTGTCCAAATTTCTTGAACAGACGGTTTATTTTTTAAGCAAATATGCACATATTATTATACATAGAATTAGGCAAAATTACCCTACCTTATCTCTCTTCAAAAGTACCATCTGTATAGAAAATTACAATTTTCTGCACTTGTCGAGGCGCTGGTACATGTGGCACTTTTTCTGGAATCTGTAATACTTGCTTTATACCTGCAGCCAATTTAGCAGCTACATCATCCTCAACAGGTTGAGTGGTAGTATCTATTTCTGTGAACAAATTTCGTTCTCCTTTAATCGTCGGTGTTACACCAGGTAAATACATATCACCTTTACCCAAAATTAACCAATCGGTACTTAACTCAGGAAAACACTGCAATGTATTCTGTAATAATTCTAAACTAGGCTTATTACGACCTCCAAAAATATTGGATAATGTACCAGCACTTACTCCTAACTCTTGGGCAAACTGCTTTGCATTCATGCCCTGAGATTCCATTATTTTGAATAATCTATCACGATGTGTCATAATATTCAATTCTCAGAAGATTAATAATTTGCTGCAAAGGTACAACAAAATTTTCACATATGCAAATTTTTATTTTTCACACTTGCAAACTTTCAGTAGTTCACAGATGCAAACACCTAAGTTTAGAAAAAATAGAACTTAATGTCTGTAGTAAATAACATTAGGTGATTTTAGCTACGATACAGTAAAAAATAATTGCTCTATTACTTTATATTTTTGAGATAACTATGCTGATTTATAGTGTTTTATGATTTATATTTTGTTAATTATAAGCAAAATATATTAAAGTTGATATATATCAGCAATAAATATTATGTACCACTTTGTATATTTGTGCTATTTCGCTGATTTATATACTACTATATATTAATATAATAGTATAACTAGTAAATATAGCTGTATTATGTGGCTTAGCACGCTTCCCTACTCTGCTGATTTAGGCTGTGTATTTTCTTTTGTGAATACATATTTTTGAGCTGTGAAAACCTCATAGAAAGATAGTGTGAATTTTTATTTGAAAAATTTGTTATTTAGATTTTCACATAACAAAATCTACCCTATTTGTTGAATATTCTATTAGAAAATAATAGACGTGTAAATAAACAGAAAGTTTATAGATGGTTTAACATAGAAAAGATAAATAAGAACTGTTAAGAGGTAGAATGTATAGAAAAAGTTGTTTTGCGAGAATTGCATATTTTTGAATAGGATGTAGGATTATACAAAATATGCAATTCTCAGCGTATTTTAAAATATGAGTATAAAAGCCAAAATTGTTGGTAAAAGAATTTATGATTAAAAGTATAAGATAAAAAAGCAGCATACTTGTATGCTGCTTTTTGTAGTATTAAATTTTAGATACGAATTAAGAAAAAGATAAGGAAGTGAAAACTAAATTACTTGTTTTTGATATTGTCAAATCCTTGTCCAAATACTCCACTGACATTAGCTTGACTAACAAAAGCATTTGGGTCAATAGACTTGATGATTTGGAAGATGAGATGGCTCTCATGTTTGCGAGCAAGAACAGTAACAACACGAATAGACTGTTGGCTATACCACCCTGTTCCATCGAGGACAGTAACACCGCGATGAACGGTTTGATTGATAGCAGTAGCAATCTCTGCATACTTGGTAGAGAAAATAAAGAACTGCACAGACTGACGCATGCGAGCCATAACCCAATCAAGGGCGACGGTATAGCTGACAGTCATACATAGACCATAGAGGATGCGTTTGATTTTGAAGTCAACAATATCCATTCCTGCTACATATAACTGTTCAGGTATAGGTAGGAAATAGCTACTAGCAATAATGATTGCATCGCATATGATCATAACTTTTCCTAATGATACATCCTTATAATTATGGATAATCATAGCCACAATATCAGTACCACCAGAAGAGCCATTGTTGAGCATAACAATACCTAGGCTGATACCAAAAAGGAATCCTCCTACAAGACAAGCTGATACAGGATCTTCAATTAGCGGTGTAGCACGCATCGGAATAATACGATACCAGAATGCTAGGGCGATTACACCTACTAGTGTACGAATACAGAAGCGCCATCCAACAGTAAGACCAGCAATAAGAAGTAGAACAATATTGATAGTTAGTGAGCTAATCCATAGAGGGATAGATCCTCCATATTCAGGAAATAGATCAGTAAAAAGCCCTTGTGTAGCATAATAAACGATAGAACAAATACCTGTGAGTCCTGCACCTACTACATTCTGTGGAACAAAAATCCAATTGACCATAAGGGCAAAAGGAAAGAGCGCAAGTACTATCATTAGGTATTCACGAATACTACGCTGGATAGATTTTTTTTGCAGAAATGGTTCCATCAATTAAGTAATGAAAAAGGTGATTTATTTACCTACTCAAATAATCTGAATGATTTATGCTTTTTCTTTTATAGATTCAAATCCTTGCCCAAACACTCCTCGTACTTGACTTTGGCTGATAAATGCATTAGGATCAATAGCATTTACTAAACGAAAAATAGTTGCTGACTCATGCTTACGAGCAATAGTAGTTACTACTTTTATAGGTTCTTTTGAATATCCACCTTGTGCATCTAATAGTGTTACGCCACGAGGTACTTGTGTCATAATAGCTTCAGCAATCTCCTCGTACTTCGAACTGAAAATAAAGAATTGTACTGATTGTCTAGTGCGATTGAGTACCCAGTCCACTGCTGTAGATGCCATAAAAGTATAGCAAAGACCAAAAAGGATTTTTTCTAGACCTCTACCAAATGGCAAGCTATTAATTTCAGGGAGGAAATACGCACATAAGATTACAACTATATCACATGCCATCAATACGCGACCCATTGGCAAATGCTTGAACTTATTAACAATCATAGCTACAATATCTACTCCACCTGTGCTACCATTGTTAAGGAAAACAATACCTAAGAATGATCCCATAAATAGACCACCTAAAATGACTGCCATAAATGGATCGGTAATAACAGGTTCATCTGGTATTGGAAGAATTTTCATCCATAGAGTGAACCAAAAAACGCCCCATAGAGTACGTAGACAATATCGCCATCCTACTGTGAAAAATGCGGCGATTAGTAGAGCGAGATTAAAAACAAAAGAACTTAACCAAATAGGTATATAAGTATCAGTAGCAAAATATATAATCTCGCAAAGACCTGTTAAGCCACCGCCTACAACTTCATGTGGAACAAGAATCCAGTTTACAGCAATACCATAAGGTATGGTACATAGTACAATCATAATGTATTCCTTAAGCGCTATAAATGGTTTCATACGCTGGTAGCCCTTAAGTTGATTTCTTAGTTTTGTTTTCGCCATAAATATTGCTATCGATTTTTTTATTTGTATTAGCTCTTTTATGGATGCTAAAGTCTATAGTTAAATATTTTATTACTTCTCTAAACGAGCTACTAGATTACGATCTCCCCAACCGTTGTCCACACGACAAACAGGCAACCAGAACTTGTTTTCGCGTACCCATTCTGCAGGATAAGCTGCTTTCTCACGAGAGTATGCGTGTTTCCATTCGTCTGCAACTACCTCATACTCAGCGTGTGGAGAATTTACAAGTACATTCTCTTTTGCATCTACCTCACCTTTTTCGACTTCAGAGATTTCCTCACGTATAGTTAGCAGTGCATCGATAAACTTATCAACTTCGTAGAGTGATTCGCTTTCAGTAGGCTCAATCATGAGAGTTCCATGTACAGGGAAAGATAGTGTTGGTGCATGGTAGCCAAAATCCATGAGTCGTTTAGCAATATCGGATTCTGTAATACCTATAGAATGGAACTGACGGCAGTCAAGAATTAGTTCGTGACCTACTCTACCTGTCGCTCCTGTGTAGACGATACCGTATGCATCTTTGAGTTTTTCTGCCATATAGTTGGCAGAAAGGATAGCAGCTGCTGTTGATTCACGCAAGCCCTCTTCGCCCATCATACGGATATATCCGTAAGAGATGAGTGCCATGTTTGCATTACCATAAAGTGCACTAGACACACGGTTGAAATCAGCAGTTGGCAGAGCAGGAACAAGATGCTCTGCGCAGCAGATTGCACCGACGCCAGGACCACCTCCACCATGAGGGCTAGCAAATGACTTATGAAGATTAAGGTGGCAAACATCAGCACCAATCACACCAGGATTTGTATATCCGATTTGTGCATTCATGTTCGCACCATCCATATACACTTGACCACCACAGTCATGTACGATCTGGCACATCTCGCGGATAGCCATCTCGAAAATACCGTGAGTAGATGGATATGTTATCATACAACCAGCAAGGTTGTCTTTATGTTGCTCTGCTTTCTCGCGCCAATCATTAAGATCGGTATTACCATTCTCATCGCACTTCACTACAACAGGAATCATACCTGCTTGTGCGCAAGATGCGGGGTTAGTACCATGGGCAGATGCTGGGATAAGCAAGATATTACGATGACCTTGACCTTGTTGGTTAAGATATTCGCGGATTGTCACTAGACCTGCATACTCACCAGCTGCACCAGAAGTAGGTTGGAGGTTGCATGCTGCAAAGCCAGTTATAGTAGCGAGTTGTTGCTCGAGTTCTTCGAGTACCTCTTGATAGCCAGCCACTTGCTCTATTGGTGCCAATGGGTGAACACCCATGAAGCCTGGATAAGTGACAGGGATCATAGCAGCAGCAGGATTGAGTTTCATGGTACAAGAACCCAGAGGAATCATACTATGAGTCAAAGAAATATCCTTACGCTCAAGACGTTTGAGGTAACGCATCATCTCGGTCTCGGTATGATATTTCTTGAACGTCTCCTCTTGCAAGTAGTCCACTTCACGTACATTCTCCTCATTAATAGCCCACAAGCCACAGAATGCTTCATCGCTATCCTCGTATTGAGCGAGATTATCGCTAGCTGCAGCAAAGAGGTCAATAAGATCATTCATATCGTCTACTGTGACGGTCTCATCGAGTGAAAGCCCTACCCAACCCTCTTGGTAATAGTAGAGGTTAATACCTCGCTCTTCTGCCTCTTGACGAACACGTTCGATGGTTGTTTCAACAGGTATAATCTTCAGTGTATCAAAGAATTCAGCATTCTCCTGCTCATAGCCATATGCTTGAAGCATTTCGTTGAGGTATGCTGCTTTACCATGGATACCCTCAGCAATTTCACGAATACCTTCAGCACCATGATATACACCATACATACCTACCATGATAGCAGATAATGCTTCGGCTGTACAGATATTAGAAGTTGCTTTCTCACGTTTGATGTGTTGCTCACGTGTTTGGAGAGCAAGACGGAAAGCAGGCTTATCATGTGTGTCTTTGCTCAAACCGATGATACGACCAGGCATATCACGTTTATATTCCTCTCGAGTTGCCATATAACCTGCAGTAGGACCACCATAACCAAGAGGCAATCCCATGCGCTGCGCAGTACCGCACATGATGTCTGCATTGAGTGGTTTAAGAAGTGCGAGTGCCATGAGATCAGCAATCACACTCACTTTCATACCTGCAGCATGGCAGTCATCAATGAAAGCAGTATAGTCTTCGATTGATCCCTCAGCATTAGGCCATTGTACAATGGCACCAAAGAAAGAACCATTAGCAGCAAGCCACTCAGCTGTCACTTGCTCGTAGTTGACCATCACGAGTTCGATACCTTGTCCTACCGCGCGCGTGCGCATTACAGATAAGGTATTCTCAAAGATTTTCTTGTCCACTAACACTTTGTTAACGCCAGCTTTCACCATGTCGCGTGAACGAAGATTACGCATCATAGTCACAGCCTCTGCAGCTGCAGTAGCTTCGTCAAGAAGTGAACAGTTAGCAAGAGGCAAACCAGTGAGGTCGCTAATCATAGTTTGATATACGAACAACGCCTCCAAACGACCTTGACTAATTTCTGCTTGGTAAGGAGTGTATGAAGTGTACCAAACAGGATTCTCAAGTATATTGCGTTGAATAACAGCTGGAGTGATACTACCATACCATCCGCGACCGATGTATGAACGATAGAGTTGATTCTTCGCTGCTATCTGGTGCAAGGTAGCGAGATGCTCTTGCTCGGTGAGAGGTTCATCGAGATCCAGCGGCTCGTCTAGAAGGATATCTGACGGCATGGTTTGTGCAATCAGTTCATCGATTGTGTTTACACCAATGGTTTCGAGCATGTGTTGTTGCTCAGCTTCGTTCAATCCAATATGTCTGGATTTCAGGTAGTTTGTTTTCATATGGTTGTATGATTTTAGTTTGCTTTTAGTTTTCTTTTGTAGTATCTTCTTTTGTTTCTTCGCTGCGCATAACAACTGGTTTGAAACGCTTTTGGCGTTGTTGCCAACGTTCGCGAGCGTATTGTTGCATATCAGTGACAACGTCCATCTCATCGATAATCTCTAGACCAAAGATTGTCTCAATAACATCCTCAAAGGTGATGATACCTTGTAGACAGCCATAGTCATCAATTACGACGCCTATCTGCGACTTTTCTTTAAGCATAGCATCGAAGATATCACCTACATTCATCTCTTCGTTGAAATAAAGAAGCGATCGTTTGATCTCGCCTAGAGTCTTTTGGAATTGATCTTCAGTTAGTTCCTCGAGGGCATCACCACGAAGCACATAACCAGTGATAAACTCTGGCGAGTCAGCATATACTGGGATACGAGAGAAATGATCATACGCATCACTGTCGTAATACTCGCGTAGAGTCATCTTCTCAGATGCAGTAGCAGCTACCACACGAGGGGTCATAATTTCGTAGGCTTTCACTTCGTTTAGACGCATTACATTGCGAATAATCTTGTTCTCATCTTCTTCAATTACCCCTTCTTCTTCACCTACATTAGCCATAGCTATCACTTCTTCTCGACTAACTGCAGCTTCGTCTGGTTCAGGGAAAAGACGAGTGATATATTCGATGATTTTAACAATTGGGAAAAGTACCCAAACAAGAATTTTGATGCTGGTAGCAGCAAAGCCCATAAGGTGTTTCCAATATGTTGTACCAATAGTCTTAGGGATAATCTCTGAGAATACCAATATCAACACTGTCATAACGCCACTCGCAACACCAAACCATGCACTTCCAAATATTTCTGTAGCTTGTACACCTACACCAGATGCACCAACTGTGTTAGCAATTGTATTGAGTGAAAGGATTGCTGCAAGCGGACGTTCTGGATCTGTTTTGAATTTCTTCATTACCCTTGCTAGCTTGTATCCTTCCTCTTCGCGGAGGTTGATATAGGATAAGGTAGTGGACATCAAAGTTGATTCCAACAAACTACAAAGGAACGAAACGCCAAGTGCAAGAAATAAATATAATAGTAAATACGAGACCATTAAAATCTAATTTAGTTAAACATAAGCATCAAGCTTTAGATGCTGATTGCATACGATTGAGAAAGCACTCAATAGTGTTTCTCATGAGCATAGTGATAGTCATTGGCCCTACTCCACCTGGTACAGGAGTAATGGCACCAGCTACAGGCTCTACGGAAGCAAAGTCCACATCTCCTACTAGTTTGCCTTCCTCTGTGCGGTTGATACCCACATCAATCACTGCTGCACCTGGTTTTACGTACTCGGCAGTTACCATCTCTGCGCGACCCACTGCAGCAACAAGGATATCAGCTTCACGACAAACAGCAGCCAAATCCTTGGTGCGACTATGTGCGATAGTCACGGTAGCATTGCGATCAAGGAGGAGCTTAGATACCGGTTTACCTACGATATTGCTTCGGCCAATAACAACAGCTTTTTTACCAGCAATCTCTACACCAGCTTGATCAAGAAGTTCGATGATACCTTTTGGTGTACAAGGCAGAATGCTATGTTGATTGAGCCAAAGTCGTGCCACGTTTTCTGGGTGGAAACCGTCGACATCTTTCTCAGAAGAGATCGTGGCAATAACCTTGTCCTCAGAGATATGCTTTGGCAATGGCAGTTGCACGAGGATGCCGTCTACTGCAGGATCGTTGTTGAGGCGTTCTATCTCAGTGAGAAGTGTCTCTTCGGTACAGTCTTCTGGAAGTTCTACAAGGTGACCATCAAAGCCACAATACTCAGTAGCCTTGATCTTACCGCGTACGTATGAGCGGCTAGCTGGGTTATTACCCACAATTATTACCATGAGGCAAGGACGACGACCATATTGTTGCTCGAGTGCGTCCACCTCTATTTTCATCGCATCTTTCAAAGATTGCGAAATAAGTTTACCATCTATAATCATTGTATGTTTAGAAGTTTAGAAGTTCAGTTGTTTAGAAGTTATAGTGCCCAATGTGCGATGTCTTTGCGATAGAAGAGATTGTCGCATTTTATTTTAGCAATCTCTGCGTACACTTTCTCGCGAGCAGTTGCAATATCCTTACCCGTAGCAATGCACATCATTACACGTCCGCCATTGGTTTTGAGTACGCCATTGTCGTTCTTGGTTCCCATATGGAAGACTGGGCCGTCGAACAGCTCTACTCCTTCTATAATAGCGCCTTTCGCATAATCTCCAGGATAACCTTTAGATGCGAGTACTACACCAATAGTAGCCTCTTCTTTCCATGCCAATTGCCCATTGCCAATAGCCCATTGCCCAGTTGCAATACCATAGAACACATCGTATGCGTCCGACTCAAGCAACGGGAGAACCACCTCTGTCTCAGGATCGCCAAAGCGAGCATTGAACTCAATTACTTTAACTCCATTAGCTGTCTTCATAAGTCCGCCATATAGAACACCTGTGAGAGGTAATCCCTCTTGACACATACCTTTGGCAACAGCTTCTAGTACATATTTGCGAGCAAATGCTTCATCCTCTGGAGTTACGAATGGTAGTGGAGTATATGCACCCATACCGCCTGTGTTAGGACCTTCATCATTATCGAAAGCACGTTTATGGTCTTGTGATAGTGGCATTGGATAGACATTTTCACCATTCACGAAGCACATGAATGAAAACTCTGGGCCTTCAAGGTAATCTTCAATCACCACTTTGCCTTTACCAAATGCCTCATTGCAAAGCATATCTTGGAGTGCAGCATCTGCTTCTTCTAGGGTTGTAGCAATAACTACACCTTTTCCGGCTGCAAGGCCGTCGTATTTGAGGACGGTAGGCAGAGAACCAGCCTTCACGTATTCAAGCGCTGCGCTATAGTCACTAAAAGACTGATAACCAGCAGTTGGCACATTGTATTTGTCCATAATGATCTTTGCAAACTCCTTGCTAGACTCAATTTGAGTAGCAGCTTTGGTATGGCCGAAGATAGGCATACCTTCAGCACGGAATGCATCCACTACACCAGCGGCAAGAGCTGCTTCTGGTCCTACTACAGTGAGATCAACCTCAGTTTCCTTGGCAAAGAGTAGAAGGCCTTCTACATCGGTATCCTTGATAGCCACACACTCAGCTAATTGAGCAATACCTGCATTACCAGGAGCACAGTAAATTTTCTCTACTTGTGGACTGCGTGAAAGAGCATATACGATGGCATGCTCACGTCCGCCTCCACCTATAACTAATACTTTTTTCATTATAATGAACTATAAATTGTTTACTACATTATTAGGCATAATAAATCGGGTACAAAGGTACAACAAAAAAAGCACATATGCAAGAGTTTAGAACGAAAAGTTTTGTAAAATAAATACTCTATTACTCGTAATATTGTATTGTTCTTTTCTCTAAGATGTAAGGCTTTCCTTTTTCATAGACCACACGCTCAGTCCAAGGGAAAAATCTTAAAGTATGCTTCACATCTTTTATGTACCCGCTATCTTGTATGGCATAAAAATGTGATTTTGTTACTAGTAAACGAGATATATGGTTATAATAGGCTTTCCTATAAAATACTTATGCAAAGGTAGCATATTTTCGCTATATAAGCAAGTAAAAAATATTTTTTTTTGCATATTTCAGAAAAATATAGTAATTTTGCAGCCAAATGTAAATAAAACGACAATGAAAAAATTTTTTCTATTATTTTCCATATGCATTGTTAGTTTAAGTACAATGGCTGATAGGGAATCTGTTTACAAGAAAGGATTTGATAGTTATTTATCAAGTAATTATTCTGAGGCAGTAAAATGTTTTCGTAAAGCAGCAAGACAAGGTTCATTAGATGCACAGATCAGTTTAGGTATGTGCTATTACCATGGTTATGGTGTAGAGGAAAGCAGTAAAGAAGCTGTTAAATGGTATCGAAAAGCTGCTTTGATGGGTGATGATATAGCACAAGCTCTATTAGGTACATGCTACATAACCGGTGAAGGAGTAAAACAGGATAAAGTTGAGGGTATCAAATGGATACAAAAGTCAGCATCAAAGGGAAATGCGGAAGCACAATACATTTTAGGTAGTCATTACTATATAGTAGCAAAAGACAGTCTACGATATTACCAAGAAGCTATTAAGTGGTTTCGTCAAGCCGCAGAGCAAGGTCATATAGCAGCACAGTCTAGTTTAGGCTATTGCTACTATGATGGTTATGGTGTGAACCAAGATTATGTAGAAGCAACCAAGTGGCTCAAACTAGCAGCAGAACAAGGAGAAATGTATGCTCAAACCGATTTAGGTATATGCTATCATTTAGGTCAAGGTATAGAAAAAAATGACTCTATAGCTATTATATGGTTTAAGAAAGCAGCAGACCAAGGTTTTGCACTAGCTCAATATCAACTAGGTAATACTTATGAAGAGGGACAAGGCGTAGCTAAAGATTACACAGAAGCCGTTAAATGGTATAGATTAGCTGCAGAACAAGGCTATGTGGATGCACAGTATAAACTAGGAATATTCTATCATAATGCATATGGTGTTGAAGAAGATCATAAAGAATCTCTCAAATGGTTTACAATGGCAGCAGAGCAGGGCTCAGTATTGGCTCAATATGAATTAGCCGTATGTTACTACCACGGTCATGGCATGGAAAAAGACTACGAAACTGCTGCGAAGTGGTTACTTCAAGCTGCTGAGCATGGATTAGCAGTTGCTCAGTACGAATTAGCAAACAACTACTACTTTGGTAAAGGCATTGAGCAAAACTATGCTGAGGCAGCTAAATGGGCCCAAAAAGCAGCCGAGCAAGGTCATATGTACTCACAAAACATGTTAGGACATCTGTACTACTACAGTTATGGTGTTGAAGAAAATAAAACAGAAGCAACCAAATGGTATGAACAAGCTGCTGCTCAAGGATTAGCCGAGGCTCAATTCAATGTAGGTATATGCTACTACAAAGGTGAAGGAATAGAAAAAAATGATAGTATAGCTTCCGAATGGTTCATCAAAGCTAGCGAACAAGGCTATACAGATGCACAGTATTGTCTGGGGGTTTGCTATTCTAAAGGCGAAGGCGTTGCTAAAAATCTCGAAGAAGCTGTTAAGTGGTATACATTAGCGGCAGAGAAAGGTGATGCTAAAGCACAATTGAATTTGGGTATATGCTATAGTTTGGGCGAGGGTGTAAAGAAGAATTATTCTGTTGCTGCTAATTGGTATCAAAAATCAGCCAATCAAGGTAATGCCGTAGCTCAATATAGCGTAGGTGTATGTTACGAGCACGGTAAAGGTCTTCGTAAAAATAAGACAGAAGCTAAGAAGTGGTATCAAAAAGCTGCTGATCAAGGAAACGAAGAAGCTAAGAAAGCACTAGAATCATTGAATCAATAGTTGGATAATTATTATTTTAAAAAACAAGGCTTTTTAAAGAGCCTTGTTTTTTTATGTATTAACATCAGTTCTTGCAATATAATGAACTGATATAATAACAGATATATATCGTTATATATATAATCGGCAAAATGAAAAGTCCGATTTTGCAAAACGAAAGGTGCACTTTTACAAATTAAAAAGTACACCTTTTTTATACACTTTTCGAAGCGTTCAATAGCTATTTAATTGCCATTTAAGAGGCTTTTAAGTTATTCACGCAGTTATGTATTCAATTCAAACTTCACACCTTGTGCACCATTCAAAAGTTCGTAGGTACGCAAGAGGTTGGATTCATAAATATGCACATTGCCCAGGAACAAAGTAATGGACTTCAAAGGCAAATCAATTTGACGCGCCATCAAATAGAGATGGTAGATGTCAGCAGGCAGCCCTAAATTAGCATCTGAGCTACGTTGGTAGGCACTCAATACCAACATACCATCCTCAATCTGAAACTGCACCAGAGACAAACAAGGTTGCTGATTAGTCTCTACATTCGTTTCACCTAAGAACAGCACATAGTTCTTACTATTCTTCTTCTCTGCGTTGATCTTCTTGATGAGTTTGGGCAAACGCTTGAAGTAGGTCGGATAACTGTTTTTGAGTTGCTCACCACAATAGTCCCACCAAGTTATTCCCTCCTGACGATATTGCTCAGTAGATGTGATTCCTGCTTGGAACATACTCAACTCCGTTTTGAGCTTCTTGCGTGCAATGCCGTGCGTCTCGAAGATGTCGAGCAAGTCAGCAGGTGTGAGGTGCAGCGCCTCGTTGGTTAGATACTTTATGCCGCCCTTCTTATTGGTCTGTGTGCGTCCGTCAGACATAATCTTGTCCAACATTTGATAGTAAAGATTCATAAAAAATTCCTTTCCTGTTCAAAAAATTTGGTTATTTCAAAAAATTGTAGTAATTTTGCGGCCTCTCTGACTCTGCAAGGTAATTGCAGGACATAACAAGCCACACCCATCGAATGGATGGGAACAGGCAAAAGAAGCGACATCACCGCTCCATGGGCACGCATAGTGTCCTCGGTAGCGGTGATGTCGCTGGTAAGTGTGGAGATTAGAAGGTCAGAGAGCTAATCTGCACAGCCGAGGGCGCTTTTTTTACGCCCTCTCGGCAAGCGGCTTATTCGTATGCAATGTAACTTTTAATCTGCTTGATAGTCGCAACGAAAGGCATTACATCTCTGTCACGCTCCAAACGGCTTTTCATTACATCGCTTCTGGTGATAAACATTCGGTAGTCTTCAGGATTATCAGGATAACCAAACTTGACAACCAACTTCTCTTCACCACGAATAGTGGTTGTGAGGAAGTCAAAAAACACAATGTCCTTACCAAACAGGTCTTTGATACTGACACGTTTCTCTTTTGGTAGTCCGAACCAGTTTTCGGATTCCCTGATCTCTGAAAGTCTCTTGTATTCCATATTATTTTCGAATAAGTATATTTTGTCTTTCAGCGTTGTTCGTAGCAAGTGACGGCAATCGCCATGTTTGCACCAGCCAAAATAGCTTGCCCACTTGCGTTTGAAAGTCTCATCATCTACTCCTTGTTTCGTGAGTGTCCTCGCACGCTTCTGCATAGCCTGTTTGATACGTTTACGTAGCTGCGTATGCGTGGGATAGAACTTGTACCCAATGAAGTCAATACCAGTCTCTACAGGCGCAATGCGCCAATTGTTCTTGACAGATAGTTTGATTTCATTGAGTTCAATAGTTATGCGTTCCAAGGCTTCTTTTGCCATTTCCTTGGTAGGCACGACCATCACAATATCGTCCATATAGCGAAAGTAGTACTTGATATGTTGTACTTCTTTCGCCCAATGGTCGATTTTCGCCATGATTAAGTTCGCAAGATACTGACTTGGATAGACACCAATTGCAAGACCTTCCTCGTGTACATCAATGATAGCATCAAGCATCTTGAGTGTCTTAGGGCATTTGATTGCCCTTCGAACAGCATTCTTGCAAACATCATGGTCAATAGAGGGGTAGAATTTTCGGCAGTCAATTTGGAGAAAATACCATTGCGGGTGATTGGCCAATACCCGCTTTAGTTTATCGGCTGCCATTGTGATACCACGCCCTTTGATAGAACCGTAAGCGTCAACCGTTAATTTCTCCAGGATTATCGGTTTTACTACGTTCATCACGCAGTGGTGTAGAATCTTGTCAGGATAAAAAGGAGAATGGTGGATATTCCTCTCCTTTGGCTCATAGACAGTGAAGTACTTTAGAAAGCTGAAATGGTATGTTTCGTTGATGAGTGAGGCTTGAAGTTCATCCAACAGGTGCTGCCTATCGTCAATGAAACGCTGGCGCTCGCGCGTCAGTTTCTTGCCCTTTAGTGCATTATCAGCCGCCAACTCTATATTGGCGCGATCGCACACTTTGTCCCATAAATTACCATACCTTTTCATGGTCTGCTTTTTCTTACCAATTTTCGGTTGCCCTACTCACAAGTTTACCGTTGTTTATGTTCTGCCGTTTTCGTATTATTATCATTCGAAAGTATGATAGGATCTTCTGATGGTAAGATCGCTAAGTTTATCGCCTCTAATTCCTCATTAAAGAGTGATACACTTACTAATATTATGGAAGTATTTCCACATTTGTCTATAAATTGGCTCCTAACAGGTGAGAGGGAAATGCTATTATCGTCCCCTGATAAACACGAAGGAACTACGAAGGAACTACGAAGGAACTACGAAGGAACTACAGACCTATCCAATGCTAGTATTCCACTTATTCCGGTGGACGCGGTGGCTGGATTCAACGGAATAGACTCACCTACCATACACATACAGGACTGCCAACGCTATCTGGTACCAGAATTTCAGCAACTCAATGCAGAATTTATGATACGCGTGAGTGGATCCAGTATGTACCCTAAGTATTCAAGTGGTGACATCCTGGCATGTCGCAAACTAACCTCGTACAACTTCATTCAGTGGGGCAAGATCTATGTGATTGACTCCGAACAGGGCGCAATGGTTAAACGCCTCTTCCCTTGTGATGAGCAACCTGATTGCGTCACATGTAAGTCGGACAACCCTAACTATCCGCCGTTCAAATTGCCTACAACGGAGATACGATCCTTGTCTATTGTGCTTGGATCAATACGATTTGAGTAGTTTTTCGTGCGTATATAGTATAGGTGCAGCTCTTTTGGGGCTGCACCTTTCATTTTACCCTAAAAATGGGTATTTTTCACCAAAAATAGACCTTTCAAGCAGGCAAAAATCGTTAATATGCTGAATATCTGCGTTTTAGGTTGATTTTTCTTGCAAAAAAAGGTACTTAAAGGGGTAGATTCGCGTGTTTTTTGGTGCATTAAAGGTTTTTTATAGAAACACTTTTGGTACATTAAAGGGGTCTATACTCGCACAATATGGTGCATAAAGGGGGCGATTCAATAGGGGGTAAATACAAGTTTTGTCACACCGATTGTCACACCAATTCGTCACACCAATTGTCACACCGATACGAAAAAAGGGGCATTTTTTCCCATCGATTAGCACCCTCTAAATAGTGGTTTAAGACCACTTTTAAGGGTGTTTTACGACCAATTAAATGCCCTTTAATGGGCTGCTTTTGTCCTGTAATTGTCTCATATTTGTCTTATTGATGACCACCATTTTCGTGACCTTACGAAATAGCTCTCTCTGGACGCTTTTGCGTTTTTCCTTATTACTTTACTATTGGTTATGTAAAAGTGTCTTAAATGCATTAAAATGAGCCATTTAGACCGTTTTATCGTGCGCGCGTATATATGCGTGTGTGCAGGCTATATAATATGGAGATGCAGCGTGGTCTTTTTGTGCCGTTTTTGAGAGGTCTTTGAGGTCAATTTTGGCATCTTTTACCGATGTATGCACCACGGCTGCCAGATGAATGTGAAGTGCGTGCACAAAAAAAGGAGGCGTTAAACCTCCCCATGCAACGTAAATGCACCGTTATGCACCATTATTGCACCTTTCATTTTATCATTAAATATCGCATAACTACCTAACAATCAGTCAAAAGGGTATTTTATGCTATGCACCTTTCATTTTCCTGCCCATATATAAAACTTATGATAATGCTATATTAGTTATACTTATACAATAGGGGCATGCATTGAATGCACGCCCCTAATTGAAACCTATCGTTTAATAAGATTATTTTACTTGTGCGCCGATAGCATTGTATGCTTTGCCGTCACGAATGATAACAAGTTGACCATCAAGGATTTGTTTCTTGATATCAGCAGCTGAATTGTTAACATTATCTAAATCTGTTGTAGTAGAATCGGTTTTGAATTTAGCTACGATATTTCTATTGGTATCGGTAACTGTAAATGTGTATAGAGCCTCAGTAGTGAGCAATTCTTCATTCTCGTACCAACCTAAGAAAGTAGATTGTTCAGCAGTTGCAGCCTCTATAGTAACCACAGAGCCGATAAGCAGTTTAGTAGAGAGCGATGTGAGAGTGTCTGTCTTCTCGCCATAACCATTGTCATAGGTGATATACAATAGACCGCCTAGCACATTGTCTACACTAGCATTCATTTCGCTTCTAACTTTAGCAAAACGAGCTGTAACTGATTGTTTGAACTCTTCAGGATGCTCCATTGTCCAAGGATCATCGGTGTAAACAGTAGGATTGTTCCACCATCCAATGAGTTCGTATCCGCTGTTAGGAATTGATGTGAAAGTCACTGGGTCGCTAGTTACTACCAAACCTTTCTTGTAGCCATCTACTTCGTGGGTATATACTTGGCCGCCACTATGAGCCATAGTGAATACTCCACCTAGGTTGCTGTCTTTCCATACATACTTGCCAGCCTCTTCGTCATAAACATATGTCTGTGCACGCACATCTTTCTTAACGGTGAAGGTGAATCTAGCCGCTATGTTCTTGGTTTCTGCAGGTGCGGTACAAGTATATACTAAATCGCTGCTAACCAAGGTGTTGCTATCATACCAACCTAAGAATTCAGAGCCCTCATCTGGCATAGCGGTAAAGACGAGATCTGAGCCGATAAGCAGTTTAGTAGAGAGTGATGTGAGGGTGTCGGTTTTAGCACCTAATCCATTGTCATAGGTAACGGCAATCTTACCACCTTTGCCACGTTCTACGCTAGCATTTAAATCGCTACGAATTTTAGCAAAACGTGCAGTAACTGACTCATCGTAATTAGCAGGGTTCTCCATCACCCAAGGGTTGTCGGTGAAGACGCCCATATGATTGTTCCACCAACCTATGAACTCGTATCCATAGTTTGCAGTTGCCTCGAAGGTTGCTGGATCGGTAGTCATAGGAAGATCTTTTAAGTAACTGAGGTTCTCGTGGATATACACTTCACCAGCACTATGTCTAATAGTGAATACACCACCCTCGTTGCTATCTTTCCATACATATTTTGCTTTGGCTTCGTCGTATACATATGTTTGGGTACGCACATCTTTTCTAGCACCTTTCATAAACTTAACGGTGATGGTTCTAGCGTTGCTAGGTGTAGAGTATTTGTATACAGGACCAGTGCATACCATGGTGCTACCATCGTACCAACCATCTACAGAATAACCTTCATCTGGTGTAGCAGTCAAAATGGTGGTAGCGGTGTAAGCAGATACTACAGATGTAGTGCCATTAGTAACTGATGTGGTTACGGCAGCAGAGGTGTTAGCACCTGTTAGCTTGTAGGTTGAAACAGCCACTTTACCTCCGGCTTCAGCTACGATCGTTTGTGTGTAGTTGAGGTCGGTGTATGCGCTGACGGTCTTCTTGGTCATTGCTGCATCGTTGCCGCTACCAGGTGTGAAGACGTTTACACCTGCGAGTAGGTTTTCTTGTAGTCCCGTACGATTATTCGCATACTTAATACGGTTAGCAATACGGTTTTGGTTAGAGTTGGAGTTTTTAGCCGCATCGGTTTTGTTATTCGCGAAAGATGATGTCTCATCGTATACCCATTGACTCTCAGAGCCGCCGGTTACAGGGATAGTCTTGCTTTCGTCCCAGTTAGCACCATTACCGATAAAGCCGTAATGGGTATAACCATACTCCTTATTATTGAGGTTGAAGTATGTGAGTTTAGTACCTGGAATAGTAGCGGTGGTAGGAGCTGTAGCATGGGTGTAAATATCTTTACCTGTGAGCAATTGCACATCCTTCCAATCGCCCGTGTTAGCAAAGTACATAGTCACATTGTTGGTTTTAGGCAAGTAGTATGCCCAGTACCATACGTCCCACCAACCCTCTTTGTTACAGAGGAGATTCTTGCCATTGGTAGGAATCTTCTCTGGAGTTGGTATTTGAGCAGAGTTAGTGAATTTAGGAACAGTATTGCTATTGGTGATGGTAGCTCCTGCACTAGCATATTTCCACGCATTGTAGTTAGCCTCAGTGGCTGTGGTTGAATTGAGACGATATGTGATTACGCCGTCGTAACCAGTAGGAACATCGATCGCAATGAAGCGTGAAGATGCTAGTTGAGCATTGTCCTTGGTCTTGGAGTAATCAAGGTAGATATTTGCTTTATATGGACCGTGCACAGAAGCAGACATACGGCTATTCTTTGCCCAATATACGCTACCCCATCCGCCTTCTTTACCTTCGGTAGTTTGATTGGTATAACCTTTGGCGAAGTTGGTTGTAGAAGGACGGTAGTAGATCGTAGTCTTGGTGGTTGGCACGTTAGGGTCGGTACCAGAAAGATCAGCTATATCCTTAAGTTTGAGGTCGTCGGATGTTACAAAGTTAGCACCATAGCTTGCATAGGTCTTGTAGTCAGAAGCTGAATTGACGGTCCACAAAGACACTCTCAAACCTGCGTTTTTAGCCTGAGTAACAAGCGATTGGGTTACATAGTTGCTTGAGTTGTAGTAGTAGCAAGAAGAGATGTCGCAACCATTAGTTTTGCACCAAGAGATATTGTCTGATGATAGATAGTTAACCAAGTATTGGCATCTTAGTCGTGGATAGTTTTGACGCACATGAAGAATAGAGTTTTTCATAGAGGTCAAGATAACTGCCTTATCTACCAATCCGTATTTCTCGATCAGTGCGTAAAGTCCTGCGAAGTTAGACATATCATTGTTATTGATACCACTCGCCCACTTGAGCTCAATGATAGGAATAACATTGTAGTCACGACAGATCTCTAGGTAACGATCTACGGTACAGATCTTACCGGTGTATGTCACGCTGTTACGAGTTTGTGTAAGGGTTTTAGATTGGATAGTTGCCAATGTGTTGGTGTAGATAGTACAGTTAGGTGAACACTTGGTGATGATATCATCGTGCCAGCACACATACTTGTTATCGCTGGTTACTTTGACATCGCACTCTAGTGCTTGAAAACCGTAGTTCTTAACCGCATTAAGGAATGCCTCTTCGGTATTCTCAACACCTTGACGACAACCACGGTGACCAATCATGATTGGCTTCCAAGCGAACGCGTCGCAAATGGAGAAAATAAATACAAAAAGTACGAGTAACTTTTGTATATTCAGATTGTGTTTCATTGTTATTAAAATTTTATAAATTGATTAGATTAATTCATGGTTTATGAAAGAGACTACAAAGGTACACTATTTTTTGCACATACGCAAGCGCGTACGACAAATAATATAAAAAACAGAGAGATTCCGAAAAATCTCTCTGCTTTTATTGCTTTCGCCTATTCTCCTTATAGCCTTATCGCCTATAGGCGAAGCCGTCCCATATCTTACTTCACTTGTGCGCCGATAGCATTGTATGCTTTGCCGTCACGAATGATAACGAGTTGACCATCAAGGAGTTGTTTTTTAACGTCCTCTACATTAACATCGATATTCTCGAGGCCAGTAGCAGGTATACCATAAACGATATGTACAGGAATACCGCAAGAGTTTGCTGCATTGATCTCGAAGCTCAACTTATTGTCTTCACCCTTGGTAACTACAACAGTACCTGTTTGGAAGAAGTAGTATGGCTCTGCCAACCAACCATCAACATAGCCAGCGTAGTATGATGGAATTACGCTACCATCCGACTCTATACCTGAACTTGCAAGTACAGTACCGTCGAACCATGTGCTATTGATCTCGTATGTGCCCTCTGGAATAATGGTTTGAGCGTCAGCTTCGCTGAGCACGAAGTAAAGTGCGGTTACGTCACCTTGTACATTGTCAATAATTTGCAATGAAACCAATCCATAATCCTCGGTGTAGTCGTTGATAGTAAGTTCTGCATCAGCACCATATACGCGCTCTACAGCACCTTCTTCAGCATCGAATTCGATATGTGGTTCTTCGTATTTAGAAGTCAATGTAACCTCGTATTGGATAGCATCTTCACATACTACAGAAGCAGTAAGGGTGATATTATCTTCCTCGTCAAGCGTAACTGTAAATTGCCCCTTTTGGATGTAGTACAAATCATAGGATTCGGTAGATTCATTGTATTTGCCCACAAAACTGTTGCTCGCATCAAAGTCATACTGACCCTCGCCAAACTTACCGAACATACCGTCGTTGA
>JAFZEQ010000076.1 GCA_017560605.1 Paludibacteraceae bacterium
CCCATTTGCTCGTTGTAGAACTTCTGAGTAACAGCGCGGTCCTCTTCCCACCAAGCACGAACAGGATTCATATCGTGGGTACCAATGGTACAAACGCTCATATATGGAGCATCAGCAGGATGCGCAAACGCTACAGTTGGGTCCTTAGGCATACGTTGGATCTCGAGCGAGAGGATCTGCAATTGGCTCATCACTTCAGGCACACAAGATGGCACCATACCCAAATCCTCGCCGCAGCAGAGCATGTCGGTAGCAGCAATGAGGGTAGGGAGTTTCTTGAGCGCAGACTCGCGCCAGAATGAAGTATGACGGTGGTAGAAATAGTCGTTGTGGATATCAGCCAAGAGTTGGCGTTGGTCGCTATAGAGCTCTTGGTAATTGTGCGATTGGTAGAGCGCGATGCGTGGATGGAGCATCGATGGGTTCTTTTGGTCGCGCACGAAGAGCACCTCGCAGTGGAGATACAACAGACCGTTCATCACGTTCTCGATATTGCAATGATTCTCGTGAGTCGCACGGTTCTCTGGGTTGAGGAAGTAAGCTTGTACCTTGCGCTGGGTATCCAAATGCTCAGGGAAGAAATAGATGTATCCGTCGTGTGTGCAGAGGAAGTTATTCTTCACATACTCAGTATCATAGCCGAAAGTATCGCCGAGGAAGTTAGAGCGGATATATGGCTTGGTGAGGCGATCCTCATCGAGCTTCACGCCCATGTTCCAGAGGTCTTGCATAGAGTATGGCATAGCAGGAGAGAAGTGACCACAGAGGCCCCAAACATCTGTTTTGCGCATTTGCCAAATACGGAAGAATCCAAGGATATGGTCTACACGGTATGCATCGAAATAGTCCGCCATTTTGGTGAAACGGAACTTCCACCATTGGTAGTCGTCCTCCGCCATCACATCCCAGTTATAGGTAGGGAAGCCCCAGTTCTGACCGCGTGCATCAAAATCATCTGGTGGAGCACCCGCAGAAGCAGAGAGGTTGAAGAGGTGAGGATCGGTACTTGCGTCCACAGAATCAGGAGAGATACCAATAGGTATATCGCCCTTGAATGCGATACCTACAGAGTGTGCATAGTCCACTGCCTCGCGGAGTTGTTTGTCCGCATGGAACTGGAGGTAGCAGTAATAGTCTTTAGGTTGTTTGTCGCGTTTAGACATGAACGCAGCGTATGGGAGTAACCATCCCTCGTTAGCAGCGAGGAAAGCTTTGTACTCCTCAGAAGCAAAGAGCTCCGCTTTGTTAGCCTTGTAGAGCGCTTTGAAGTATTTGGTCTTCTCGTCATACACACATTGGTAGTCAGCGATAGTCTTAGCGTTGAACTCAGCTTGGGTAGCGCGGTACTTCTTGAGTTGCGCAGGAGTGAGCTCGCCCATCTTCTCGATATTGAGGTAGATTGGGTGAAGTGCGAAGACGCTCACAGCGTTGTATGGGTATGAGTCGAGGTTGTTGTGACGAAGAGTAGTGTCGTTGATAGGGAGGGTTTGGATCATCTTTTGACCTGTGAGTTTAGCCCAATCAGCGAGTAGTTTGAGGTCTTGGTACTCACCAATACCGAAGCCGTTCTCTGAACGAAGAGAGAACACTGGCACTGCAACGCCGGCACCCTTCCAGTTGGCTTGTGTATAGCGGAAAGGAGAGTCGGTGAGCACATAGTGCTTAGCGCGTTGGATATCCCAGATCTTGCGGTTCTCGCCCCACTCCATATCTACGATCTCGCCTGATTGGAGATCATAGATCACATACTTGTACTCTACTACTGAGCCTAGCTTAGCATGGAAAGTGGCGGTCCAGGTTGGGTTGTAGTTATGGCCATTGGCAATATGCGATTGGCTATTGGTCATAGGAAGTTTCTTGGTGCGATCCCATTCGCCGAGAGAGGCGATGTTACCCATGATAGCTACGCCTTGGTTGCGCTCAAGACGAGGTACGTTGACCTTCACGGTGATGTTGCCGGTAGCTTTCTTAGCAGCAACAGGCGCACGGTGAGCGAAGAGCACTTGGCCAAAAACCTTAGACGCGAAGAGCGAGTGGTCTTTGTCTTGCCAAAGGTCGCGAAGTACCACGTTACCTGGTTGGCACTCTACCACGTGTGTTTGAGCCTCGCGGCGGATGATGTTTCCTTGCTCGTCGAGCACTACATAGCAATAAGAGATGTACTTGTGAATGTCACTAAGGGTGACTTGGGAGGACCATTCTGCAGAACCATGGCAATCCATAGGGAGTTGCAAAGGTGATGCGGTTTGGAGGTCTGCATCCATAGCGTAAAGGACAGCAAGTTGGTTGCCCCATTGCGCTTGGTAGTTGATTGAAAAATTAAGTGTCATATCTGTAATTGTTTATTGTGGTTCAGTTTTGAGTAGGGGGGAGTAGTGTGGTTGGTGTTTGTATAGTATAGAACCAATCAGCATAGGTAATACGGTATTGACGATCCAAATGAACGTAATAGCCAAGGCAATACCAGCTATATTTGGACTAAAATAGCCAAAGATAATCAGTGACCAACCACCACGGATGGCAATATTGAGTGCTGGAAGAGAAGGGAAAATGGCCACCACTATGTAATAGAATGGTATGGCGATTATGTATTGTACGAGTGTCATATCTACCCCGCAGAAATGCAAGGTAAGTGCTAATTGGATAGCCCAAATAACATAGCGCAACATCGACCATGCGATTGTCTTCATGAACAACGAATAAGACATCTGTGATAAGGCTGTAGAGAGTTGGCGCATCTGGATGTTATCCCACTTACGACGCGATAGCTGACGAACAAAGTAAGGTAAAAAACTCAGCATTAAGATCACTACGATGAACGCTATAGCGAAGTACTGCATTGGTATAGTATTTGGGTTGTAGGTAATAAAGAACCAGGTGGCAGGCATGCCAAAAATGAGCTCCACGATGAGCAAGGAAATAGTGCCTACTAATCCAACTCCTACGGCTGCGGAGAAATTGCTCTTATCCTTGAGTAGCATCGCACGAGCAGGAAAATCACCTGTATGGTAAGGCGTGATAAATGCCCCCACATAACCATAATAAACTTGACGCTGCGCCTCCCATATGGTCGTTGATTCGGTCTTGAGGAGCAGCAAACGCCATTTACCCGCCTCTGCAACAACATTGAGCGGCATGAGGAGAATGATAGCGATGAGCGTAAACCAAAGGCCTGTATCAGCCGTCTGGAAAGCCGTGAGGAAAGATGAATAATCGTTGAAAATGGTGAGGCGATAGACCAAATAACCATACGCCGCAAAAATAAGCAGCGTATTAAAAATACGAAGATATGGTTTGTTGGGTTTCATTATCGGCTGCAAAGATAATAAAAAAATATGTATCAAACAAATTTTTTTTAGTATGTCGCACTTTTTTTGTACTTTTGCAAGCGAAATGAACAAGATACAGCAAATATTCCTATGCGTTGGACTATGTGTGGCGATGACTATGCATGGACAAGATATTCGTGTAGAGGATGTGCTAGAGGATATTTTTAATCAGCTGGCAGAAGATGGAGACTTTCCTTGTGAAGAAATTGAGGAAGAGCTGTTAAGCATAGCTGCAAATCCAATGAATCTAAATGAAGTTACGGGAGAAGATTTGAGTCGATTAATCTTTCTAAATGATGAGCAAATAGATGCTATATTGATGTATCAGTATCAGTATGGTTTTAAGGAGATTTATGAATTGCAACTTATTGATTGTCTGAAAGATTATGAGATACGAAACCTTTTGCCATTTGTGAGAGTAGAGGCTACTAGACAAGAAGGTAGAAAGACCTATTTTAGGGAGGTGTTTCACTATGCAAATCATGAGATAACCCTACGTGCTGACGCACGAAATATCGAGGATTATGTTGGTGATCCAATGTATGGCAAGTTGAGATATAGGTTCAATTATAACAACCGTGTACAAGCTGGTGTGACAGCTATGATGACAACTGCTGGAGAGCGATTGACGATGGGGAATAGGTGGGCTTATGGTGGCTATATACAGCTCAAGGATATTGGTCCGATGAAAACGATCGTAGCGGGCAATTATCAGGCTAATTTTGGATATGGATTGGTAGTCGGAAGTCCGTTTAAACGGGGTAAAAGTGCTTATGTTCAGTCTACAGCGACAACGGATGAAGGACTGAAGAAGTATAGTTCAGTTGGCGATACTTATAATTATTTTCATGGTGTGGGAGCGACAGCTCGGATAAAAGGTGTAGATATGAGTGCGTTCTACTCGCTGCGGGAAGACAAAGATAGTGCATGGCAACATGTGGTTGGTGTGAATGCTACAGTTAGGTGGAAAAAGCTGAAAGTGGGCGTAACGGGAGTGGAGGCTATTGATAGAGAGGCGAGAGGAACTATGGGAGCGAATGTACGTTACAATTGGGGCGTGGTAGATATATGGGGAGAAGTGGCTGCATCGTATACTAATACATGGGGATGGGGTACGATAATGGGAATAAGAGTAAATCCAATGAATGACTTCAATCTGCTGGCAATTTACCGCTATTATTCACCCGAATTTGACAATGTATATGCCAACGCCTTGTCGTCGAAAACGCGTGTGTTTGATGAACATGGCGGATATCTTGGAGTGGAGTATAATCGCTTAAGAAACTGGCAGTTATCGCTTTATGGAGATCTATGGAAAGAGGGATATGAGACTATGGCTCAAGCGGATTTTATTTCGCCCAAAGATTACCAAATGCATATGCGTTTGCGGGCAAAACGAAAGAACGATATAGATACCTATTCTGCTCGTTGGAATGGCATGTGGGAGCTTGGACAATGGAAACTTAAGACTCAAATAGATGCGAATATAGTATATACCAAGGAGAAATGGAAGTATGGAATTTCTGCTTTTCAAGATGTGGAGTATCGGTTTATTAATGTGCCTATTGTGTTACAATTTAGAGCACAAGCTTTTGATGCCAGGGAGTGGAACAATAGGGTGTATATATACGAGAATGACGTGTTGTACGCGTACGCAATACCTTTTGTATATGGGTTGGGCGGACGGTTCTGGTTGAATGCAAGGTATAAGATCAATGATACTTTTTCGCTATACCTGCGTGTGAGTGAAACAGTGTATCAAGGTGCTTGGGCAGCGGCTCATAAGAAGATGAATACGCGTACGGATGTGCATGCCTTGTTGAGGGTTAAATTGTAGATAAATCACGAAATTTGGATAAAAAAGCGGAATAATAGGCATTAAAAAAGAAAAAAAGTGAAAAAAATGTCGTATTTTTTGGTGGTTTCAAATATTTGTTGTACCTTTGCAACCGCTTTTGGGTAATGGCGGGATAGCTCAGCTGGTTAGAGCGCATGATTCATAATCATGAGGTCCCCAGTTCAATCCTGGGTCCCGCTACAAAAAAATCAGACATTTAGATAAAATTCTGAATGTCTGATTTTTTTATTCAAAACCACCAACAAAACTTACAACATTTATAAACCTCTTTGTGTGAGTTTATGATATTATTCGTATTGCATGTGGTGCTTAATCTTTTTATGATCTCTTATGATGTGAATCTAAATAATTAAATAATGTCAGATTATATAGAATAACATTCTACTGATAGTATTCTATATCTCTTTTTCTATTTTGTTGTTTACAATTCATAAAAATCTATCCATTATAATCCAATTTTAATAAAGTAGAGCGTAGTGATATTACTTTTTGCTTAGATATGTAGATAAATTTCTGAATTTTGTCCTTTATTCCTTAATATATTATTTACCTTCCTAAGTACTCTTCCAATGTAAAGTGTTTTACTAGTAGTTCGTAGTTACTCTCTGTAATACATACCACTTTTACACCATTCTTAGTGATTTTTTCTTTGAAGTCTACATTTTGTTTTAGCAGTTTGCTATACCACTCAGCTTCTTCCATCTTCTCAAAGCCAGATATTAATATAGCACTATGTTTTTCATCAAAATTAACTTGTTGTTTTAACTCAAAGTCTCTAATCATAAATTGAGAGAAATTATACAGTGCTACATCGTACAATAATTGGTTTAACTTCTGTTCGTCTTGCTCTATCACAAGTAGTACCATTGATGCTACATTCCTGCTGCTATCAAATGATACGTCTATGCTATCATTTTTCTCCTCTTTATTTACAGTTTGGCGTTTCTCTTGTAGTGATGTTACGCTACCTTTATGACTCACTGCACCTTGTCCCATCAGTGCTAACATATCCTTTGACATTGCTGCCAACTCACTTTCTGGGTACTTGTTTACCATATCCTGCAACTCACTTACAAACGCATTTTGTCCCTCTGTTTTGGCTATAGCTATGGCATTTAAGAATAAAAATCTAGGCATCAGTGGAGACAATGGATAGTTCTCCTCTGCGTACACCTTGTTACTCTTTACCTTGTCAAATTGACTTTTGCAATATGCTGTATAAGTCTCTGAATACAATGAGTCTTGTTCCGCACTCATTCTGCGCAACTTTTCAAAGTAATCCGGTTGACTTACGATATCCGCTTCTTTGCTTTCTGGGAACAAACGCATAATATCTTGTCTATACACCTCTGCTTTGCTTAAATCATTCGACTTCAATGCCGTCAAGTATTGCATATAGTACAAGTCTACTAGCAACTTGTGCTGAGGAAAACGTTTGCAAAATTCTCTAAAAGTCTCATCGCTCAATGTTTGATCACCTAGGCGGTCGCGGTAAATATATACCATATTATATAGCGCATTAGCGATCAACTCGTTGGACTGCGTAATATCCGCTTCCGTCTTAGGTATCTGTTGGAGATAGTACTCAGGTTTATGATCATCCATCTCCATGGCTGCGGCTTTTTCGCCACCCCCTTCTGCGTTGGCCGTCGAATCATTAACTATTTCATCGTCATATCTCTCATCATCCATGGACGAACCACTCATGGCCTTACTCATACGTCGCCAATTGTCTTCCAAGGTACGGTTACCCCATTGCGTTTTGAATGATTGTTGACCATTTCTCATTAATGCTGGGTTATAGAAATACCAATCTCTATCTTGTACACCGCCACCTATCATATTCGATGTGTTCACGCTGCGTGGACCTACAGCATTAGCTGCATCCCTAGCTGCTTGCTCTTCTTTCTGCTTAGCTTCCTCTTCTGCACGAATCAAGCGAGCAATGATACTATCTATCACTACGCGTTGCTCTGTTTCCGTTAACTTTGACAAGGTCTGCAGGGAGTCTTGCAGTTCCACTACTGTATATTCTACTACTAGTTCATCAAGCGTTTCAGATCTGCGCTGTATTCTAGAATACACTTCACCATCAGCTGATAATATCTTTGTCGCTTCTTTATAGCACGGACCAGCTTTTATATAGTTGCGTTGTTCGTAATATATATCACCAGTTTTTACTAGAATATTAGCTTTCTCTAACCCGTTCTTAGTACTACTCTCGATGGCTTTATTGTAGTATTTAAGTGCTTCTATCGTATCTTTTTTAGCAAGATATATATTGCCTATACTACCATATATTTGATCCAGCTGATCTTTGTTCTTATCTAGCTTAGTCATCTTCGTCAGTAGTTTGACCGCCTCTTTAGGTGAATCCTTAAGTTCTGCCAAGCGCAACCTAGCATTAAAATCCATTTCGTTAGATGGTTGCATTTTAAGTACTTTCTCATACGCGTTAGTCGCTTGTTTTTTATCGCCTTGTAGCTGATATAATTGACCTAGAACAAACTGAAAACGTGGACGATACATTTTCTTACTCTCATCCTGCATGGCTAGCTTAACAAATGGTATAGCTTCTTTGTATTGCTTTGTCTTCAGCATTATATCGGCGCTAACTGCAGCGTATAGTGAGGCGTGTTTACGGCTTAGATTATCCACCTGCACTTTTTTTAGCATATCCTCTGCTTCGTATAGCCAACTCATTTCACCATATGCTCGAGCAATCCATAGTTGACATTGTGCCACCATATCCAGATTGTATGAGTAATGACGAATGATATAGTTAAATGTACTTACACTACCCAAAAAGTCGACCTTATGAAATTCCGCTTTAGCCAGCATCATCCACGCATTACCCATCTCCTTGTTAAACTCCTCTTGCTCCAGCCATGCCGCGTATTTAAGATCACGACGCTTTTTGTCATAGTCCACTTTGGGACGAGCCTTTATGCTATGTAACTTGATACACTTTCGACATTTCTCTATCGTTTTATCCATCTGCGAACTAGCTGCCTTAGCTCCATCATGATATGATATTGGATATAAATGTAGCACAGTTGAGTAGTCATCTTTATTGGCCTCCAATATCGCTTTCTCTCCTTCAGCAAAGGAGATAGCACCGTTATGATAAATATTGTATTTTGTTTTCATCTGATGAAAAGCGCGCGATGCAGGCGTGTTTTTCTGAGTCGAACAAGCTCCACACATACTTACCACAAGTAGTGCTAATATATAATAATGCTTTATTTTCATATTTCTTTCCTATTTGCTATCCAATCCTTTTATATGGCTAGGAGCCGCCACAAATTCCTTTAGATAAAATGGCTCATAATACGCTACTTCCTTAATGTCAAGCTTGTTATGTGCTTGAGCCTCAGCTATTTCCCCCATGTATCTTGCTTCGGGTATTACACCATCTATCCAGTGTGCGTTATCACTTATTAATACATTTTTACATTTTTCTGCACCATTCCCCACAAAGTACAATGCCCCATTTTTTAGTTCTTCGGTATATGATGTTTTATCTATGATTTTTGCTTCTACTGCACGCTCTCGCGCACCCTCGCGTGTATACAATGAGGTATATACTTCCATTCGGCGAGCATCTAGCATCGGACACCATTTTGCATTCGCTTCTATATCTATAGTTTGTTTTCTTGCGGCAGCGCATAGTATTTGTAGAGTATCTATGGGTATCAAAGGAATGTTTAATCCATAACATAGACCTTTGGCTATACTTGCTCCTATTCGTAAACCAGTATAACTACCTGGACCTTGCGATAATGCTATTGCATCTATCTTCCAGTCCTTGGCTTTAGCTTGTTGTAGCATTTGTTCAATAAATACAGGCAACTCACTTGCATGGTTTGCACCATTTATGTTTCCTGCTGCAGCTACAACCTTACTATCTATTGTGATAGCTACAGAGCAGCAACTCGTTGATGTTTCTATATTCAATATCGTCATAATCTTAAACTTTCTATGCGAAACTTTCTAATATCTTTATTGATCAGTACAGCCGATATGAGTACCGATAATGTATCGCTTATTGGCCAACTCCACCATACACCCCATATAGGATCCAAGCCTATTTTATTAAACAATATTGGCATACACAAAATTAGAGGTATCAAAAAGATCACTTGGCGGGTTAAACTTAGGAATATTGCTCTTGGAGCCATACCGATTGATGTGTAGAAGTTACCTGTCACCATTGGAAAACCGATCGCAAACATCACACACAGCATAATCCTAGCTGGAACTATCGATTGTTCTATCAGCGCTTTATCATGGGTGAAAAGTCGAATAAATCCCTCTGGCCATATCTCACCAAATAGCCATAATACACTCATCACGCAGGTTGCACTATATATTGCTAGTTTAAAAGTCCGTAACATTCTGCCATACTCTTGTGCACCATAGTTATAACCAACTATTGGCTGCATACCCTGTTGGATACCCATTACGATCATAACAAAGAAGAAGATGAACCTATTGGTTATACCGAAGGTGGCTATTGCCATATCGTTGCCATAGCGCATAAGTTGGTTGTTAAGTACTATTACTACAAAACATGCTGCCATATGCATCAAGAAAGGAGCCAAACCTATGCTCAAAGCACGCATAGTTATATCTTTCTTAAGGCGCCAAATACCCCTGTGGAAGTGTATAACTTCCTTGGGGTTAAGGAATATTATCATCTCTACAATTACCGATATCAGTTGTGAGAGTATCGTTGCCAATGCGGCACCTTTTACACCCATATCTAGAACAAAGATAAATATAGGATCCAATATTACATTTAATGCTACAGCTAATATTGTTGCATACATTGAGATCCGTGGATGTCCCATTGAGCGCAGCATACTATTTAAACCAAAGTATATATGTGTTAGTATGTTTCCCCACAGGATAATTTCCATATAGTCTCTAGCATATCCTATAGTAGCATCACTAGCACCAAAGGCGTATAAAATAGGGTCTAACCAATACAGTCCTATAACCATGATTAGTGAACCTAGTAGTATGTTCAGTAGGATTACATTAGCAAGTATATCATTAGCCGAACGATAATCTTTTTCACCTAGTTTTATTGCTACTAGCGATGATGCTCCTACGCCTACTAGTGTTCCAAAAGCAGCACATATATCCATAAATGGTTTAGCTACTGTTAATCCAGATAATGCTAGAGCACCTACACCGTGACCTATGAATATGGAGTCCACCATGTTATATAGTGACATAGCGGTCATAGCTATAATGCCAGGCATAGCATACTTAACCAGCAATTTTCGTACTGGTGCAGTCCCAAGTTCCGTTATCTTAGGTTGTCCCATTTTCCTCTTTTTTCTTTTCTTTCAACTCTTCTGCGATCTTTTCAAACATCAATGCAGCAGGATGCCCATCTTGTAATGCTATAGGTATACCATTGTCACCACCTTCGCGTATTGACTGTACCAATGGTATTTGTCCTAGTAACTTAATGCCCAATTCTTCTGCCAGTTTTTTACCCCCATCTTTGCCAAAGATGAAGTACTTGTTTTCTGGCAGTTCGGCAGGTGTAAACCATGCCATATTTTCTATCAATCCTAGCACAGGAATATTTATTTTCTCGTTCATAAACATATCCACACCTTTCCTAGCATCTACTAGTGCTACCTCTTGTGGGGTAGTTATAACGATGGCACCTGTTAGTTGTAGGTGTTGTACTAGGCTAAGATGAATATCACTTGTACCAGGTGGCAGATCTATAAGTAGATAGTCTAATTTTCCCCAATTAGCGTCTAGTATCAGTTGCTTAATGGCATTGCTTGCCATTCCGCCACGCCATACTACTGCCTGCTGTGGATCTACAAAAAATCCAATAGATAGCATCTTTACTCCATATTGTTCTATTGGTTCTATCAAATTTCTACCGTTTACAGGAGTTGATACTGGACGACAGCCTTCGGTCTTAAACATCTTTGGTACTGATGGACCATGTATATCTGCATCTAGCAGCCCCACTGAATACCCTTTCTTTGCCAATGTTATGGCTAGATTAGCTGCTACGGTCGATTTTCCCACACCTCCTTTACCCGAATGGATAGCTAATGCGTTCTTTGCTTGTAGTGCAGGTATCTCGTCTGATTTCATCGGAGTATTCTGCTTTCGATATTTCATGTGTATATGTACCGAAGCGTTTTTATCTACATAGGTATGTATAGCTGTTTCAGCGGCTTTTACCACTGATTTACGAAACGGATCATTGTCTTTGTCAAAAATAATAGAGAATGATACCTCCATGCCCGATATCCTGAGGTCATCTTCTAGCATTCCGCTGTCTATTAAGTTTTTGCCATTACCAGGATAGCGCACATGTTCTAATGCATCAATTATTTGTTGTGGATACATAATTTCTTCCGTATGAACGATAATTATCTTTTTCAATATCTATATCTGGTTCTATCAGTGATAGTTTCTCTGGCAGTTCCCATACAATGTATTTTATACTTAATCCTCTATCTAACCATTGTTTCTCGTAATGTGTTTGTAAACAGCGCGCATCTTCGATTTTCGCTGTGAGGTCTAGTTCGTATAAGTTTTTAGTGTTTACCACAATATGGTAGTTGTTTTCCAATACCATAGCTTCTGTGTAGGTGTACAAGAACGGACTATCTGTCTTGAGGTGTACAATGCCATTAGGTTTTAGGATTTGTCGATAGCGTTCCATAAAGTAGGTCGAAGTTAGTCTTTTGGTTGCTTTTTTCATCTGCGGATCAGGGAAAGTGATCCATATCTCGTCTACTTCACCTTCAGAAAAGAAGTGGTGTATCATCTCTATGTTTGTGCGCAAAAAAGCCACATTGTTCATCTTTGCTAGTTCAGCTTGTTTAGCTCCGGCCCACATGCGTGCACCCTTTATGTCGATACCAATGTAGTTTTTATCCGGATTTTTCTGAGCTAATCCAACAGTGTATTCACCTCGTCCACAGCCTAGTTCTAAAACAATAGGGTTATTATTATTGAAGTATTTTTTACGCCAGTTGCCAGCCATATTTCTCACATCGCTGTTTTCTAAATCTTTTATGCCGCATTGGAAAACATTACTAAATGTTTCCATTTCAGCAAATTTCTTCAACTTATTTTTACTCATATATCTTTCCTTTTGACTTTCCTTTCGGATTACTATGAATCTTTCCTGTTCTGGGTGTTTGTTCAGTCGCTATGTTCTTTGATGCCCTTACTTTGACTTATTTTTTACCACTTGTACTCCTACATCCGTAATGCCCTTTAGCGCTTCTTCTCTCATGCCTTGTTGTAACTTTATTTTATACTCTCCACTACGCGCAAACTTGTAGTTCTCTTCATATATAAGTGGTAGCTCTTTCACACTTAGTCCGCTGCCTAGCCATTCACCCCTTTCATTGGCTAAATAGCATTCTATAGTGTCTGTTTTCACTACATTAGTATCTTTTTCTATTGTTACAAATAGCCACATATTTTGATACGGATATGTATCCGTATGACGTACGGTTAGTTGTATTTCATAGTCAGCCAATGTGTCTGTTATTATGGGATTGTAATTTTTTACATCTTTCGCTTCCCATCCGTTCACTGGCATATTTTTAAATTCGGTGTACACCACGTCGGCTCCGCATGACATCATTATCAGACTAATGATTACGATTACTAGGTTTTTTTTCATTGTTTTTATGTTGATGATGATTTTTCTTATCGTGTCCATATTTGCGTCCATGATTGTTTTTGTTTTTCTTTTTATCAAAACGTGTTAAGTCATCTTGTCCGACCACATTTTGATAGTCGATCTCTATGTTGGTCACTTGTCCTTGTTTACCGCCTAGCGTAGCAGGCTTCTCTCCCCTTTTGTTCATTTCTATTATCTCATGTGCTCGTTTAGCGCTTATGCTCTCAAGGTTTGCCATACGATGCGGATCGGTAGAGTAGGTTACTTCGCCCTTAAGTGGATCGGTAGCAAATAGGTAGTATGTTGCATCTAGTGTTTCTAGCTGTATGTTACGAGATGGCATTTTCTTTATGGCCTCTTCATATGCAGGCATTTCGTAGTTTAGACAGCATTTAAGTTTTGCGCATTGTCCTGCCAGCTTTTGAGGATTCAGTGAAATATTCTGTACACGAGCAGCAGTTGTTCCTACCGATGTAAACTGGGTCATCCATGTTGAGCAGCATAGTTCTCTACCGCATGGTCCTGTTCCTCCTATTCGTCCAGCTTCTTGTCTAGCACCAATCTGTTTCATCTCGATGCGGATGCGGAAACTCTCCGCGTACACCTTGATCAACTGACGAAAGTCCACTCGTCCTTCGGCTATGTAATAGAATATTGCTTTTGTTCCATCACCTTGAAACTCTACATCGCCTATTTTCATCTCCAATCCTAGTGATTTAGCCAGTTGTCTAGCTTTTATCATAGTCTCTTGCTCTCTAGCATGCGCTTCTGTAGCTCGCTCTATATCAACTTCATTGGCTATACGTGTTATGTTTCGTATCTCGTAGCGCTCTAGATTGATATTACTCTTCTTTATTTGCACCGGCACCAATCTACCAGTCAGTGTTACCTCTCCCATGTCGTATCCTGGGTTAGCTTCTACTATTACTATCACACCTTTTTCTAAAGGCAACTTATTGATGTTGTGGTAGTATCCTTTGCGTGTATTTTTAAATTGCACTTCTACTAGGTCAGTGTCATCACCATAGCTGGGTATGTCACTCATCCAGTCCATCACTGGTAGCATATGATGGGAGTTTCGCTTGTACGCTTTTTCCGTTATATGGCATGAACCATTGTTTATCACAAAATCTTCTTTCATATATTTCTTTTCCCTATTTTCAACTTTGTTTTTTACTTCGAGTAGCATTTTTGGTTTTTCATCGGGTTGCTTTTACCGATACTATCATCTGCAAGCACAAATCGAAGAATATGATTTTTGCATTACCGTTTTGCGCTATTTGTTCTTCAGCAGTCCCTAGTTCTTCCATTATTTTTTCCACATTTCCTTCGTGTATGAATGGAGCAAACTTACTTGAGAATTCTCTCTCAACTTTTGTTTGGTAGTTCATTTCTGGATAGTGGAAATTGTATATATAATTTTCGCGTATTTGTTTTTGTACATATTGTAAAAAGGCCTTTTGTTTCTCTCTTCCCTCTTTTGCATCAGCCATAGCTAAACTCCATTTTCTCAGTGCTTGGAGAGCGGAGTAATCTTTCTTTTGTCCCACTAGCCATGCGTTACGCATTAGCGCTACAAAGTCATCAAAGTAACCTTTGTTTTCTTCGTTGGCCATTGCTAGTTTTTTTGCAGCCAAATAACTTCCATTGGCAATGTGAGCTAGGTCTTCGGCTGTTTGTGCATCTATATTATCTATTTTTTCTTCTAGTGCTTTAGCAATAGCATCCTCTTCTAATCTAGGTACCCGTATCTCTTGTGTTCGAGAAAGGATAGTTGCTAACATTTGTTCAGGATGCTCGCTTGTCAGTAAGAATAGAGTCTTATGTGGTGGTTCTTCTAGTAACTTTAATAGCTTATTAGCGCAAGTTATATTCATTTTCTCTGCCTGCCATATTATCATCACCTTGTATCCATCGCCAAAACTCTTCAATGATAGTTTCTTTAGTATCTCTCCACTTTCCTTTTCATATATCATAGCTTGTTTGGTTTCTATTCCCATCTGGTTGTGCCAATCATCCAAATCGAAGTATGCTCCTTCTTGTATTAATCCTCTGAATAGATCAATATAGTCATTACATACATCTCCTGCGTCACTTTTCACTATCGGAAAAGCGAAGTGCAGGTCTGGATGTTGTAGTTTTTTATATTGCAAGCAGGTAGGGCACTCACCGCACGCATCCTCTTCTCCTCGGTTAGGGCAGTTCACATATTGTGCGTAGGCAAGTGCTAGTGCTAGTTTTCCCACGCCACTCTCTCCTGTCAGTAGTTGAGCATGAGCTATTCGTCCATCTCGAACACTTTGTCGAAGCTTTTGCTTCACCTCCTCTTGTCCTATTATTTCTCGAAAAAGCATATGTATACAATTTAGCGCGCAAAGGTACAAAAAAAAAAGTAAATTTGCAAGAAAATTTAACTTTTTATAAAAAATGATAGATGAAATCTATCTTCTATTTTCTCGTGTATCCCTCGTCTTTTCTAAACCTGATCGTACTTTATTATATTTGTATTATGTCTTTACGAGGTTATTGTTGTTATAATGTGATAAAACACTAAGAAAATGCTGTTTTAACTAGAAATTATGCTAAATATTTGGTGGTATCAAAAAAAAATAGTACCTTTGCGCGCTTTTTCGTGAAAAAAGCATACCATTAATTATTTATTAACCCGGACAGGTAACTCGTGTAGTTATAGTCCACAAACTAAAAAACAAATGGCAACAAAAATTCGTTTGGCTCGTCACGGTCACAAAGACTATGCTTACTACCACATCGTAGTAGCTGACAGCCGTTCACCACGTGATGGTAAAATCATCG
>JAFZEQ010000077.1 GCA_017560605.1 Paludibacteraceae bacterium
TCCCAACGCTCCTTTCCACCAGGAATAATATGGCGCACCTTTTGCCATGCATTAGCCAAAAGCATTTGTTCTGCATAGGCAATATAGTCCGGATGCATAACTATGCACACCTCATCAATATGAGGCGATTGCTCAAAGGCATCTACTGCGTGCTCTAGCACACTCTTACCATCTTGCAATGGCAACAGTTGCTTAGGAGTATTACCTCCCACTCGTGCTCCTATGCCTCCTGCTAATATGACAGCGATGTTGTACATTTTTTAATATTGTTCAGACGCCCTGCGGGCTGTTCAGAAGTTCAGAGTTGTTCAGCATTGTTTTTTCGCCTCAAGAATCATCTCCGCTATCTCGCGGATGGCACCGTCGCCACCTTTTTTGGTTAGATGGATAATGCCAGACACGGCTTTTACTTCAGGAATAGCATTAGCTGGACAAGCGGCTACGCCAGCATGTTGCAGTAGGTCTAAATCGTTCACATCGTCACCCACAAAGCATACCTCATCCAATGTGATGCCTAGCTCCTGACAGATCTGTTTCGCAGCGTCCAGTTTGGTCATCTTCACACCGTCCACCACGCGACCCACACCGGTATATACATATTCTAATCCAAGTTTCTTGCCGCGTTTCAAACCTATATTGGTATTTTCGCTGGTCAATATGCCGCATGGTATGCCAGCCTTGCGAAGCAAGACAATACCCATACCGTCGTATACGCAAAAACGCTTAAACTCGTCGCCACTCTCGGTATAGTACATACCGCCATCGGTCATGCAACCATCTACATCTGTCAAAAAGGCCTTAACTTGCTTCATCTTATTTTTCATCTAAATTATAAACTATCTTCAAATCCGGATACTCTATGTATAATTGCAACTCGGCTTTAGCATCTAGTCTAAAACGGAGCTCACATTTTTTGCCTTTTGCATCTACGCAGTAGAATAATTGACTCGCACCACCATCGCCATCCGGCTCTTCCTCTTCATGGTCGTATACATCGTATATCTGTATTTCATTTGAATAAATCTTGATACGATCACCCTCAATATCTATGGTCACTAGCAGCTCACAATCCATCCATTCGCTCCATTCTGTTTGCTTTTCGTTTTCTATAACCTTATAGGCTAACGAAGTTGCTTTCATCCTCAACACACCAGCCATAGACATTCCAACAACGACTAGCAACAATATCCAAGTCAATAATAAGCGTTTCATCATGTTCTATCTTAGTTTTTTTATACCTCCTACATAACCTTTTAGGTTATTGCCTGCAAAATTAGTATTTTTTATTGGATCGCACAAGTTTTTGGCTTTTTTTTCCACTCAAATCACATCAATAAAAAAAAAATAATATAACCATCTATTTTTTTTCACATAAATTTGCAAGATTCAATAAAAATTCATAACTTTGCACTCAAACTTGCAATTCGTAAGTGTGTTATCATTCATGTTTAACTCTTAAATCTATTTATCATGGGAATTTTTAGAATTATTAGCATCATTTGTAGTTTAGTTATGCTCGGTCTAGGTGTATACGGCTTGGTTATGTTTGGTGATCCTTATTGGATTGGAGCACTTGTTGTAGGTGGTATCTGGCTCTTTGCTGATATTGTTAGAATCAAAAGAGATAATATGTAAAACTCATTTATTACATCAAATATTATGGGTATAATTAGTGCACTTGTAGGCGGCATTATGGATGCCACTCGAATTGCTAAAACCAATAAAGCTCTTAACGAACTGACGTATGAGGAGGTTGTCGTTCAAAACAAATATGCTATTAAAATGCCATCCTTCCTATCACCTAAGAGCAATCTTAACGAAGATGCATCCTTGCAATATGCCAGCAGAATTTTAGACATAGCATTCCTTGTGATAGACGAACCTAAGTCAGAGTTCATTGCTGCAATTGAAGAAACTAAAGAATATATCCCAGGATTAGGCGATTCGCTTCTGGATAACTTAGCGGCTGTTACTATCCACAATATGTTCGACGACAAGGACATAGAAACAGGAAACTACCGCCAAACGACCATCAATGGATTAAATGCTATAACATTAAATGTGTTTCAAGAGCGGACATTCTTTAAAGATGCTCTCTACGCAAGTTTTGCATTTATAGAGGGCAAAGATACTGTGTATCAAATCATCATCATGTCAGGTGGAACAAGTATTAAAAGTTTTGCTGACAAACTAGAGGTGACTATCCAATCATTTAAAGAGCTGTAATCCAAACCATTAAATCCGGTATATAATTAAAAGTGAAAAAATGCAAAACATTTTTTCACTTTTTTTATGTCCTACCTTACACTAGTTTGCTAATATGTAGCGATCACAAACCTCGCTCTCCCCTTAAATCACAACATATAGAAAACATACGAAAATCACAGCATCTTTTGCTAGTGAAAGCGGTTGCTTTGACATATTATACACGATCATTTCTTGCCAAATTGGCAATGGTTGAACCCCTAAAAAGCAGTAACTTTGTAGTAAACAAAACTAAAAATATGTTTACTATGAATTTATCTGAAACACTTCGCACTAACATCGTTAAGTGCCTGAACTACAAAAAGATCTCTAGAATCGAATTAGCCGTACAAAGCAATCTGCACGAGTCAGTAATAAGCCGAATCCTATCTGGAAAACGCGAAATCAACCTGTATCATCTTGACCAAATTGCCAGAGCTCTTGACATGGACATCACGTCTTTGATCCATTATCCGGAACAGGTAATGGTAATCTGTAAAAATGAAAAACAAATCATCATTAATCTCTAAGCCCTATGAACGTATTCGAGACACTAAATGCACGTCGCATCCTAGCTTCCAGTGAGATTTATCCTCATCAGTTTCTATTTGAATGGAATGGTAAACCATGCTTTGCACGAGGCGAACTCGTAGCGCTAACCGGTAAAGCCAAGTCCGGCAAAACCTTCGTCTGCTCGTTGCTGATGGCACTAGCCGTAAAGCAGCATTTGATGGGGCTGAGGCGTATACAAGAGGAGCCTTTGAAAGTGCTATGGATAGACACGGAGCAGAGCGCAGATTCTACTCAAGAGATCCTCTGTCTGCGTATTGCCAGGCTCATCGAACAAGAGATACCAGAGGAGCAGTATTTCGTCTACAACTTTCGTCAAGACAACTGGCAAGACCGCTTGTCACTGGTGCTGGCGTGTATAGGAAAACACCAACCCGATCTGGTGATTTTTGACGGTATACGTGATGTGGTAGGCGACATCAATAACTACCAAGAAGCTCAGACGGTATTGGGTAAGATGCTAGGTATAGCGTCGTTCTCCAATGCCTGTATCGTGTGCGTACTACACCAGAATAAGTCGCTAGAAGACAAGACCTTGCGTGGTGCTTTGGGTACAGAGCTGCAGAACAAGAGTTTTGAGACCTACGAGTGTCAGAAAGACCCTGATACACGCATCTTCAGTATGCAACAAGTAGCAACACGTAAGTACGACATTACACAGAAACTAGAGTGGACGGTAGATGATGGAGGATTGCCTGTTTTGGAGGAGGAAGGAGCAAGGAACCAGGAGCAAGGCCAGAAGACTACGCTTGATCCACAAGTGATAGTCCAAACGATTGCTCGTGGAGAGGACGTGATGCGTGCATCTGTTTTTGCCAAATTAGTAAAGAACAAGTTCCCAGAAATGCGAAACAATTATCGATTCAATGGATTCCTATTTGATGCATTCAGCA
>JAFZEQ010000078.1 GCA_017560605.1 Paludibacteraceae bacterium
GATGTGTCTGCGTTCTTTGGCAAACAATATAACGGACAAACCATCCACAATGCAGATGAATTAGTAACATATCTACTTCAAGAAGCGCATGTGGCTTGTGTATCTGGTAGTGCTTTTGGTGAAGATAATTGCATCCGCTTCTCATATGCAACTAGCGAGGATCTTATCATCGAAGCTATGCGCCGCATGAAAGAGGCACTTGCCAAACTCGTTTAACCGTTTAACCGTTTAACCGCATAACCGATAATAAAGAAGGGAGCATCACGCTCCCTTCTTGTTTTTCTCTGCCGCCCGTCCAGCTAACATCAGTTGAATAGAATTAAATAGGTTCTGCCATATGATATAAACTGCTGGTGCCATCGATGCTATTGGAACTAAATACGCTTGTGCCATCCATATAGCTAGGGTAGTGTTCTTTTGTCCAAAAGCTTGTCCCGCAGTTATTTGACTTACCTTCTGCATTGAGTAATTAGCTGCGGCTGGATCTATTAATACATCTTTGTAGTCACTTCCTTTAGTTTCTGCTGGATTATTATATCCAATCCATTTTCCCAATCCAAACTGCATCAGACAAGTAACGAGTGAACCAACACAAATGATTGCAATCGTCCAGAAACTATATTGCTGGTTGATAAGGGTATGGGTTAAGTCTGCCATTAAGATAACCAATGCCATTATCCATATATAGAAAGGCATAGATGCCCATCGGGTGGATAGGGTAAAGGTTTTACCCGTTTTGCGTTTGCTATGATAGGTGTTATATACTATTCTTAATAACCATGCGGCAAAAAATGGACATAACAACAAAGGTGTTATTCGCTTGAGTATCATTAGAAAAGCTTGAGTAAACTCAATACCTGCACTAGGATTAACCACAGGAAAAAATAGTGGAACTAGCACTGCTGTTGCTACATTGCTTAGCATGGTGAATGAAGTTAGGTTTTGGATACTGCCGCCTAACTTACCAGCTATGATTGCTGCCGCAGAAGCGGTTGGCATTAGTATGCATAACATCAGTCCTTGAGAGATGATAGCAATATCACTACCGGATAATGTGCTGTACGCACCTAGACCATATTGAAGCGCATAATATAGTCCTATTCCTAGAACTATTTGGGTTGTCAAAACCAACCAATGCCATTTTCGTAGTCGTAAATCAGCTGGATTGATCTTACAAAATGTGAAGAATAGCATCAAAAATATAAGAGGAGGCAATAGAAAATTGAGATGTCTAAAGATAGATTGACCCACTACACCCACTATCATAGCGATAGCTAGTGCATTGCGCTCTAAAAATGCTAATATACTTATAACTCTAGACACTAAACACACTAATACTAAACTATCTATTGACTGCTTTTACACGATATCCAGCCGCTCTTAACTGGGCTAATAATCCCTCTTCACCTCCCAAATAGTTAGCATTTAGTGTAATGAAGCATTTGCCCTCTACCAGATAAGGACGTAAACGCTTAACCCATTCTTTGTTACGTTTTACAAAGATCTTATAGTCGGAAAAGGATAGGGTAGATGTGTTGTCCGGACCTTTAAGAGTATAGGCCATATCAGTCAAACGACCATATCGATACATTTCGTATAGATTACGCTCTAGGCGAGTTTCCTTTTCTGGATATTCAATAATATTGTATAATTCCTGACATTGCCAGTGAAATGGCTCTCGGTCAAACATCATATACATAGTTTCTTTGGTATTATCCAAACCATATATTGGTATATTGTTTTGTATTGCTACAGTCTCAAAAAATGTTTCCATCGAACGCTCTTCATTATAATTGAGCCATCTTTTTAGCAATTCGTTGCGAAACATCTCTGTCATGTAGGATGGTTTCATACGCCCCAACTTGTCAAGTCCCATTCCCAGATTGATGCGCAAAGTCTCATCTATAACTTTGTATTGTTCGTCAGTATAAAAGTTGCTTAAGAGTATAGAGTCTGCTAGCAATGCTGCTTGGCGCAATTCTGCTATCGCCTCATAGTCTTGTATGGCAAACTCCGTAATGACTTTATTGCAAGCGCTAAAACACTTAAACACATTGGGTATTGTATCGATAAAGCTTATGTCTGCCAACTTGTTTGTTGCTAATATATAAGAAGGAGAGGCTGTCGAATTGCTAGATATTCGATATAGTACCTGTGCACGAGTCGTTGAACTCACTAGCAATAGTACGGCTATTACTAAACATTGAAATATAGTGTGTTTGATCTTCATTCTTTTATTTAAATCTGGATATCAAATTATATGCTTGATAAATTCCTAGTTCGCCTGCCTTGCTTAGATCGGCCAAACCTTTTTCTACCTCGTTAGTGTAGATATATGTGAGACCTCGATTGAAGTAGGCTTCTGCAAAGTCTGAATCTATAGTTATAGCCTGTGTGTAATAATCGATAGCTGCTTTAAAGTCACGCTGCAGGCAAACGATATTGGCCTTGTTGTAATAGGCAAAACTGAAGTCTGGTAGATTTTTAATTACATAGTCATAGTCACGTAACATAATCTCCAACTCTGCCATATCGATTATTTCACCCATAGCTCGTTTATAGTCTATTAATTTGTATCGCCAATTAGCACGGCAGAAATATGCAAAATAGAGTTCATTGTTTTCCAAAATGGCTTTGGTTGCATCATCTATTGCAGATGAAAAATCTTGCACCAATGCAAATTCCATAGCTCGTGCTAGATAGGCTGCACTCAACTGCTCTTTTTGATCTATTTGTGGGTTGGCAATCTGCTCTAGTAATTCTATTTGTTGGGTAAAATTATCTATTTGATTAAAATGCTCATCCACCATTTCGGCAGTCAAAGCTAGTTCTTGGGTGGTGAAACGCAATGCTGCAGGTAGCAGTTCTTTGCGGTTGTAGGTATCAATAGTGGCGTGTGAGTAATTGGTTTGTCTGAGCGAATTTGCACCATTCTTTATTGCATAATATGATAAAACAATATTTGGCTCGTTTATTACATCTGCAAAGTGGTTTTGCACAGTACCACGCGTATCACTATCATATTTTTTTTCTGTTTCATTCGCTTCTTGGTTTTGTGCTGCACTAGCTGAAAATTCCTTTCTTCGGTCACGTTTCTGAGGTTGTGATTGAGCTAGTTGCATATCGGTCTGCAATGGTTTACTTCCCTTGCGTAGTTCGAGAAAATATGCTTTCTCTCGTAAGTCGTACGCTTTCTTGGTATGACCCAAGGCGTTTTCTGCATCCGCCATTAGATAGTAGGCTGGGGCAAAGTATGGTTGCTCTTTTATGATTCTGTTAAAATCTTTTGATGCTTCCTCCCATTGACGTAATTGAAGTAGTACTAGTCCACGATTATAGTACATTTCTATTTGCCCAGGAGATAGTTCTATGGCTTTATTCAAGTCTTCCAATGCACGATTGTAGTCGCCTACTTCAGAACGTAGTAGACCTCTATTATAATAACACTGCATGTCATTAGGAGCTAGACTTACCGCTTTGTCTAAGTCTGCTAGTGCGCCGCGATAGTTATGACGTTGGTAATAGATGATGGCTCTATTCATAAAGTCACCGGCCCATTTACTACCTTTATCAATAGATTTGCTAAGCGATTCTAATGCCTCGTCCTTTTTGTCAAGCATCAGTTGTACTAATCCTAGAGCAGACCAGTTTGCCGCGTTTTGCGAGTCCAATTCCGAGGCTTTTGTGAAGGATGTCAATGCACACATTGTGTCATTGTTTTGTAGGCAGATAGTCCCTTTTTCAAAGTGTAGAGATGCCGATTGAGGTTCTCGATATAACAGATGGTCGATATCTGCTAATGCTAGATCAAATTGTTTTAATTCGCCACGAACATCTGCACGCATTGCAATGTAGGTCTTGTTTTCTGGAGCAAAGATTAGAGCTTCACAAAAGTCTTTTTCAGCTTTTTCTAGCTGATTGGTTAACCTATATATATACCCACGCGTGTAGTATGCTCCGGGTTGAAATGGATTGCGCTCTATAGATGCATTGCAGTCTTGTTCGGCCCCAGCATAGTCTCCTAGTTGAATCTTAGCTATAGCGCGCAATAGGTATGGTTCACTCAGGTAAGGTTTAATCTTAATAACTTGATTAAAGTATTGGATACTCAATACATAATCATCAAAGTATAACGCATTCTTACCGATCGATGTGATTCGATCGGTATTGAATTGCGCCAAACTGGCTGATGTAATACAGCTGAAGATGATTATATATAGTAGTCGTCTCATTCAACTGCGACTGTCTATTATTCATCCATATTTTCCTCTATGCAGTTTTTGTTAGGATCGAACCAATCTGGTATATCAAATTTCTCACTTGGTTCGTAACCTAATTCTTTGTCTGCAAAGACTTTCTTCATATAATTTGCCCAGATTGGCAATGAGGTGTTGGCACCCTGTCCAATAGCTGTTCTATCAAAGTGAATTGAACGATCTTCACCACCTACCCAGCATCCGCTTACAAGTGAAGGGGTAAAACCAATGAACCAACCGTCTGAGTTGTTCTGTGATGTACCAGTCTTACCACCTGCTTGAGCTTTAAAGCCGTAGCGGTGTCTAGCACGTTTACCAGTTCCTGCGTCCATTACAGCACGTAGCATATCCAACATCTTGTATGCAGTTTCTTCGTTAACAACTTCAACACTTGTAGGCATAAATGTTGCAAGTTCTCTGCCGTTTTTATCTTCAATACGAGTTACAAGCATAGGTTGCAAACGCATACCCTTATTGGTAAAGGTGGTGTAAGCACTTACCATCTCTTGTAGGTTAATTTCGCATGAACCCAAACACAAGCTGGCTACTGGTTCTAGTGGACTTGTTATACCAAACGAACGCATCATAACAATCATTTGCTCAGGAGAAAAACATTTCATCAAGTATGCGGTAATCCAGTTACTAGAAACCTGCAAACCCCAACGAATTGTGCGTAGTCCACCTCCACCATGACCATCTTTAGGAGTCCATCGTCCACCACTTTTATCCACCAAGGTTACTGGTTTGTTTTCTACTTTATCACATGGCGAGAAACCTTCACTCATTGCTAGGGTATAGAGGAATGGTTTGATGGTTGAACCTACCTGACGACGACCTACGCTAATCATATCATATTGGAAGTGTTCAAAGTTAGTACCACCCACATAGGCTTTTACAGCACCTGTACGTCCGTCAACTGACACAAAACTACAACGCAAGTAGTGCTTAAGCCAGCGGATAGAGTCCATAGGTGACATAACAGTATCTATCGGTCCGTCATATGAGAATACATTCATCTCTATAGGTGTGTTAAATACTTCTTGGATCTTTTCATCGCTTATACCTTCTGCTTTCATGTTGCGATAACGATCGCTTTGACGCATAGAACGAAGCATAATTTTATCTGCATCTTCTTTCTTCAGCTTTCTTGAGAAAGGTGCATAAGCTTTGCCTTTTTTCTCTCTGAAGAACTGCTTTTGTAGTGTGCGCATGTGCTCGTCTACTGCTTCTTCAGCATATTTTTGCATATGCGAGTCGATGGTGGTGTAGATGCGTAAACCATCTTGATACAAATCGTATGGTGTGCCATCTGGTTTTAGATTCTTGTTACACCATCCATACAACGGGTTCTCTTTCCAATGTACCTTGTCTATATAGTATTGCTCTTTATTCCACTCTGGGTAATCACTTCTTTTTGGCTTCTTTGCCATCATTATCTGTCTTAGATAAGTACGGAAGTATGGTGCAACACCATCCTTATGTTCTATTCTACTGAATGATAATTCTATAGGTAGTGCTTGAAGCGAATCACATTCTTGTTGACTGATATAACCATATTTCATCATCTGGTCAAATACTGTGTTACGACGGTTTAACGCACTCTCTGGACGACGAACAGGGTTGTATAATGATGGGTTTTTACACATACCAACCAACATAGCAGCTTCTTGCATATTCAGCTTGTCTGGTGTAGTGTTAAAGTATACCAATGCAGCAGATTTGATACCTACAGCATTATACAAAAAGTCAAACTGATTCAGGTACATCATCAGCAACTCCTCTTTGGAATATAGGCGTTCCAATTTTGTTGCAATAACCCACTCAATAGGCTTCTGCAAGAAACGCTCCAAGGTTGAATTAGCACGTGGAGACCACATCTGTTTAGCCAACTGCTGGGTGATAGTACTACCACCACCGGCTTTACCCATTTTAACAATCGCACGCATCAGACCTCTAAAATCAATACCTGTGTGATCGTAGTAGCGAACATCCTCGGTTGCTACAAGAGCTTTGATGACATTTGGAGAAATATCCTTATAAGGCACGCTTACACGGTTCTCATAGATATAATAGCGGCCCATAGACTCTAAGTCTGCTGACAACACCTCTGAGGCTAGTCGGTTCTTTGGATTTTGCAACTCCTCAATCGGAGGCATATAACCCAATAGTCCGCCATTGATCAGACAGAATAAAATGAAAACAGTCAATACACCGGCTCCAAACAATCCCCAAAAGCCAATCAAAAATCTTTTAGTAAATCGCTTCCATTGATCAGATTGTGTAGATGTTGTCTTATTGCCCATACTTTTGTTATTGATTTGCATATCTATTTGATTTTAATTTATCCTTGTTATACTAGTTCGCTTGTTTTATAATGCCTTGCACTTTTCTTTTAGCCATGCTGCTTCTTCTACGGTCAATCCTGAAGCAGTTTCTGCATATACCCATTCGTGGTATGAGTTGATCCATGCTATCTCTTCGCTGGTCAGACGACTCATATCTATCATACGAGTGTCATAGTAGCATAGCGTCAATGTCTCAAACTCGTAGAAGGTTTCACCGGTTGTGTGCGCTCCTAGGTTTTCTGCTTTGCGTACAGCAATCAGGTTCTCTATACGTATGCCATATTCGTTGGCACGATATATACCTGGCTCGTCAGAACATATGTTACCCAGTTGC
>JAFZEQ010000079.1 GCA_017560605.1 Paludibacteraceae bacterium
CTATGGCAACAAAGAAACAAACACAGAACCAAGCAACAGAGCAAACAACTGCCCAAGTATCAAGCAAAATGAGAGCGTACCGCGAACACCTCAAAGTCATAACTAAAGGGCTTGTAGAAATGGCAACAGCAGCAGGTCGCACCGAGTTTAAGCGTAACGATTTACTCCGTGAGTGCTACAATGTAGTAGGTCAAGAAATGGACACTTTCGAGGGTTGGAAAGCCAAAGGTGCACAAGTTCGCAGAGGAGAGCATGCCTACCTATTTTGGGGCGCACCTGTAACCACTGAGCAAGGTCACACCTATTACCCTGTAGAGTTCAAGTTTACACGCGAGCAAGTAATTATAAATAATAAGTAAAATCCGCCAACGGGGAGAGCAATCTCCCCAACGGCACAAAACCACAAAACATGGAAAAAAAACTCTATCGTGAGGAACTCACACAAATGGAAATCAACGCGCACCGCGCAAGTTTGAACGGAGAGCCAGCAGTTTACTGCGGCACATATGGAAAGTACAACAACGGCGATATTTCGGGCATGTGGGTAGATGTCGCAAGCTTTGCCGATTACGAGGAATTTATGGAGTTTTGCGAGCGCGTGCATGCAGATGAGGAAGATGTGGAGCTCATGTTCCAAGATTACGAGGGCTTCCCTTACGCTTGGTATAGCGAGAGCGGCATGGGCGAGGAAACTTTTGACAAGATAAAAGAAATTGCCAAATTAACCGACAACGAGCGCGAGGCATACGAGGTTTATCTGAACAACCACAACAGCGAGGCAACTGTTGAGGAGTTCGAGGAGAACTATCAAGGGCACTATGATTGTCCCGAAGATTTCGCGGAGCAACTTTATTTTGAACTTTACGAGATACCCGCACACCTTGAGAACTTCATAGATTGGGGCGCAGTTTGGCGCAATTTGGACACGGGCGGAGATTATGCCGAATTTGATGGTCACATCTTCCGTACATGATAAGTTGCCAAAATCGCGGGCGAGGTTGCCAAGAGGCAGCCTCGCCTTATTGTTTGCGCAGCGGGTCACATCAAGACTGGCGAAAATCGCGCTCGCTCGCTAAAGGAAACTCGCTGTAGAATACCCTAAAAGTTAGGGCTAGTTCCGAAAACTTTCTGCGACTGCCTACTTCTTTGTTTGGGGATGTTTACCTACGGTCTTCCGTCCTCGCGGGGCGGTGTTTACCTGCGGTGCTTTGGTGTATACCTCCGGTGGTATCGCCTACACTCAGCGGGAGTATATTTGTGTATACCTCCGGTGGCTCCTGCGGATGTGCCTGCCATACCCGCCCAAGAATTGAGACATTTACCTCCGGTGGTCAGAGGTGTTTACCTGCGGTGCTGAAAGAAACGCGCTTACCCAGCGGGGGATGTATACCTCCGGTGGCTCTTGCAGAGTTGCCTGCATAACTCCACCCATTGATTAGGGATGTTTACCTACGGTGCTACAGCCATTTACCTCCGGTGGGGCAGAGATGTTTATGCCTGACGGCATGGGGATGTTTACCTGCGGTGCTTTCGCCTACACTCGGCGGGAGTAAGTTTGCGTATACCTCTGGTGGCTCCTGCGGACGTGCCTACAATTTACCGCCTATTGATTGGGATATCTACCTGCGGTGCAAAAAATTCTCATATAGAGCTCGATACCGCCCGCTCGCCATGAGTGAGCGCAAGGCGCAAAGGTCAAACCAAGACCGCAGAGGTACGCGGAGCAAAGACTGACAAAGGCGTGCGAAGCATGGCAAGACCACAAAGGGCGCAAAGAACATACAAAGACTATTTTGCCTTTTGGACATAGTGGGAGTGCATAGACCGCGGAGCAAATTGAGACTTTTCAATGTTCGCGCCCATGTGCAAGACTGAAAAGGGTTTGAGGAGTAAGGCGAGACTATAGAGGGCAAAAAGATATAGAAAGACTTTTGAGGCTCTCGGTCAACAGATGGACTGAAAGGGCAAAAGTAACATAAATAGACTGCGTGCATATTCCGCTAAAAAGGTGCTCGAGCGCGCAACATAAAAGCAGGGCGGTTGGGGGGTCTTCTGACGGAAAGCAAGGAGATTTTATCTCCCTGCACCCTCTAAATACTTGATTTTCAGTAATAGTCATATTTTTAGACCGGAAAAAGGGAAACTTTTGGAAATTTTTGACCCGCAAAAGCGAGTGTCTTTCCGGGATTTTATTGACATTCCCATGAAATTTACCTAATTCTATTATAGGATTCTTCTATTCTTTATGGTTTATTTATTTCGCTCAATATGAATCCATTATTTATGGATTTTGTGTGGTTTGGATAAATCCAGGCGCATGTAAATTTAGTTTGCTTATAAGTTCTGGATTCTTATGATTAGCGTAGCGAGTAGTAATTGTGAGGTCACTATGACCAGCTGCTTGCATCACATCCAAAGCAGGAATACCTTCCTCTAACATCTCATTTATACTAGAATCTCTCAAAGAGTATAACTGATATTCATTAGGCAAATCCAATTCCTTTCGCATAGCAATCCATGAGTGTGTGAACGTTTTACGTTGCATTGGATTAGTTCCACATTTCCATGTCTTATCTGCAAACAAATAATCCTCAGGTCCTGCATACATCACATGTTCTCGCAATTGAGGCTCAAGATGACTATCTATTCGACAATCTCGAGCTTGTCCATTTTTCGTTTTATTAGCAGGCAAATGGATGCAATGGTGTACAAAATCAATATCTTTAACTTGAATACGTGTGATCTCTATCGGACGAATGAGCGAAGTATAAACCATCTCAATGATCATGCACATTGATGGATTCTTCTCCTTAAAGTAATCGTATATGCGCGCACGCACATTAGGTGGAATAATCGTACGTTGTTTAGGCTGTTCACGCTTCTTCTTCATGTTGGCAAATGGATTGACTTTACAATAGCATTTCTCAACTGCCCATGAGAAAAACGCACGCGCCATCTTGATATTATTGTTATATGTACGTGGTGAAACTCTATTCTCCTCTATTTTCTTACGCACTTGCTTCTTACCGGTAGAGTTACCACCTCCGTTTACAAAGTCAAGATACTCAACAGCCAATTCGGCAGTAAACTGACTCATGGCTATATTAGGATACTCTTTCTCGACCCACGAACATATTTGTTTGCAGCAGGCAGCATAACTGCGCATCGTTCCAGCCTTAAGTTCTTGAGACTTTTCCTCAAGAAAAGCCTCTGCCACTTCAGGCACTGACTTATGTAAACGCTTGCTCTGAGGTTCTTGTACTTCCATTGCTGCTGTGATAGGTTCTACTTGGTTAATCACTGACAACTTATCAACTGCTTGCGTTGATTGTAGAGGAACCATCGCAGGCATCATTACATTCGTTGGGATTGGATCTGGTAGAGGAACATACATTTGTTGCAATGACTGATGCACTTGCTCACTAGCAGTAGGGAGTGTCTGGTTAGAATCATAATGACAGTGAAGTTGGATGTTGATGCTCTCCAACAATGATTCTGCTTTCATACGAAAGTCTGCTGCACCCGAACTTTGCTTGCGCAGGCGATTTAGTCGAATACGATAACGTTGTAACTTATTCTGCTCAGAGAGTGCAGAATACTCAATGTACCAGCCCTGTGAATTACAATACAATTGCGCTGGTCGATAATTAAGGGTGTAAGACCCTTCAAAATTTACTTGAAAATTTGACATTTTTTTTCTTCGGGGCTAAACAGTGCTTAGCTCCGAAGATATGAAATATCGTTTGCTAAAAAAGCAAAATGATAACCTAAAGTATCTCTTCGGCTATCATTTTTGCTATCAGTTTTGGTCTCACTTTGAGAATTTTGCATGTGTTAAACACATAACCTATTGATTCTCAATTCTTGTGATTCAGCTGGGGCTCGAACCCAGGACCCCATCCTTAAAAGGGATGTGCTCTACCTGCTGAGCTACTGAATCTCGCGTTCGGCAATTTCGCACATTGACCGATGCTCTGCATCGTTGGGGTGCTCAATGCCTCCGCTCTATCCTCGAAGCCACGAGCTTCTCGGATGCTTTAAAGCGGTTGTTTTAAAAGAACACTTACTTGGTTGTTGCGCATAAAAGCACACTTCCTTGCGAAAGCGGATGCAAAGGTACTGCTTTTTTTTGATATGACCAAATTTTTCAGGAAAAAAGTGCTAAAAATATGTGTTTTGTTGTTAATTTCGAAATATTTATGTAACTTTGCATCGGTAATACCCCTTAAAACGATACACTATACACCATAATGAATATACAACTGACATATCATCGTCGTCATACGACTACTACTAAAGTAGGCCATCTTGAGATAGGTAGCGAGCATCCTGTTCGTATACAGACTATGGCCAACACCTCTACCAACGACATCGAAGGTAGTGTGGCGCAAGCTGCGCGTTGCATAGAGGCAGGTGCTGAACTGTTGCGTTTTACTACTCAAGGTATACGAGAAGTAGAATCTCTGGCCCAGATCCACGCCCAACTTCAGTCGCAAGGCGCCGATCTACAGGGTTCCACCCAATCTTCAAGTGATCAATTTACCACCCCACTGGTGGCGGATGTTCACTTTCAATCGGATGTAGCAGATGCAGCAGCCAAGGTTGTAGAGAAAGTGCGTATTAATCCTGGTAATTATATTGATCCTGCGCGTAAGTTTAAGCAGATTGACTACACAGATGAGGAGTATCAAGCAGAATTAGAGCGTCTACGCAAGCGTTTTGTTCAGTTATTGGATATTTGCAAGCAACATAAGACGGCTCTGCGTATTGGTGTTAATCATGGTAGTTTGAGCGATCGTATTATGTCGCGCTATGGTGATACGCCTGAGGGTATGGTAGAGAGTTGTATGGAGTTTCTTCGCGTAGCTGTGGCGGAAGACTTTCAGGATATAGTTTTATCTATCAAGGCTAGTAACACGCGTGTTATGGTTACTACTGTGCGCTTGCTGGTATGGCAAATGCAAGAGGAGAATATGGCTTTTCCTTTGCATTTGGGCGTAACTGAGGCAGGTGAAGGCGAGGATGGACGCGTCAAATCAGCCGTTGGAATCGGAGCCCTTTTGGCCGATGGAATCGGCGATACTATACGCGTAAGTCTGAGCGAGGCACCAGAGAAAGAGTTGCCAGTAGCCAAAGCGTTGGTGGATTATTTTGCAGACCAGCAACAGAGTATTCGTTACGCATCAACTACACAAGTTAGGTTTGATGGTAATACGGTATATTATACCAATGACGATACTGATTGGGCATCGTATCAGTTGCATGCTGCCGCAGAGTGCGGTCGTTTGTTATGGGATTATAACTGTAGTGAATTGGTGCTTAATAACGAGCATTTTAGTGCAGAGGATCTTATTCGACTAAGCAAGGACATATTGCAAGCTGCTCGTGTGCGTATGTACAAAACGGAGTATATCTCTTGTCCTGGTTGTGGTAGAACCTTGTTTGATTTGGAGCAAACTATAGCTCAGGTTAAGGCTGCTACTGCTCATTTGCAAGGATTGAAGATAGGTATTATGGGTTGTATAGTGAACGGTCCAGGTGAGATGGCAGATGCGGACTATGGATATGTAGGAGCAGGTAGAGGCAAGGTCAGTTTATATAGAGGCAAAGAGTGCGTTCTGAAGAATATTCCACAAGAGGAGGCAGTTGAGCAGCTGCTAGCTCTGATACAAAAGGATTTAAGCTAAACAAGTATATTATTGTAACAAAAAAAGGTGCACCATTTGTGAGGTGACCCCAAAAAGTTGGACGGATTATTAAATCTATTTGACTTGATTTTGAAAGTGAGTTCGGTATTGTACCGGGCTCATTTTCAATTTTAGTTTGATACGTTCGTTGTTATAATATCGGATATACTCTTTTAATGCAGCCTTAAAGTCATCGATACTCTCCCAATGGTTATTATAGAGCAGCTCGTTCTTCATCAGACCGAAAAAGTTCTCCATAACAGAGTTATCCAGGCAATTACCTTTACGGGACATGCTCTGCGTAATACCATGTTCCTTTAATAAATATTGGTAGCGCGTGTGCTGATAGTGCCAGCCTTGATCAGAGTGCATTATTAGGCCGTTAGTCTGCGGATGTTTGCGGAACGCCTTCTGCAACATATCCACTACCATCTTTAAGTCCGGACGATCAGAGATCACATAACTAATAATCTCTCCGTTCCACATGTCCAGTATTGGCGATATATAGCATTTCTTACCTCCTATATCCACCTGCGAGACATCTGTAGTCCACTTGCGATTAGGCGCATCTGTATCAAAATCACGTTTCAGGACATTAGGCGCAATTTTACCTACTTCTCCTTTGTAAGAGTGGTAACGCAACTTAGGTTTCCGGGCATACAAGCCCATTTCTACCATTAGTTTGGCTACTGTCTTGTGGTTGATATCTTTGCCTTCTGCACGTAGTTGCTGGTATACTCGACGGTATCCGTAACGCCCTTTATTCTTATTAAATATATGTATTATATCCTTGCGTAATTGCGCATACTTATCCTCTCTCGGACGGATATTATAATAATACGTAGTACGAGCCATCCCCTTGATCCCAAGGAGTAAATCAAGGCTATGTTCGGGCTTTAATGTTTGGATGGCTTGCGCCCAATCTCGTGTAGACGCTTCTTTCTTTCTTCCACTAAAGCCCTCACTTTTTTTAGCAATGCAACCTCTGCTCGCAAATACTCATTCTCGTAGCGCAGACGCTCTAACTCTGTCTGCGGTTCTTGTTTCTTTGGACGTCCCATACCTTTACGACCTTTTCCTTGCGGCTTAATGTCGCGCAAAGCATCGTATCCCCCCTTGCGATAGGCTGCCGCCCAACGATTAACTGATGATAGAGATACATGATACTTTGCACATACATGGTGCAAAGGTACATGTTTTTCTGCATATTCGCAAACAATTTTGCATTTTTCTTCAAAATTTGCATGTTTGTTTGGTCGTTTTTGCAAACCTGCTATGCCATTTTGGCGATAGCGCTCTAACCATTCTGAAACATAATGCTCTTTTATTCCAAGCATACGACCTACACCCCTGGGTGCATAACCTTCTAAACATTTTTGAACCGCTAATAGCCGTTCTTCAATTGAATGTTTCTTATACATATAACAAACCCCAAAAGTTTTGTGTTCAACTTTTGGGGTTCATTACATTGGTACACCTTTTTGTTTTGTAAGCAGTGGGTTGTAATTACTTACGGATACCCAATTGTTTGATGATAGCACGATAGCGCTCGATGTCTTTAGCCTTCAAGTAATCGAGGAGGCGACGACGTTTACCTACCAACATAGTCAAAGCACGCTCAGTAGCGAAGTCCTTGTGGTTCTTCTTGAGGTGTTGTGTAAGGTGGTTGATACGGAAGGTGAAGAGTGCGATTTGGCTCTCAGCACCACCAGTGTTAGTTGCAGCGTTGCCGTACTGTGCAAAGATCTCTGCTTTTTTCTCTGAAGTTAAATACATAGTTGTATTAAAAAATTAATTAGTTAAACGATTATGACCTCGCATGATTTTCCATCTAAACGATGTCACATTTATATGCTTTCGTAAAAGCGGCTGCAAAGGTACAACAAAAAATGCATATACGCAAGAAAAGCGAGCATTTTTATAATAAAATAATAGATTTCAATCTATTTGTATTGATTTCATCGCCTATGGGAGCTTGCTTATAATAGTGCGATGAAAGACATTAGTAATAGTTTATTACTCGTTTTTGGATGAAAAGTGGTTTATCGTCTTCACAGATAACTCGTTCGGTCCAGTTGCCTTGTTCGTCTACCTGTTTATACTCGTAGGTGTAGTATATATTCCAGTCTTCTACCTCGTTAAACAGACGTACATATTTGACAGGAAATCCATCGGAGTTGTACTCGTAGTTAAACTTGTAGAATTCTGAGCCATGGTCTACGACTACACAGCTCAATGGTTGTCCTTGTCTGGTGTATTCGTAGTTTTGTAAGAAAATCTCTTTGCCGTCAGCATTGACAGTTACGGCCTCTTTAAGCCACAGTTTGTTATATTTATAGGTCGTAGTTGATACGAGTGTATCGTTGCTGTATAGGGTATGTTTTTTCATTTTGAGACCGTCAAATTCGTATACATTTTTGGTACCTTTTTCGTTGTTGTCAAGGTTTTTATAGTCGACAGCCTTGCCGTTGACTACGATGAACTCATAACTAGACTCGATGACGCTGTCTGCACCCACGATTTTTTGTTTGACTATCCAGTTGTCCATATATTCGGATTCGATAGAGCTCAGCCACTCACCTTCGCCTGTATATAAGGATAGATGTGTTCTATTGCCTTGTTTATCGTATTCTATTAAGGCTCTAGGATAGATGTGTAGTTCATAATCTATATCATCTATCGTGATATATTCGCCAGGCATATCAGCCAGGTAGGTAGATAGTTCAACCGACTTAACGTTGCCGTTGAGTCCGTCATAGGTTAGCGAGTTGTGCTGGGTACATGCAACTAGTGTCAACAGAGAGAGAAAAATGATGATTTTACTTTTCATATCTATTTTAGAGATTAGCGTATTGATATGTGTTGCGGGATTGTCTATTAGTAAGACAAAGTACCATCGTCGGCTATTTTGAGGGTAGTTTCTGGGAAGTCTAGTTTAGTGAGTCGTTTGATTTCCTTAGCCGCTAGGTTTGCTGCGTCTAGTTTTGGTCCGGTGCGATCTGTTTGTCGTGCAGATACGATCTGTCCGCCAGCAAAGTCGCCTTTGCTATTGAGTTTGACTACTAGTACCGGCGCATATGAACTGAGGCCAGAGATATTCATCTTGTATGGTGTGCAGAAGTTACCTAGCGAGTAAGCTATGAGTTTGCCTTTGTATAGCTCCATAGCTCGTAGCACGTGTGGTCCGTGTCCTACTACTAGGTCAGCACCTGCATCAACGCAGACGTGTGCAAAGTTGTACACATTGCCACGCGAAGCGCCAAGGAATGTTTCTTCTTTGCGTGTTACTCGTGTAGCTCCGCTACCTTCTGCTCCTCCGTGGTGTGAAACGATGATAATGTCGCATTTCTTCTCTTGGCGCAGGATGCGTATATTTTTACGCACGAGGTCGTAGTCGTGTATATCGCACATCTCTTTGAATGGTGAAAACGAGCAGAATCCGTATCGTATACCATCTTTTTCGATGACGGCTAGTTCTGCACGATTTTTGAGTCCGGTATATGCAATGCCTACTTTGTCAAGTATACGCATAGTAGATACCACTCCTTCTTCGCCAAAGTCTCGTAGGTGGTTGTTGCTTATATTGAGGTAGTCGAAACCGGCATCCACATAGTGATTGATGTATCGCTCTGGCATACGAAAGAAAAAGGCGTATTTAGAGCTTTTAACAGGACGACGTGTTCCACCTTTGTCTAGTAGTACGCCTTCTAGGTTACCCACAGCTATATCGGCTGATACGAGGTATTCTTTGACCTCATCAAACAGATGTTTGCCATCGTGCACGGGCAGTAGAGGTGCATTGGATGGATAGTTGATACCTAGCACCATATCGCCTACGCAAGCTATGCTGATCTCTTGTATGGTGTCGATAGCTTTTACTGCAGGAGTATCTATAACTACCACTGGGGTATCTACAACAGGTGCAGGTGGTGGTAGTAAAGTGGTGTCTTGTGGGTAAGCTATGCGGGCGTATAGAGCGCCAAAACCACCTATGATGGCAAGCAATATGAGTGGGTAAATGAGTTTTTTCTTCATAATCTTAAGTAGTATTGAAGATGAGCTTGGTAAAGAGGCAAGTTATTTGGTAGACAATGTACCGTCGTCAGCTATCTGGAGGGTAGTTTCTGAGAAGTCTAGTTGAGTGAGTCGTTTGATTTCCTTGGCCGCTAGGTTTGCTGCATCTAGTTTTGGTCCTGTACGATCCTGTTGGCGTGCTGATACTATCTGTCCGCCGCAGAAGTCGCCTTTGGCATTGAGTTTGGCTACAAGTATAGGTGCGTACGAACTTTTGCCATAGATACTCATCTTGTATGGAGTACAGAAGTTACCTAGCGAGTAAGCTATTAGTTTGCCTTTGTATAGTTCCATAGCTCGTAGCACGTGTGGTCCATGTCCAACTACTAGGTCGGCACCTGCATCTACGCAGACGTGCGAGAATTCGTACACATTGCCACGAGGTCCACCTCCAAACCACTCATCTTTGCGTGTAACTCGTGTAGCGCTTTTACCTTCCGCTCCGCCGTGATGTGCAACTATCACGAAGTTACACTTCATTTCTTCGCGTAGGATGCGTATATTGTTGCGCACGAGGTCATAGTCGTGGATGTCGCACATATCGATAAATGGGGCAAAGGCGCAGAAGCCATATCGTATGCCATCTTGTTCGAGTACAGCCAGTTCGGCACGATCTTTTAGTCCGGCATAGGCTATACCAGCTTCATCTAGAATACGCATAGTAGATACCACTCCTTCTTCGCCAAAATCGCGTAGGTGGTTATTAGCTATACATAGGAAGTCGAATCCAGCGTTAACAAAGTGGTTGACATATCGCTCTGGTGAGCGGAAGAAGTAAGCATATCGTTGGTCTCGTACAGTGCGACATACGCCACCTTTGTCTAGCAGCAGGCACTCTAGGTTACCCACGGCTATGTCGGCTGTGGTAAGTGTCTGTTTAACATCGTCAAACAGGTGTGCGCCATCGTGTACAGGTAGCAGAGGTGCATTGTCAGGGTAGTTGATACCCAGTACCATATCGCCTACGCAGGCTATGCTGATCTCACGACTAGGATCGATAGCCGGTAGAGTATCTGCTTCTAGAGTTGGTACAGTATCCTGGGTCTGAGTAGGAGGTTGGTTGATATCGGCTTGCTTATTAGCCATATGGGCATACAGCGCTCCGCCACCACCAAGAACTATAACGATGATTAGGGCGTAAATGAGTTTTTTCTTCATAAATTAAATAGTGTCAAAAAGCCATAAAAATCGTGCTTAAGTGAATAAGCACGATTTTATTGCAAGATTTTAATGTTCTAACTAGTTATAAAGATTAGCGCATTGGACTAGACCCATCCTCGTATTGAAGGATAAAACCACTACTAGCCATGATAGCGTTTGCTCCGAGGAGCTCTATTGCCTCTGTTTGAGGCGCGATATATACTTTTTTCATAAGTCTTAAATGTTCTAATCGCAGCTTCGCTGCTGTTCTATAGCCCTAAAGGGCTGTTCTAAAGTTCTAACTGTTTTTATTGATTGTGTTCTAAAGGCTCTAAATGTTTGGAACTTTTAGAACCCTTAGAACTTTTGAACTCGCTTTTAGAAGCGCACGCCTTGAGCATTGAACTTCTCACCGTTGCGGATGATGATGAGTTGACCGTTCTCGATTACCTTAATGGTTGTATTCTCGCCATTGAGGATATTGTCAAGATCAGTAGTAGTGTTCTCACCAACTACAACACGCGCACGAACCTTAGCAGGGTTACCTTCCTCATCGGTAATAGTAAAGAACGCACGGAGACCAAGTTTTTCTGTTGTACCATTGTACAAGAAACCGTTATCACCTACATAGTAATCAGTGCTTCCATTGGTATATTCTTCTACGCCATTGATGATACCTGTAAATGTAATCTTTATACCTGCGCCAACAACTGGATCTGTAGTTTCTCCGTTTGTGTTAACGATGGTTACACCCTCAAAGATTGGGTTTTCGAGATTCTTAGAAGGCAACAACAAGTATGGTTGACCTGCAGTAAGAGTAGTTACCTCAGTAAATTCGACATTGATTCCTTCGCCAGCAACATGCTCGGTGATAGTATTGATTTGGTAAGCCTTACCGATTTCATCTGCGTCGATATTGAATGGCAAGCAGATGGTGTAGTAGCCGTCGTTAGCCGTGAAGGTACGGTTAACTTTGACGTTAACTGTCTCACCTTCGTTAGCTTCAATAACTTCGCTATTGTCACCGCCACCGATCTCAATGAGAGTGCTAGTTACCTTAGCAAGACGAACGCTTTGACCGTAGCGGCCTTTTTCTGCCCAATAAGTATGTGCTGGTCCTACAGTATAGTCATCATTAACTTTGTCAACCAATTTGCAGTTGATGAGATAATTAACATCGTCACCATTCTTTGTACTTGTCCAGTAGTAAGCGTAATAATCAGCATAGTGCTTGTAGTGACCATCAGCATCCATTTTATCACCTGCTGTTCCAACTATATGAGGTGAGACTGTAGTATTACCCCAACCACCAGTACGACGACCAGCCGCAGGCAAGAACACAGCACCTGCTGCTTCGAGTTTATTCCATTGAGTTAGGTCATAGTTGTAACTATAGAAATCACATTTTGTTTCTGCACCATCTTTAGGATCGTGGTTGAGAGTTTTTTCTACATCACAATCTGCTGGGCATATCCAGTTGTCAGGGAAGAGCATTACGCCAAGGATTCCATTAACAAAAGCTATTTGTTGTAGTTTAGATGCATTGGTACGCTTATTTAGGAGATAATCCCATTGATCATGAGTAAGAGTCTTCCAACCTTCGCCCATCTTTATACCCCAATCTTGGAATGTGCCAGTATAATCAGCATTAGCATTTGATGGGTTAACACCAAACTTACCATCTGCACTCCAACCGAAGAGATCTATCCAATTGTTATAATCAGACTTACCCACATAGATATTATCCTCACCAACGAATTGGTATTGTTGTTTAGCAAAGCGCCAAGTGTCAGTGCCGGTGTTATATTGCAAGTTACCAGTAGCAAATTGAGCAACTTCGTATTTGCCAACAGAGAATGTACCAGAGAGAGTTGTAGGAGTTGAATATGTATTAGTAATAGAGATTTTGCCCAAAGCGTAGTTAGTACCTGTGATCTTATTGGTATATTCAAACTTCACGTAACGTGCAGCATCTGACAAGCTAACAGTAACATCTTGAGTTTTACCATAGCCTATCTCACCTGCAACCCAAACAGGGGAGAAGGTATTTCCATCCTCTGATTCATATACGGTATAAGTTGCACCGTTATCACCATTTTGTTTCAAAGTAAATGATAACTCTACTGGTTCGCTGTCAAAATGAATGATTACATTGTCGTCAGTGTCGTCAAACTTGAGTTTTGGAGAATCTGCAGAAGTATAGTCACTACCCAAGTCCTTTTGAGACATACCAGGGGTAGTAGCAATATCACCTACACCACCATCAAAGTAGAATGAAAGAGTTGCGATATTAACAGGCGTTACTGTTACCTTAAACTCAACAGTCTTGCCCATATACTCACCTTCAGCGGTAGCGATAGTTGCAACGATAGTAGCTTTACCTTCTGCTTTAGCTGTAATATTGTTATCTGAAAGAGTGATACAATCATCGCTTCCTGCCTTGATAGAATAAGTAACTTCGGTCTTAGCAGCATCTGGAGTGATGGTAGCAGCGATAGTTTTGGTTTCACCTACTTCCATAGTGATGTCAGCGATTTTGATGGTCGCAGCCTTAACGTGTTGTACAAGTTGGTTACCCTTATTCAACTCATAAGTACTATTATAGTCAAGCAATTTACCCTTAACTACTACATAATCGCCTTGTTGTACATCGTTTTTGCTTGTAAACTTCTCGCCATTGAGGTTCAAGCCCAAGTAAACTTTCAAGACATTGCCAGTATTCTCACCATTGTCAGAAATAGAGTAAGTCATTTGTCCGTCCGCAGTAGGATCGCTAGTTGGAGCAACTGCTACAAGACCTTTTACAAATACCTC
>JAFZEQ010000080.1 GCA_017560605.1 Paludibacteraceae bacterium
TACTAAAAAAAATGCACATACGCAAGCAAAGCGAGAAAATATTTAGCAAAAGATAGATTTATCTATCTCATGCGCTATTCAACACCGATAGGAAGCTTGCTTATAAATCGGGTTAAGTAGGATATGAATCAGGCGTAGCTATTTTGCTATTTTGTAGTACAACATCTTATTTTTCTCCCAAAAAACTTGCACAACTCCAAATTTTTCCGTACCTTTGCACCCGTAAATCGTTAGTGATTCGTTAGTTATTCGTTAGTTATTCGTTAGTCATTCAGTAACGTTTACTATACTATTTACTTAAGATTCAGCGGACGAGCACAGCGAGTGCTAGCGGTGGCAATAAAATCAGCTACTGTGCAATAAGATTTATTTAGATTTCTTGGCGCGTGCGCCAAAGGAGCTTAATTCATAATCCTCATCCCTTATGGCCGAAATCAAACTTGAACATCCATTCGCAGAAATCCACGGTTCCATCGCTAAAAATGGCATCGTCAACCGTCAAAAAAAGTACCGTGACGACCGCGGTCGCGTCATTCACGAAGGCAAACAAGAGGCCTACTCTATTACCCGTCCACGCGACTTCAAAAAGACTCCAAAACAAGGTGCAGAACTAGCCAATCACAACATCTGGAGCGAAGCGTGTCGTCGTACTTCTCAGATTCTTCAAGCAGGCCAGCCTGGCGGTCCTACTGAGCAACAACTTGCCGTTCGCAGAATCGACAAAATCCCTGATTATTATACACTTGAAGAAGCGCAAACTTTACTCTCCGATTTCCGTCAGCGTTTCCAAGCACAACTGCCCAACACACGAGGCAAACACCCCGATCCACAAGCACCTCTTGACCCCACAACGGGTCAAGGCAAACGCTACACCCAACTCCCTAATTTCATTCGCGCCATCATCTACCACACCCTCAAATCACAATCACAAAACACACCATCGTAACCCATTGATTACCAGCAACTAACGGGGGGGGGTAAATTAAGTCCAAAAACATCACAAAAAATTTGCACAATTCAAAAAAATATACTAACTTTGCAGCATCTTTGTATAACCTTATAGACAATATAGCGTATGAAAACAAGATCAATCATCATTACATTACTATTTTTTTTGATGTCATCTACTTCTGCATTTGGCCTTAAGTTGGTTCACCCTTATACAGGCATCAACGATTCTTTGGAGGCGGGCAACTATGAGTATGTTAAATATGCATTAGAGTGGTGGGAAATGGGCTGGGAATGGAAAAATGATGGTAATTACTATGCAACTCGTTTCAACTACTACCTCAATCAGTCTCTCCAATCCAGCATGCATATTACACCTGAATTACCACTTTATGCTTATGGTACTTCTGTATACACATTGCAAGATACGATTGAAGGTAAGGCTACAGGGTATATGTATCTAGGTTATCGAATAGTAGATTCCCTACGTTTAGACTCTGCTATACATTATATCAACCTTGGTATCAAACGTTGTCCTAATCGCTTGGATCTTTACCTCGGTCTTGCTTCGTGCTATCTATATTGCGACAACAGTGCGGCTATGATTCAGACCTTGGAGCGTGCAACGAAACAATCGAAAAAGAATAAAAATAAGTGGTTGTGGACAGATGATGAGACAGCTCCTGGTGATGACATTCTCTTTGACCGAATCCAAGAAGATTTTGGGCGCTACCTTGATGCAGAAATGTACGAGGAGGCTTTACAACTAACGAACATGGTTTTGAAGTATTATCCTAAACGTGCTGAATATCACAACAACCTAGCAGTAATAGCCTATATGCGTGGAGATTACCAATTAGCATTGAAGCATTTTCAAGATGCCAATAACCTCAACCCTAATGACCAAATCATCATAGAGAACATCCAGTATCTCCAAGAGAAACTATCTGAGACTCTGCCAAATAAATAACAAAATAAACTTAACATCATGGGAATGGAAGTAACAAAATAGCCACCTTATAAATATATAGCATATGAAAAAGATGTTAACACTCGTTTGCGCTGTACTGACAGTAGCAATTTCTTTTGCAAGTGTAAAGGAAAATTTCGACTATCCTATTCGCCACGGCGGACTCTACCAACTGGAGAATAACTGGATAGTGTCGCTCAATGAGGGAAATTTTGCTGATAACAAACCTGGCACAGATAACTTCGTACGAGGAATGGCAGCCAAAGATGACATTATGTATTTCTTGGATCGCCAAACTATGTCAATTGTGCGTATTGATGGTAAAACAGGAGAGAAGTTAGAGCCAATCTATATTCAAGGTACAGACACACTTTTTATGCACCAAAACGAATATGGCATTTGGGAAAAAGGAAATGTATTTGGGTACAATGACCTTCAGTTTGACAACGCAGGCAACTGCCTAATTGGAGGAGTAACACAATCTCAAGCTCAATGTCAATACTATTATATTTACATCATCAATCTAGAAACTGGCGTTTGCACCAAACTGATTGAAGAACAGATATGTCCAGACCCTAACGGCCCTCGCTTTGATGCATTTGGAGTGTATGGCGACGTAACCCAAGAAGCGGTTATCATGTCGGCTGATTCAAATGGTCCGTGGGATGTTTACCGTTGGTTAATCTTCAACGGTCAAGCCAACAAAGGAGAAATCATCAAATGCATCATGACACCATCACAAGACAAATCTTTATTTATCAACGAAGCTGGTTGGGGCGCAGCGCCAAGAGTAGAACCTCTCAATTCCGTAGGAGGGCTATTCTATGTAGATGGCTTTAACACGTTACCTATGTTGTGGACTGGAGAACCTTTCACTGGAGGGTATCTAGTAGACGACTTTATCAATACGCCTACAGCCCTCAAAGTATGGAATAACCCAGGCGACACCATTACGATGGACACTTGGTTCAACGGTGTAGTTGATTTTCAACTAGGTGCAGAGCATTTCCTTCTGATGGCAGCCACCAAAAACAATGGTGACAAACCTACTACCTTCGCACTCTACAAGTTCAATAACAACAATCGCACCTTTGCCGAAATGGAACCTCTTTGGTACTTCCCACAAAATGGCTTAGGTTCAGCTACAAATGGTTCTAGATTTAGCACTCCAGCCGTAGAGATTATCAATGACTCAACAGCAATGATTTACATCTACACCGTCAATAACGGCTATGCGTCCTACAAACTAACCGTACCTTATGTTCCATCTAGCACGGTTACTGCTCAACCTAACGATAATAACAGAGGCACAGTGACAGGATCTGGCAAATATCCCGACGGCACAACTGTTGAACTGAAAGCCATCCCAACACATGGCTACTATTTTAA
>JAFZEQ010000014.1 GCA_017560605.1 Paludibacteraceae bacterium
CACCATAGGATTCAGCTACCCTTAAGCTACCTTTAAGCTAGGAACACGAATAGAACAATATGCAAAAAACGACGATACAAGAGATGAACCGCCTCACTCCAGAGGCCTTTCACGAAGCACAAAAAGTACCACTAATCGTAGTGCTTGATAACGTACGTAGCCAACACAATATTGGTGCAGTTTTCCGTACTGCCGATGCTTTTTGTCTCCAAGGCGTATGGCTCTGTGGTATTTGCTGCTGCCCACCTAACAACGAGATTCACAAGACTGCCCTTGGTGCAGAACTCACCGTAGATTGGCAATATTTTGAGCATACATTGGATGCCGTACGTGCCCTACAAGCAGATGGATATACCGTATATGCCATTGAACAAGCACATGGTTCTACTCTACTCCATGATATGCAACTACCTAAAAATCAAAAGACTGCCATCATCATGGGACATGAGGTATTTGGGGTACAACAAGAGGTAGTAGACGCAGCAAATGGATGTATTGAGATTCCACAATATGGAACCAAACACTCCCTCAACGTCAGCGTCACAGCAGGAATAGTGATGTACGAACTGAGCAATATGCTCCGATAACAACACTTAAAATGTCTAAAACCCTTAAAACTTTTGAAACTGTAGTACATTGAAACCCGCAACACGCATATCATTATTAGCACCTGCCCGCGACCTTGAAGTGGGAAAGGCAGCTATTGATGCAGGTGCTGATGCCGTGTATATTGGAGCACCAGAGTTCGGTGCCCGCCAAGCAGCCAGCAATAGTATTGAAGACATAGCGGCATTGGTTCAATATGCACATAGCTTTGGTGTTCAGGTACTTGTAACGCTCAACACCCTACTCTATGATCATGAGTACACGCGCGCATGCGCGATCGCACACGAGTTATATAAGGTAGGTGTAGACGCGCTTATCATCCAAGACCTTCATTTACTTGAATACGATTTGCCTCCAATTCGATTGCATGCATCAACCCAATGCGACAACCGCACACCAGAGCAAATACTTCATCTTCAAGAACTTGGGTTTCGCCGAGTAGTCCTTGCCCGAGAACTATCGCTTAAAGAGATACAAGACATCAACAACGCTATACAGTCTACACCGCATACTGCACAAACACCTATTGAATTAGAAGCCTTTGTACACGGCGCATTATGTGTAAGTTATAGTGGCCGCTGCTATTTGTCTGAGGTTTTAATGAATAGAAGTGCCAACCGTGGTTGTTGTGCACAACTCTGTCGCCAACGATATGACCTTTTGGACAAGGATGGTAATGAGATATTAGACAATTATGGTCAACCTATCCACCAACGTTATCTACTTTCACTCCAAGATATGGATCGTAGTATGCATCTTGCTCAGATGATAGAAGCAGGTGTCACTACCTTCAAAATAGAAGGTCGTCTCAAAGATCGTGATTACGTCACCAATATCGTGGCATACTATCGACAACTGCTTGATCAAATCATTACAGCTAACCCGAATTTGCAACAAGCATCTACCCAATCCATCCATACATACAATTTCACACCTAATCCAGCTAAAACATTCCATCGTGGACAAACGGATTATTTCTTACACAAGCGTACTCCACAAATGGCCAACTGGGATACTCCTAAATCAACCGGAGAGAAGATTGGACGAGTTGTTGCCCTACGTAAAGATGCGATCTGTGTGCAACTACAGCCCAACATTATATTGCATAACGGTGATGGTATATGCTTTGGCGACAAAGGTTTTGCTATTAACCGTATAGATGGCGAATGGATATATCCAAACCAAATGCCTGCTATTCAACGAGGTACAATATTATACCGCAATTTAGATACAGTATTTCTACGCTCACTTCAAGCCAAACGCCAAATACCAGTAGATATTCGTTTTGAAGTGATACCAGAAGGCTATCGCCTTACTATTGGCGAGCACACAGCAGATTTTATAGCGGAGCATCAAGAAGCTAACAATACAGAAAGAGCATTACAAACTATTATTCAGCAACTTAGCAAACTAGGAGATACAGATTTTGCGGTTCAGAATATTCAGGTATTCAACCACAATCAACTTTGCTCTGAGCATTTCCCATATTTCATACCTATTAGCCAACTCAACCAATGGAGACGAGAATTAATGAACCTTTGATGACTTGTAAGTATTGTATACTCAATGAGTTAGGTCACTGTAGGAAAATCAATCCTATGGCTAATGAGCCACGCTATCTTCGTTTGCAAAATGGTACTATACTCACATTAGAGTTTGACTGCAAGAACTGCGAAATGCTCATACGCAAATAACTCGTAAAACTTTTAGAACAGCGGCTTTTCCGCGCTTAAAACTTATACCAATATGGCTGCACATCAAGTAAATGTATATTTATGGCTAATGGATGCTATTGCATCTGGTCATCTAACTCGAGAAGATATTGATCGTCGTTGGTCTCGTTGTCGCTATAATGATGATCACGAAGACCAGTTTCCTGAGCGCCGCTTTCATCGTTATAGACATGAACTAGAGGAAATATTTGATATAGACATTAAATGTAACCGCTCACGAGGATGTGTATATTATATCGAAAACAAAGATGATATCGGTGGTGACTTAGGTCGCAAATGGTTGCTCAATGCCATGTCGGTACATTCTATGTTAGATCAAGCTCAAGACATAAGCGAAAATATACTTTATGAAGATATTCCTCTTGGTACACAATATCTAACATCTATTGTTGATGCTATTCGCACTCGTACAAAATTGAAAGTAACATACCATAACTTTATACGCAACGAGATATACGATTTTTATTTAGCCCCATACTGCTTAAAAGCCTTCAAACAACGATGGTATGTAGCAGGATGTCCATCTACCCACCCAACTGAGACTCGTGTATATGCTCTAGATCGTATTTTAGGTATGGAATTTACGAATGATGAGTTCAAATATCCTAAAGACTTTGACAGCCACCACTTCTTTGCACCCTATTATGGTGTATTTCGCAATGCAAAACCCACAAAAGTCATTATCGAAGCAAATGACAAATCAACTCAATACCTCCGTTTATTACCACTGCATGCATCACAAAAAGAAATTAAACAGATAGAAGACTTTACATACTTTGAATATGATATAGCTCCAACTTTTGATTTTATCCAGGAATTACGCACACATGGAACAGATATTCGAATAGTTGAACCAGAAGCACTTGTTAAAGTATTCAAGAAGGAAGCTAGAAAAGCATACGAGATGTATTGCAGACGCAAAAAAGCTATTAACTAATTGCGCAATAGTTTTTTTCGGCCAAAAACATATACAAACTACATTTTTATACACAAAAATGCACTTTTCACAAAAAAAGTGCATTTTTTTTCATTTTTTTCTTCACACTGACATTTTTTGTCAGTTTGGTGTAGTAATTTTGCACCATCAAACAAAAAAACAAGATATTTAAGTTATTTTTTCACAATTAAACTATTACAATTATGCAACTTGAATTTAACTTTTCCTCATCATTTGACATGCAAAAGACCATGAAAGAATTTTCTGAGAACATGTATAGCATTTTTATCTCTATGCAAATAATTGGTTACACCTCTAAATAAAGTACAAGACAAATGACAAAATAAAATATTATTATTCACCTTTTCAATTTTATTATTATGACAACTACTACTAACCAGGTGGATCAAGTAACCGCCAACCAAGCAAATGACTTAACAACAGTAAAGGAATCTAAGATGCAAGATTATCGTGCACATCTTCGAACTATTACCAATGGTCTAGAAGAAATGGCTAAAGCAGCCGGCAGAACCAAGTTTACTAAGAATCAATTACTTCGAGAGTGCTACAATCTACTAGATAAAGAATTATTGACATTTGAGCAATGGAAAGAAATGGGTGCTTATGTACGCAGAGGAGAACATGCCTACTTATTTTGGGGTACTCCTATAACCACAGAAGCAGGTTATAAGTATTTCCCGATTCAGTTCCTCTTTAGCCGTGAGCAAGTACGTTTTAAAACAGCCGAATAAATGTATTTATCAGTTATACATTTTTACTTTCAACAACTTTTCAACAAAGAAAACGAGTTGCCTAGGGATGAGGCAACTCGTTTTTGATTGTATGTTAGTAAGGATTATTTTACTTGCACACCTGCTGCATTGTAAACATTCTCACCACGCATGATCATCACTTGACCATTTTTCATAACTTTTACAGGAACTACTACAGTTGTTACATCCTCAACACCTGTACCAGTAGCAACTTTAACTACAATTTGAGAAGCACGTACTTGGTTGGTTGATGCCAAAAACTCAACTGAAGTTGCGTTACCAGTCCATGTACCTACAGCGCCAGAGTAAGAATAATCGCCAGTAGACCATGTGAAGCAACCAGGACCATATTTCTCATCATCTTTTGCAGTACATGTAAACTCTACAGAAACAATATTACCTACAGTAGAAGTAATAGTAAGAGTTTCGCTCTTGTAAATACGATAGTGGTTCTCATTGTTATAAGTACCAATGATACCCTTTGTTACATCAAGAGTAATACCCTCTTTAGAAACAGAATAAGGAGTTTGGTTAGCAGCATCCAATGAAGCATTACCTTTATCTACGTCAGCATCAAAAGTAATAGCGCCTGTTGATGTACCTGGATTATCGTTACCTGGA
>JAFZEQ010000081.1 GCA_017560605.1 Paludibacteraceae bacterium
CAAGGTAAGATGACCGTGTCTATCAAGGCAGACAAGGAGACTAAAATGAATATCATTACTGATATCAAACAAGAGCTCCGTCGTGCATACGCGTTGCGTATTAGCTATGCCGCTACACAACGTACATCTTACTAATCAGATATTAATCATTGATTAACATACTAACATACTGCCTGGCTTAATGGCCAGGCAGTTGTTTTTTTAATATATTTTTAATTATTTTATAAACAACTATTGTGTATATAAAAAAAATGTTGTACTTTTGCGACCGATTTGGTATTTAGACCTTTTCGATAGTATATTTTTTAACAACCTACAACCTATTTTTATGAACAAGTTTTCATTTATTCTACTCGCCTTAGGCGCTCTCTTGCTCTCTTGCAAAACTCAAACAATCAAGGAGACTACAGATCCTGTTCTTCAAGCAAGTCAATTTTACACTCCTGATTCTACTTGGTATGATGATACCTATATGACCTTTGCTTATACGGATAATATCAATTGTTTTGGTAGTTTTATGTTTGGCAACGAGAGTATGAACGAGCAAGCAATGATGTTCCCTGAATATTTTCTTGCTATCCTAGGCTCTGAATAATTATGTTTTAGATAGAAAAACAGGTAAGCTTTTGGGCTTACCTGCTTTTTTTATGTTTTTGTCACTCCTGTTTGTGGGGTGACATTATGAGTGCTTATTACAATTTTTTACGCTTAAGCTCTTTGTCTTCGTAACCGGAGATCTTGTAATCCTCTGTTATGTAGTAAGTCTTGCGCATGAGGGCTTCGTATTCATTCCAGTCTTTGATCCAAGTGATCTCTACTTCACATTGAACGGTCAATGGGAAGTCCTCGGTGAGGTACTCGATGTTTTTAGGAGCAGAAACCTCATATATAGGGAATTTCTCTACGTACTTTTGAGTTTTCTCAGCGATGTTGTGTCTAAAGCGTTTTTGTTTACTTGGGTGTGGGAAGATGGTGTCGGTAAAGTGTTTCTCCATAGCTTCATAGTCACCACCGTTGCTAGAACATTCGCTGATTTCAGTAAGGATTTTCTCAATGCGCTCCTTGTCAATTTTCTCCACAACTGGTTCTGGTTCTGGTGCTGGTGGAGGAGTTTGTTTTTTGCATGATTGCATCATCAATGCAGCGCCAATCACTGCAATAGCAAGAAATAACTTTTTCATACGATTGATTTTTTAAGGGGTTAATATTTGTTGGTTATGTGTGTTCTGTAAATGTTTTTGTTTGTATTTTAGCGGCTAAGGGTGCCGAAAAACTTTTGCAAAGATACTACAAAATTAACATATATGCAATTAATATCAAAAAAAAAGAAAAATTAGTTGTTCCTTTTTATACTAATCTCTTCCGAAGGGATACATGCCTTCCCGCCACCTGTCCAGCCCGTGCCAATGGTCCAACAATATCCTTCGCCTCTACATCCTTCCTCGCGACCACTATAGGACATCCTTGGCACATCCTCGACACATCACCGACTCGACGCACTTTGAGACGCTTCTAGTGCTCACGGCTTTCTAGCGAGAAAGCTTTCAATTTTCAACTATTTACCTCTATTTTGTAAAGTCTGATTTAGCAAAATTAATATTTATGCGTAAAAAATACACAAAATGTGTAAAAAATACACAAAATATTTGGTAGTGTCAGAAAAATGCACTACCTTTGCGGCAGATTTACACAAAGACGTCAAGAAATAGACTATTAAAATTAAAAATTATATAAAGTTTAACTATTAAATTATTTATCAATTATGACTACTACACATGCTATTCTTTTGGGTTGCGGATTTGCATTATTATTAACATGTTACATCATTGCTTTAGTCAAATCAAAGCGAGGTGAAATGGTTTTTACTGCCAATGGTTGGGATATGGCGATGCTTCTGGCTTGTCCTGTATTCTTTTTTCTAGGTTGGTTCAAAGGAGTTGTTCCTCCATATAATACTTTCCAATATGTGGTTTTCGGTTTGTCAGCTGCGTGTTTTGTAGGAACGATGTTGTTTTCTATTTTCACAAATATGGGTTCGATATGGAAAATACTATGCTCGATTTTTGGGAAAATGTTCATAATATGGCTTACCTTGTTTGTATTACTATTGATTTTGACGATATTGGTAGCTTATGTTATTATACAATTGATGAAGGGTCGTGAGGAGGAGATGGTGTTCCTAGTGAAATATGATAGATTCATGCGTGCTTTTGTAGGATATAGAGTTGTGTAAGAATGGAGTGTGATTTTTTATTATAATAATGTTTATGAATAACAATCTTAATCGTTTTTTGAAGGCACAAGCAACAGATTATCCACTTGCTTTGCGTGAAATCCAAAATGGCTATAAGAGCAGTCACTGGATTTGGTATATCTTTCCTCAGGTCAAGGGATTGGGGTACAGCGGTATGTGTCAAATGTATGGTATTGTCTCTCGTCAGGAGGCAGAAGCGTATTTGGCCGAGCCTACGCTAAATGCGCGTCTTCGTGAGATAACTCAAGCTCTGCTGGCTCATAAAGATAAATCAGCCGAGCAAATTTTGGGTTATACAGATGCGTTGAAGGTTAAGTCGTCTATGACCTTGTTTGATGCAATATCGCCTAATGATATCTATGCACAAGTATTGGATATTTTTTATAGTGGTAGTCGTTGCCAATATACGTTGAAGTTTCTAGGTGTATAGTTATTTGCCTGTGTTGTGTGGTAAAAGAAATGCAGGTGAGTTTAAAAGAAAAATTAACAAAAATAAAGGCAGCTATTGTATATGTGAAAAAAAAGTCGTATCTTTGCGGCTGGGGATATATTAGTTATCTCATTTTAGACGTTGTTAGGATTTTCAATCATGTTAGATATCTAAAATATAATTTAATTAATGTAGCAACACCAGTGAAGCTGTAAGATCTGGAATAAATTTATCAAATGTATGAAGAAATTAGTTTTATTATTTGTAATTTTATTTAGTTTTACAAATTCATTTGCACAGCCCAATCCGATTGTACAACGGTTAAGCAAGGCAGAGGTAGAGCAATGTGCAACACCTGCTGCGATTACATATAACTTCATACAATCTATATTGTTGCAAGATTTTTCAAAAATGATCTTGTATACAGATGAAGAGTATACCGCTGAGCTAGTAAATGAAATAAATAGTCGTGGCATTTCAGTTTCTTCAATATTCCCTTTGTATTTTTCGGAACAAGGTGGAACAAAGTTAAATATTTTAGGGTGGATACCCGCTTTGATGCGTAACTATGAAGTTGCTATTGCTTATGTACAAGATGAGTGGTATTTTGAGGAAGATGGATATCTTTATTTTCAATGGGACGCAGTAGTAAAAGATGGTTTGATCTATTTGCCTGGCGAAGAGAAACCACGTATTGGTATTAATCATAAGAAAGTATATGTAACATGTAGCCCGTCATCTGAAATCAATTGCGTAGGATTCCAAGATATTACTCGTTATGGCAACACAAATGTAAAAGTGATGCTTAAAAAAGTTAATGGCATTTGGAAGGTGTACGGATTTAAGTAAAAGACCTACATTGTGTGAAACTCTTATTGCCTGTTTTGCCTATTTGTGTTTAGCAATTAAAACCTTTTATATGAATGCTGCTTGTAAGATTACTGGTTGGTTCTGATGGTATGCATAGTTGTAATTAAAATCGAAATTATGAGTGTTACTAATTTAATTCTTTTGGGTTGTGGTGCCTTGATATTGTTAGTGTGTTACATTATTGCAAGGGTAAAATCTAAACGTGGCAGTATGGTCTTGACTGTTAATAGATGGGATATGACATTACTTTTAGCTGGTCCTGTTATCTTTGTACTAGGCTGGTGCTTAGGATCGATACAGTTTTTTAATACTATACGAATCATCTTGTTTAGTTTAGCAGGATTGTGTTTGTTGGGATCTATTATATTTTCTATAGTAGCTAACAAGGAGTCGGTCTGGAAAGTAATCTGTTCGGTTTTGGCCAAAATATTTCTTGCGGCGCTTACTGTCTTGGGCGTATTGATACTACTAGCAGTATTGGTATATATTCTTATCAAACTGTTTATGGGAAGAATAGACCAAGAGGGTGTAGGATTTGTGAAATACGACTCAGTACTGCGTGAGTATGTATGTTATTGGATCTAGAGTAAGTAAGTCTTGTTTATATACATAAAAAAAGCAGCACCGTGATAGGTGCTGCTTTTTTTATCTATATGACTGAATCATTTATTTTTGCAATATCTCTACCCAGCACTTAGGTAAGGAGATATTAGGCAGGTTAAGTAGGTCTTTGAAGAGTGGAGCCATTTGCTCGTCGGTGAAGCCAGCTATGCCGCATCCAATGCGTGTTACAAGGAAGTGTAGATTGGTGTGCTCCTTGGCATAAGCTACAAAATCATTGACGTATGGCGCGATGGTTTCTAATCCACCTTGCATAGTAGGTATAGCATAGCATTGACCAGTAGGGCCAACACCTACTCCCCATTTTGCACCGAATCGCTCGTGTGCAATATGCGCTGCACCTCCGCCATGTGCACCATAGAGGTTGCTGCCAAAAACAAAAATCTCGTTACTTGCTAGTGATGTAATAAAATTGGGTGTGAAAGTCATAATTATTAAATTAGCTAAGTTAAATATCTAAATTACTAGGCAAAGATACAACTTTATATTTAAATATACAAGTTTATAAGGTAAAATGATACCATTTATTTGTGTAAATACAAAAAATGTTGTATCTTTGTGGCGATAATAAATAAATGACACAATACTATGACACGCGAAGAACAATTGAAATTCTGTTCGGTATGTAAAAACCGAAAGATGGACATGCAGCAAGGTATGCTATGTGGCTTGACTAATGCTAGAGCTGAGTTTGAGGATAAATGTGAGAACTACTTGGAGGATACTGTTAAAAAAGTCAAGATTGAAAATGAGGAGAAAGAGTATCAAGCGTCGTTGACTGTTTCTGGATGGTTGGCTTTTTTCCTTTGGGTAGGTGTTGGCTTAGGAGCTGTTGCGTCGTGTATATGGAATATTGTTAATTTATTCGGGGTAGGTTTTAGTGGCTTCACTAGTCTTCTATATGCTATTTATATTTTAAGTTTGGCCACAATAGCCGTGTTGACTATTAGGGCCTTTTACAAAAGAGCAACCAATGCAGTAGCTCTAGCTGCGACCTATATTGCTATGATAGCAATTGATGGTTTGGTGGGTATTTCTTTGTACTTTATTATGGATGATGTATCTGCACTTAGCAGTGTTAGACAATTAATATGGGCTACTATATGGTTATCTTACTTGTTGATGTCAACACATGTAGAAAACATGATTCCTCGTCAAACACGTACATGGAAACTGCCTGAAAAGATCATATTAGGGGTATATACTTTAGCATGTGTCTTGATTGTAGTAGGTTTGAATTCTTTTCTCATAAATCCTGGCGGTAGTGATTTTTATGATCCGGAGTATGTAATAGATTCCACTATCAAAGCATATAACGAGCAATTAGACTTATATAGTACCCCAGAGTGTACAGTGCTAGAGGTTGTAAAAGAAGACGGCAAGATAGTGTACTCATATAGGTTAAATGGCGTTACTGAAACGCTAGATCCTGAACTATCAGAGCTATTAACAACACAGGCAGAAGATGAGGTATTGGCTTCTATTGAAACGGCTGATGAAGTTGCTAAGCGGGAACTTAATCTGTTTTATGACAATGGTTATGAGATGTGTTATCGTTACTTGAATGCCAACGACGAGGTATTGTATACCTTTGATATCAGTTTGGAAGAGTTTAAAGAGGCAACGGAGTAAAGAAATATTGCTGTTATATCCCCTTAATAATTAGAATATATGCAGCAGTATGATGTGTTCATAAGTTACGCTCGTAGGGATTATGTCGATAGCCAAAATAACATTAATCCTAGGAGTATCATATATCGTATTCAGCATGTTTTGAAAGAGGCAGGTTTAACCTATTGGATAGATGAAGAAGGATTGAAGCCTGGTGAGAATTTTCCAGAAAAAATAGTAGATCAGATTGAGAATAGTAAGGTTTTCTTGCTCGTTTTATCATCGAATTCAAATAGTTCGCCATGGGTGGTAAATGAAGTAGCTACAGCTAATCTTTTTAAGAAACCTATCATACCATTTCGCATTGATGACTCTGCCATTAAGAAGGGGTTGCTGATTTATATAGCTAGTTTGCAATACATTGATACTCACAATGGTATGCAGGTTGCTATGGAGAATATGGTGGATGCTATTAAGAAGAACATCCACTTGGTTGCTGTTGGGGGTTTTAACCCTCCACCGCCACCTCCTGCAAAGCCTAAAAGAAATTACTCGATGTATATTTTATTGACGGCTTTGGTGTTGCTGTTGGGGGTGGTAGTTTGTAGGTGGCTACTCCAAAGACCTCTACCGCCTCCATCTGTGCAAAAGGATTTTATAAGTGGTGTGCATAAGTGCAAACTATACAAGCCTGTAAAAGACCATCGCAGGGTAGGTGTGACCTATCGCTACGAAGGTCGTAATCTAAAGGTTCAGTTCTACTTCTATGAAGTAGGTATGTGTGCTGTATTAGTAGATAAGCATGGTAATAGGTTGAACATGGAATATCCTGATCCATTTGGTGTAGACGGCGAGGCTGAGTTTCTATATGCCGATATGTATGAGAATCACGAATATGCAATAACGCAATACGATTTTGATGCAGATGGTATAGACGAGATTGTGATAGCCGCTCGAATCAAGGGTGAGGACCAGGTGCCAGTTCGGGTGTTTGTTTATCGCTTTAAGGATCGACGTTGGTGGAGTGTAACAGCTCCTGAGACGTGGGGTGATATGACTGTTAAGCTATCGGTTAACCATATTCGAGTAGAGCCTAATAACAAAGATTTTATCTATGACTGGGCATTTGAGAATGGCGATTTTGTAGATTACGGAGAGTATTAATTTATATTTGGATTAGACAAGCGAGGACTGTAAAGCCCTCGCTTGTTGTGTATAAATGGGTATAAATTGCTTCTAAGTTATTAAAATTGTGGCAGAAAAATCTAAAAATTTGCAAATATGAGAAAAAATCCGTATCTTTGCGCGTTTTTCGGGTGAGTAAAGAATGCTTGCTCTTAAGAAAAGATAAACGTAGTTTATAGTTAAGTGATATACTTCTGGTAGTATGCTAGTAAAATGCCATTCATATTTCAGTCAAGCCTCTGCAGGTGTAGCACAATGCTTACGCCTAATGTTGCTGGTGTTGTTTACTAGTATTTCTACTATACTCGTGGCCGATGAGTGGGAGAATACGAAGTATAATACGACAGAAGGAACGGAGTTTTATGCAACCTTTCTTAAGAATCAAGGTTCTACAGAATCGGATAGTGATAATTTAACTTTGTATCTTCATGCGGCTTCGGAGGAAGGTGCTGATGTAACGGTGACATATCTGCTTGATGGGACATCGGATGAATTTAGAGTAAATCCTAAATCGCAAAAAACGATTAAGATAAAGCTGTCAAAGGCATATGTGGATTTCATACCAGATGTTCCAGCAGAGGATCAGATCTCTAAACGAGGAATTTTTGTGACTTCTACCAAGCCTATTTCGTTGTACATTACTAACTCTCGTAGTGGTGCGTATGGCGGAACATGTGTATTGCCAGAGGGAGCATTAGAGCGTGAATATGTGGTGCAGACATATTATGGTGATCATGAATCGACTATGTTTGCGATAGTAGGCACGGCAGATGGTACGAATGTGAAACTTAGAATAAAGAAGACCGAACTAGATAAGGAACTGTATGAAGATGATGATATTATAAAAGTTGATACAATCGTTTACGAAGACTTGAGTATTAAGTTGAATGAAGGAGAGGTTTTTATGTATCGCTCCGGAGCTTCGTATAAAGGTCTTTCGGGAACAACTATTTGTGCAGATAGACCGATTGCAGTTTTTAATGGTCATCAAGCTTCTCGAATACCATATTACGACGAAACGATAAATCATCTAAGTGCGCAAACATATCCTACGGATAAATGGGGAAAACGATATGTGGTTACTCCGACCAAGAATTATAAAAATAAAACGGAACATGTTCGCATTACCGCTTTTAGTGACAATACCGAGATAAGTAAGAATGGAACATATGTGTGCACGCTGAACGCTTTGGATACATATCAAGATACGATCAATGGTGTAGCTAATTATTATGAGTGTAGCAATACAGCGGCATGCTTTCTGTATACATTAGGAAAACAGGCTGAGGGGAATGAGAACAATAAAGCGGCTCGTCCGAGTATGACTCCAATAATACCGTTGGAGTATGCTACTCAATCGCTATTGTTTGCCACTTTTACCGAGAGTGAGGTAGTACAGAATCATTATGTAAATATCGTTGTTCCAGGGCAGTATGCCAATAGTATGTACTTGGATGGGCAGCGGCTAGATGCTCAATTGTATAGTACTATTTCGGTGGACGGAAAAGAATATAAATACGCTCAAGTTCCGGTTTCACCTGCAGCGCATTATTTGGAGAATAAAAATGTAAATGGTGCTTTCACTGCACGAGTATATGGAATGGGTGCTAAAAAAGGTGGTGGAGAATCGTATGCTTACTCTGCAGGCTCTCGTGCCAACCGTGCAGTGGATATGCTGATAGATGGAGAGAATATCTATGAGAAGAGAATTTGTATCAACGATAAAGTGGATTTTACCTCGCTAATAAACTTTGACTATGATTATCTAAGATGGGAGATTGAAGATGACACTCTGTTTACATCTGATAAAAGAAATGTTAATGACTATTTATTCTCGAAAGCAGATACCAATGAAGTTCGTTTGTATGTCTATAGCCATACGCCGATATGTGAATATGAATTGGTAGATGCTGTTACGGCAAGAATTATTGTTGACACCTTGAATTTCCAGTCAAAATATTATCAAGAATGTTATGGAGGTGAGTTTGAGTTTACATATAAAGGGAAAAAATATAAATTGAAAGCGGATACGGTAACGGAGCATATTGTAGACGGTCAAACATTTAAATTTCAATTAAATGAGAACAAGGTCTTTGAAGAAATTATACCACAAGTTAACACATGTGACTTACGTTTGCGCCAAACATTTGTAGTTCGTCCTACATACAACCATAAGTTTGATACGCTTGTTTGTGACCAATGGGTTTGGCTAGATACCATAGTAGAGGATAATAAGCAGAAGGTAATAACGATAAAGCGATTTGATATTCAACCGGGTGATAAACTTCCAGTTACAAAAGAATATACACATACTTTTACGACAAGATATGGTTGCGATAGTATAGTTACTAGGCGTGTTACGCTTAATAAGTCATATCATTTTGAAGATAGCGTTGCGGTATGCCAAACAGCTCCCGGAGGTCAGTATACTTGGCCAGGACATGAATCGGTATCTATACCATTAGATGTTGCTGGCGAATTTACTTATCACGATGACTACAAAACCACGAAAGCGCCGCATTGCGATAGTACGTATACGCTTAAGGTAACTGTTTACCCTAGGTATGATGAGGTAGAGGAGGTGACCATATCCAACGAGGATTATATGGAATGGCAGGGTATGAAGATAGGTGGAGCAGATTCCAAAGTAAGCAATCTTGACTATGTGGTTACTAAAAACGATACGATAGTTAAAAACTACACTACAACCAATGGATGTGATAGTATATATGAATTACGTATTCGTTTTGGAATAGTATACCGTGATACAACCCGTGCAGCGGTTTGTGATAACGAGTCGAAGTATGAATGGTATAGGAATGGCAAACTATTTAAAACCATAAGTCCGCTTCCTACCAAGGATACTACCTATATGGAGAAGCGTCAATCGCCTATTGGTATCGATTCGATTTTCTACCTCAACTTAACTTTGAGCAAAGCATTCTACGATACCTTGCAGATGCAGGTATGTGAAAATAGTGGTTATACGACGTGGAGTGTAGATAAAGCAGACGTGTTGGATATTAAGGCTAACAAGTGGATTAAAGCAAATGAGATTCCGACTGATAAGGAAGGATGGTATGAGTACCAAGGTACCAATCACGCGGGTTGTGATAGTATATGGCGTCTGCATGTAGAGCTGATTAAAGGTTATCGAATCGATACTGTAGTATCTATGTGTGATGACGATACGATAGTTTGGCAAAACCGAATATATCAGGGTATACAATATTCGGCAGGTTTGTCTACCTCAATGCCAGTAACAATATTGTCAGATACAATCAACTTTGTTGACTCGGTTAGTTATACCTCAAAGCAAGGGTGTGATAGTGTGATGCGGATTATTATCAATGTGCATCCTTCGTATCATCAGGTGTTAAAGATTGATACCAACCATATTTGTGATAACGAGTCGTATACTTTTTTAGAGTCTGTTTATAATGCAAATGGCGAGTGGAAGATTACTGACAAAAAGACTCATACGCATACTTTGCAGGGTGTAGCTACTACCATTAATGGTTGTGATAGTGCAATTATGCATATTGTATATGTGCATCCTACGTATGACGATCCGATAGTATATGATACGATATGTGAAAGTGCACTGCCATATAATTATCCGGATAGTCGTGCGTTGAAGTTCCAGGGCTTGAGTCAATCCGGCGAATATACTGATATTATACCATCGATAAATGGATGTGATAGTGTGATACATTTACACTTGACGATTCATCCTAGTGCAAAATATACTGAGTCAGTCACTTGGTGTCAAAGTGCTGGACCTTACTCTTTTGCTAGTCCAGAAACTCCACGTTTGCACAATCTGACAAAGAGCGGAATATATGTGGATACACTAAAAACCATATTCAATCAATACGGTTGTGATAGTATCATTGAGATTAACTTAACTATTCTAGATTCAATTGTAGTGCCTATTTATGATAGTATTTGTGATAATGAGTTGCCTTATAACTTCACCAATCCGCAAGTAGATAGGTTTATGAATCTGACACAATCAGGTGTGTACAGAGATACACTGACGGCCGTGAATGGTTGCGATAGTGTGTTGGTGTTGCACTTGCAGGTGAATAAGACCTATAATACGACTGATACGATTTACATCTGTAATAATGAGGAAAATCCATATATTTGGCGTCCGAAAGATAGAAATGGTACGCGTGCTATTCCTATACCTTTTACTCCTGATCACGCTGTGAATGTGACAAACAAGGAAACCATTATTCTAAAAGATTCGTCCGTAATGTTAGAGTCAATACATGGTTGTGACTCGTTGGTTAATCTATATCTAGTAGTTTATCCTACCTACAAGTTTGTTCAAGAGGATTCGGTATGTCAAGATACTATTGATAGATACTACACTTGGATAGATCAGCAAGGTGGTGTACATGATTCCATTGATATATCTAAGTCAGGATGGTTAACAGTGGGTGATACGCTAAAAACCAAACATGGCTGTGACTCAATTTTTGGTATTCAGTTGTATATTAAGCCGATTTATCGATTTGATTCGGTGTATACTATTTGTCAGGACGAACGAATAGATTGGCAAGGACGAGGATATACGGGTGATCAGTATGGCTGGAATTTTGAAATACTTAATACAAACAAAGTAGATGAGCATCGTGATTCGGTATATTATAGTTATAAACCAGGTGATCGTGTACTTCAAGCAGGTATTTATTATGACACCGTGCGTTATACTACCTCACTTGGATGTGATAGTACATACTACTTAACTTTGAATGTTCTACCTTCTTATAATACGATTATTGAGGCCACTGCTTGCGAAAGTGATAGTGTGTTTGTGTTTGAAGGTGGTGGGCATGTGGCAGATGAAGTGATAGTCTTCAGACCGATGACCAATATGATAGATTCTACAATGAAGGACACAACCTTCTACACTAGTCAACGAATTCTGAAATCTGTTAATGGTTGCGATAGTACCGTGTATTTGCACTTAACAGTATATCCATCATATGAGTATGTAACGCATGCTAAAATATGCGAACGCGAAGTATACGAGTGGAGAGGTAAGCAATATACTAAGACTGGTGTGTATTATGATTCGCTATATACGAATAGAGGATGTGACTCGACGTATGTATTAGAGTTGTATGTGAAACCGGTATACTATATCACAAGAACGGTACATGCTTGCGATAACCAGACTGTGATGCATGCTGATACCATGTGGTATGGTCCGGATTCTGTTCGTTTTGCGATAGACTCTACCTTGTTGTGGAAACCAGGTATGCTGGTTCCTAATCCAGATGAGACGCGAGAGGTTCGTTATAGAAGTTGGGATAACACCTGTGACTCGATAGTCTTTTGTTATCATATCTACATCTATCCTACATACGATTCGATAGCAGATGTGACGCTCTGCTCGAATGATAGTTACCAATTGCATGATAGTTATACTTATAAACCAGTACCAGAATACTATGAGCCGGGCAGTGTGTATGGTGTGCTGGATACCTTGGTGAGTGATACTTTACAGACATCAACGTGTCTAAAGTGTGCTAATGGAGGCTGTGATTCTATTTTTACTGCTTTAATTCATGTTTTACCTGCCTACAAGCATGTTGACTCTGCAACTATATGTTCGGATGAGACTTTCAGGTGGAGAGGACGCGATATACATCAGGCATGGGCGGGTGGCTATTATTATGCTGACTCCTTGCTAACGCAGAATACGCAGTGTGACTCCATTTATGAATTATACCTGACGGTTTGTCAGGCATATGACCATGATGTTTTTGATACCATTTGCGCGGATGAATATTACCAGTTTGGTGATAAAGCATTGAACCAATCGGGTATGTATCTAGATACCTTGCGGACTATACACAATTGTGACTCGATAGTACACTTGTATTTGACTGTATTGGATACTACTATTGTAGAAACATATGACACGATTTGTGTGACAGAGAAGTATTACTACTTTGGTCAGGAGTATACCGAACCTGGTGTATATGATACTATTACACTCAACGATTGGGGGTGCAAGCAGTATAACTACCTCTATCTCGAAGTGATAGATACAACCAAGTACGAGATTGCGATAGGCGATGTGCTATGTGCCGATGATGAAGAGTTGGTAGTTGAATACGAGTGGTTGTCAGGTCGCAGATTGATCGAGTACTCAGTCTTCTTTGACGATTTTGGTCACTCGCAGGGCTTTGAGGATATCGTACATGCACCGCTAGATCCTACTTTGAGTTACTTTACTATTCCTATACCACGTGGTGATGATTTGCCAAAGCCACCTCACGCATATTTTGATTCGTCACAGGGTGTTAATAGTTATGTTAACGAAACCAAGCAAAATTATCCAGAGCCTAACATCTATACTATGCGTGTGGTAATGCATAATGGTATATGTGGTGACTCGTTGCAACGTAAGGATACAACTATCAGTTTCTGGTATCCATCGTGGATACACGAGCAACATTGGAATGATGTGATTATGCTGTACAACGAGGAGTATAATGGTGGTTATGTCTTCTCTAAATATCAGTGGTATCAAAATGGTAAGCCATTGCCAGGAGCTACAGGAGAATACCTATACTTGCCAGAGCAATTGCTGATGAATCAACCTGGTGATTGCAGCAACTACTATCAGGTAGAGCTTACTCGTGCGGATGATGGATACACCACTATGACTTGTCCTATTTGCCCTGTACTGGTGAGAGATGCGATTGTGCCAAACGACACCTACTTCTCGGTAGTGCCAACAGCAGTACCAAAGGCTAATCCGGTTATCCACTTCTTGGCATCGCATGCGGGTACATATCGGATATGTACTATGCTTGGTGAAGAGTTAACCTCTGGCAGGTTTATACCAGATGCTAATAATTATGCTGGCAATAAGGATTTGTCGCAGTTTATTAGTGGCACCAATATGACACTGCTAGTCGAGATGGTTCTAGACACGGGTGAGCGTCGTACTATAAAAGTGATAATAGGTAATTGATTATAATGAAACGAGTACTATACATATTGTTGTTGCTTGCTTGTAGCACGAGTATCTTGGCTCAAACAGACCAAGAGTCGATTGTGCGTGAGCATTTCCCTACAACCGACCGACTACGACGGGTAGTTCGTAAGGAAGTGATGCAAGAAGCGGGTGTAGAGAACTTTACTCGTTTGCATCCGCTTATGCGCGATAAAGGTCTGCCTATAGGTACATATTCGGCTACTCACCTTTTGTTTGGCTTATGGTCTGAGATCGGTCATTCGCAACCTATGTCGGTAGGTAGTGATTTTGTCAAGGGTAAGCCAGGTGGAATATACGGAGCAGGATTAAGTATTGAGCTTCAGCAACACTACTTCAAGTTCCAGACGGGTGTTGGCTACCGTCTGCAAAAGTTGGCGGCCGAGGTCAAAGACTTTAGTATAACTGATGATGGTGTACACGACACACAGGGTTATCCATATCATTTGACATATGATTTTAGTGATCGTCTAGACAAGGGTCAGAGTCATACCCTGCAAGTGCCCCTGATGTTAGGTGTGGGTATAGACGAACTATATGGTATGGCTGGATTGAAGTTGCAGGTGAACTTTAATACAGATTCTTATTCAAAGGCCTTGTGTACGACAACTGCTAAATATGATCAGTTCTTGGGTACTTTTGGTGAAATGGACCACCATGGTTTGCGCAAGGATGTGCCTATTAGTACTACTCAAACTACGGCACCATGGACTATCTTTGACTTGTATGGTTCGTTGGAGTTTGGCTGGGAGATAGCTGGTGGTATACGTCAACGTGGTACTACTAAGTATAGACCTAGTCATCGTGCTAAAGGTGATCCAGAGTGGCGAACTCGTTTGTCGGTGTTCTGCGATATTAATATGATGCATATAGTGAAGGATGTATCTCTGACTAATATTCATAAGCCAGAAACATCTTTGGTGAGTATACCTCAAAACTCGAAGTGGGATTTCTCAACATTCAAACTGAATAATGCGATATTTAATGCACCCAAAGTACCTGGATTGAGCGACTTTGTGGTTGGTGTTAAAGCAACCGTATGTATAGGTTTCTATTTTGAGAGATGTGTAAGATGTAAAACCTATGAAATAGAATAAGAAGGATGAAAACTAAATTGTTATTATTATCTTTGCTAGTTAGTCTAGCTGTGTCAGCTCAGTGGCATGACAGTATGTATGAACAATACACACATGAAAACTATACCAATTATCCAGGTTTTAACGAGCCTGTGGTGGCTGGTTCGGTAGATATAAGTTTGTTAGAGGCAGCTGTTTTCTATGAGTCAAACCGTCAGCGTGCGCTACATGGCTTGCCTCTGTTTAAGTTTGACCATGCGCTGAATATGTGTGCACGAGGTCATTCGGATGATATGGTTAAACACAACTTCTTTTCACACACCAGTGTGGTGTCTGGCAAAGAGAGAATGTCTACACGTTTAGAACTAGTAGGATACATCAACTGCTGGGCAGCTGAGAATATTGCTTCTTGCGAGGTTAAGAAGTCATATGCTGAAACAGGTAGATATCTAGTAGAAGAGATGTGGATGAATTCGGATGGACACAGAAAAAATATTCTGAATCCTAAGTACACTCATCTCGGTGCAGGAATCTGTGTCTATAAGGATAGATACTGGTTGATGCTGAAGGCTACTCAGAATTTTGTTTGTAAATAAAATAAATTGTATAAAAATTTAGAAAACAGTTGCGGTATTTCGGTTTTTGTTGTACCTTTGCAATTGGTTTAATATTTAGCGGTAATGCGTCTAAAGAGTGATGTAAATATTAAGAATCGTCGTGCGTCGTTTGATTATGAGATTATGGATCGCTATGTAGCGGGTATACAGCTATATGGTACAGAGATCAAGTCAATACGCGAGAGCAAGGCGTCGTTGGCAGATACATACTGCCAGTTTGTGGGTCGTGAGCTTTGGGTAAAGCAGATGCATATCGCAGAGTATCGCTTTGGTAGTTATACCAACCACGAGGCCAAGCGTGATAGAAAACTGCTATTGCAGAAGAAGGAACTTAGAAAACTAGAGAAACAAGTAAAAGATACCGGTAAAACAATTATCCCGCTGCGTTTGTTTATTAATGAGAAGGGGTTAGCTAAGATGGAGATAGCGCTTTGCCAGGGTAAGCATACCTATGATAAGCGCCAAGCTCTTCGTGCAGCAGATGACAAACGTGAGGTGGCTCGCGCTATGCGCCTTGCGCGATAGCGCATAGCATAGTTAAAGTGTTCTATCGTGACTGCGTCACTGTTCTAACCACTTCGTTGTTCTAA
>JAFZEQ010000082.1 GCA_017560605.1 Paludibacteraceae bacterium
GAAAGACCGTACTTCTTAGCTAATTCTGCATAAGTTAAATCACTTGTTTCGTACTCATGGACAATACGCATTCTGTCCGTTTTAGTAAATTTGTACTTCATAATGACACTTTTTAGTGTCTACTTATTTTAGGACAAGACACCTTGTTGACTTTTTTGACGGTGTTGGTGGTGTTGTCGATAGCGTTATTGACATCTTGAATAGTGACTTTCTTTTTCTGCTGTTTAGTGCTAGTCTCTTGGGTGTCAGTTGCTGTCTGTTGGGTTGTAGTAGAACTTTTAGCTGTCTGAGTAGTGGTTTCAGTAGTAGTTTCAGTAGTGGTAGCTTTGGTTTGTGTGGTGTTGAGTACAACGCCAGGTCCATCGCAGACTGCTCGCACACAGTGGGCAATATATCTATTGGTACTAGTGATATAACCCTGCTCGTAGTTGGCTATATACGAAAAAGCACCATTGTTACGCTGGGTAGTGGAAGTCCAATAAGCCAAGTTATAGGTGGTGTATTTGAGTTTGTAGGTCTCGTCGTCGGTATAACCTGTACTAGGCAAGAAGATGTAATTGTAAGTCTTTTTGCTAGTAAAGAGCACACCATTGATACCGTTGATCATCACATAATTCCAGTCGCAATACTCAATGAGTTCGTCCCATTGCTCCTTGGTTGGTGTATACCATCCTTTGCCCCATTTGACCGTAGCTAGGTCGTATTTAGCATTGCCTGCATAGCAGGGTAACTCTACATTGTTGAGCGTATAGGCACTAGGCGAGAAGGTCTTCTTGGTGGCTAGTTCGCCCCAAGCAATGCGTGTGCCTACACCATGGATCTGACTAGTACCGACATTGTAGGTGGCCCACCTAGTGCCTGAGGGTAGTCCTAGATCTACCCACTTATGAGCATTCAGCTCGCCCTTGAGCGGAACGGTGGTCATAGCTTGCACCTGTGCGTGCTTCTTGGCCAGGTCGGCTTCGCGCTCTATATGATCGATACGAGCTTGCTCTACCTTTTTCTCGTTCTGTACCTTCTCGATATGCTTGGCATTCTTGTGCATCTTACTTTCAATCTTTTTTAGCACCTCGTGTTGCGCCAAGATCTCCTGATCTGTCGTGCATTTGCTCATGATTTGGTAGAGGCTATCTTGTTGCGCCATGTATCGTTCGCTCAGTTGCACTAGTTTATCCTCCACGCGTTTCAGACTATCCAAACACGATGATGTAGACTGTGCCATAGATGGCGCAGCTAAAAGCACAAGCAATAGAGTGCTTAATAGGTAATAATGCAGCTTCTTCATAAGAAAACGGTATGAGTTAGACAATCGTGAAGTTGCTAGTAAGGCAAAGCCTTATTAAAACAAATAGCGTACACCCAAAGAGAAACCATATAGGCCTTGCTTGTTGAAGTGTATAGGGGTGTCAGGTACCCAGTTGATACCTATATTAGGACGCCAGTCAACTGATAGTTGCAATGGGAACCAGAAGTCGTATGATATACCTACATGGCCTACTACACCAGTATAGAGACTCTTAAAACGATGGGTACCTACACCTGCACCTACACCCATATACCAGTTCCATTGACCCTCGTAGTCCCAAGGAATAACTGCACCAAATGGATTGAGCCAGTCGTATGTTGCACTAGCACCTATGCCTGCAAAACCAGGGAAGTTCAATGACAAATCAATCACATTAGATTGACCTACTGTGTGTTGATACGATATATCAACACCGTAACCTAAGTTAGCACCGATGGCGCGTGGTTGTGCTACTGCGGCAGCAATGCCAGTGATAGCCAAGATGGCAATGAGGATAAATTTTTTCATATCAGTTTAATATAAGTAGTTATAATTTCTATATCGTAAAAAACAAATTATTCTACTTAGAATAAATATTCTGCAAAGATACGATTTTTTTTCTAATTGAGCAAAAAAAATGCCATAAACTGATATTTTTGTTGTTGGTTTGAGTTGATAGTGTGCTTAATATACAAATATTTGAATAAATATTTAGACCCTTGTTGCATATGTCAGAAAAAATCACTACCTTTGTGCCCAAATTTGTGCTTATAGGATTGAATGCGTAATTTAGGTCGTAATATTATTGGGGGGAGGGCTGTTCTGATAGCTCTGGTTGTTAGCGTACTATCGGCTTGCAAAACCGATCCACAGCCAGTTAAACATTTGGGTATGGATGATGTGGACGCTCAGGCAATGGCACAAATGTTGTTTAATAAGGAAATGACCAATGCAGCAGACAAAGCGTGTTTGCATTATGTGGAAAAAGATAGTTTGAAATACGCCTTGGATGACTTTGGCGTATGGTATACCAAAACCCAGCAAACAGAGGGAGATTCGCTGCAAAAAGGGCAAATGGTAACTTTACAAATGTCTGTCTATGAACTCAATGATACTCTGGTGGCAGATATGAAAGAACAGATGCAAGTAGGTAGCAATGATTTGCCACTAGCTATTTATCGATCGCTGCAAATGATGCGCGCGGGTGAGCAGATGGTGGTAGTAGCACCTTGGTATGCGGCCTACGGCGTAGAAGGAACAAGTTTGATAAAACCATATACAAATCTAAAGTTTGTAATAACAGCAGAATGATGAGAAAAATACAATTTTGTATACTTGGCTTATTGGTTCTAGTTGCATATAGCTGCAATAGTAATATCTATTCAGAGCAACTGAAAAAAGAGCGTGAACTGATAGAAAACTATATCAGTCGTAGTGGAATAGTCGTTGTAGATACACTTCCTGCAGATGATGCGTGGGGCGATAATGTGTACTATCGCGTACCTGACTATGATAACTTCTATTTTCATATGGTAGAACTAGGAGATACCACTTCTGTGTATCCAGGCGATAGCATCTGCCGTGAGAATGCAGAGGTGGAAGCAGGAGATGATATCCTGTTGCGATTTAAACGCTATACATTGACAGAGCCTGCAGATTCCTTGTACTTCTGGACAACCATGGATAACCCAGATCCTATCAAGTTTAAGTATATGGAGCAGTCTAATGATGCTTGCACTGGTTGGCAAGTAGCGCTGAAGTATATGAAATATACAGATTCGCAATGCAAAATCATCTGCCCAAGTAAAATGGGCTTTAGTGAGGAGAACAGCTCTGTGACTCCATATGGATACGATCTTAAAATAAAAATCAAAAGATACTAAGAAAAATGGCACTTGTTAAAAGTATTTCAGGTATTCGTGGCACCATCGGTGGCCGCGTAGCAGAGGGCTTGAGCCCAGTGGATGTTGTGCGTTTCGTAGCAGCTTACGCTACCCAGCGTAAGGCTATGTTGCCAGACAACAAGACAATCGTAGTAGGTCGTGATGCTCGTCTCAGTGGCGAGATGGTAGACCAATTGGTATGTGGTACCCTAGTGGGTATGGGCTATGATGTGATCAACATCGGTCTAGCTACCACCCCAACCACCGAGCTCGCTGTAACAGGCTTGAACGCTGCTGGTGGTATCATCCTAACTGCAAGTCACAACCCAAAACAATGGAACGCTCTTAAACTCCTCAACGAGAAGGGTGAGTTCCTCAACGATGTAGAAGGCAAAGAAGTATTGGCTATCGCAGAGGCAGAGGACTTCAACTTTGCTGAAGTAGATGACCTAGGTAAGATCACCCGTCGTGACTACCTCGAGGATCATGTACGCGACGTGATGGCACTCGAACTAGTAGATAAAGCAGCTATCGAAGCTAAGAACTATACCGTAGCTATCGACTGTGTAAACTCTGTAGGTGGATTGGCTATCCCAGCTATCTTGAAAGCATTGGGCGTGAAGAACATCATTGAGCTCAACTGCGAGCCAACAGGTCACTTTGCACACAATCCAGAGCCATTGCCACAAAACCTCACTGAGATCTCTGACCTCATGCGCGAGGGCAAAGCAGATGTAGGTTTCGTAGTAGACCCAGACGTAGACCGTTTGGCTATCATCTGCGAGAACGGCGATATGTTCGGCGAGGAGTACACATTGGTATCTATAGCTGATTATGTATTGAGCAAAACTCCAGGTAACACTGTAAGCAATATGTCTTCTACCCGCGCATTGAGCGATGTGACTGTTAAACACGGCGGTTCATACAGCGCTAGTGCAGTAGGTGAGGTGAACGTAACTACCGAGATGAAACGCACCAACGCAGTCATCGGTGGTGAGGGTAACGGTGGTGTGATATACCCAGCTAGCCACTATGGTCGTGACGCTTTGGTAGGTATCGCACTCTTCCTCAGCAGCCTAGCACAAAAAGGTTGCAAGGTAAGCGAGCTTCGCGCAACTTTCCCAGAGTACTGCATCTCTAAGAACCGCATCGACCTCACCCCAGAGATCAATGTAGACAAAGTGCTAGAGGCAGTAAAAGAGAAATACGCTGGTGAGCGCATCAACGACAAGGACGGCGTGAAGATCGACTTCGCTGACGGTTGGGTACACCTCCGCAAATCTAATACCGAGCCAATCATCCGTGTTTACTCTGAGGCCGCTACTATGGAAGAGGCCGACGAGTTGGCAAAGAAAGTGATTGACGTGGTGTGGGAAGTTGTTGGATAATACACAGCAAGCTGAGGTAAAGAAGGTTCAGAGGTTCAGGAGTAACTCCTAAACTTCTAAACTCCTAAACGCGAAGCAATATTA
>JAFZEQ010000083.1 GCA_017560605.1 Paludibacteraceae bacterium
AGTTGGCCAGGTAGCGCAGCTACTCACTTGGGTGACGGCGTATTCAAGTTTGAACTTCCTGCTAATATGCAAGGCGATGAGAGCCAATGGATGATCATTTGGAACAATAATGGTCAGGGTTTACAAACAGCCGACCTCAAGTTCACTATGCGCGGCTTGTACACGACCAATTCTGATATCAAGGGTACCGCTTGTACCAGTGTGGTATCCGTCTTGTGTGATGATATTGCTAATGATGTAGATCAGATCGTAGTAGATAAATCAACAGCTCGCAAAGTTCTCATCAATGGCGCATTGTATATCGTGCTAGAGGATGGACGTGTGTATGATGTTATGGGTGGACTCCGCTAATGCGGCTGCTGCCCTCATAACCCTATAGGACGCTTTGCTGTAGGACTCCGCGATGCGGCTATGGGACGGCAAAAGTGCCTATAGGTTATAGGCAATGGAAAATAAAAAGAGTTGCGAATCATTCGTAACTCTTTTTGTTTTATATTGCTTCTTTAGCAGGATGTCTTAGTCAACTTCATATACCCATTTAAGATTATCAACCCACAGTGTATTGCCTTCACTAGCTTTAAATACGCCAGCATTGCTTGAAGAGATATACATTACCACATGTGTTGGTTCATCTAGGCTCCATCCTACCTCTTCTACTTTTACCATATCTCCGCGACTGTTACGTGCCATCATTTGTACTTTATTGAGGCCTTCGTAGTCTTTGTAATCTTTTTGGTTGGTGATATTTCCCCAACGGATAGGTATAGTGTGGTTATTTTTCCATTCAGGTATGGTTTTAGTGATTTTTTCGTAGGCTGTTCCTACGCGGCGTGCATATATTTTGCCTGTTCTTTTATCTTCCCAACGATGTTGAAGATAGACATAAATTACCGCACAATCCTTACCACTTATTTTCTCTACTTTATTATTAACAGTAGAGGTAATGACGTTAGATTGGGATATAGTTGCTTTATAATCTAGCATAAGTGCTACTGGGTGTTTTTTAAATGGGATGCCAAAGTTAATAGCTGTATATGGTTTGGATTTAGCTATTATACCTAGTGGCTCAAGGGCATGTCCCATATATATGGTTCCTGATACCATAGCATATATATTTCCCACAGAAACGTGTGTTAGTACGTTACGCAGTCTGCAGCAGTAACCTTTGCCTCGTTTCTCTGGGTATACTGATCCAGTAGTAGCAGCTTCTACGCCCATAAATTTAGCATAAGTGTCGCTACAACCCCAAGGATTGTTTGATGCCGCTTTGTATGGTACATTCGTACGAATCGTATCTCTTTTTCCTGGCGTGTATAGTGTTTTTGTCTTTCCACCCAGTATCTTAGACTCTTTGATGTATCTTACTATCCACTGATCCATGTTGCCATATGCAATAGGTTCGGTGCGATACTCTGCTTTTGCAAGGTTGGGCAAGAATAATAAAGCTATAAAGCAGAGGGTATGATATACGCTTTTAGTATATCGTGTACTCTTATTGTTCAGTTTTTGAGTGTACATATGCATTATAGCAAACTAAATGCTACATCCATCATATGGGTGAAGCTGTTTTGACGTTGTTCTGCTGTGGTTGATTCTCCGGTTAGGATGTGGTCAGAAACAGTGCAGATAACTAATGCTTTGTTACCAGAGCGTGCTGCGTTCATATACAGTGCAGGAGCCTCCATCTCTACAGCAAGGACGCCCATGTTCATCCACTTGTCGTTGTGAGCATTCTCGGTGTAGAATGTGTCAGATGAGAATACATTGCCCACCTTGTAGTTGTAGCCAAATTTCTCGGCTGCTTCTGCTGCGCGGCGGCACAAGTCGAAGTCTGCGATAGGAGCATATGTACCTGGCAACTCGTATTGCATAGCATAGTTGCTGTTGGTGCAAGCGCCCATTGCAATAACTAGATCGCCCACCTTAAGGTCATGATTGATACTACCGCAACTACCCACGCGGATGATATTTTTTACTCCGTAGAAGTTGAATAGTTCATAGGTGTAGATACCTATGGATGGAATACCCATACCATGGCCCATCACACTGACTGGTTTGCCATTGTGTGTGCCAGTAAAACCTAGCATACCGCGTACGTTATTGAATTGTACTGGATTGTCCAAATATTTCTCTGCCATCATCTTTGCGCGTAGTGGATCACCTGCCATGATGACTGTCTCGGCGATTTCGCCATACTTTGCCCCAATATGAGGAGTAGGTGTTGTGTTCATAGTTTAATATTTTTAGAGTTTGTTAATACGTTTGATACTTTTGGGAAACATAATAGTGACAATCACTGTTATACCCAATAGCATCGGATACAACAAATAGGGTACAATATTGATAGCTGATATGCCTGCAATACCGCTTGCCATCAGCAGTTGGGCACCATAAGGTATTAATCCTTGCACGGTGCATGATGTGGTGTCTAACAATGAAGCAGTACGACGTGCATCGATGTCAAAACGCTTAGCGATATTCTTGGCTATATCGCCTACACTAAGGATAGCAACGGTATTGTTAGCGGTAGCCATATTAGCTAATGCTACTGTAGCACAGATACTAAGTTCGGCACCTTTGTGTGTACGTACTCGGCTAGTTATAAATTCCACAATGTGTTGCATGACGCCCTGGTATGTTATAAGGGCAAATATACCGCCGGCCATCATAGATATCAAGATCAATTCTCCCATACCTGCTACACCTGCTGTTAGGCTTTCTATCCAAGCCATAAAATTATAACTACCATCTGCTATACCCACTATACCAGTTAGCAAGATGCCCATCACTAGTACGATCATCACATTCATACCGATAGTTGCTAATATGAGTACAGCAGCGTATGGTATTATTTTCCACCACATTACTTGACCTATAACTACTTCAGACGTACCACTACCCATCACTAGGTAGGCTATAGCTACTAGTATAGCAGCAGGCAGAACCATAAAGAAATTAAACTTGAATTTATCCTTTGGTTTACAGCCTTGTGACTGTGTAGCTACAATAGTGGTGTCGGATATAAAACTCAAATTATCGCCAAAGAATGCGCCACTGACGATGCTGGCCGTCATTAAGGCAACGGACATATCCGTTTTGTCAGCTAGTGTGGCTGCAATGGGTACAAGTGCAACAATTGTTCCTACGCTAGTACCCATGCATAGCGATACGATGCAGGCAGATATAAATAGTCCTGCTAGCAAAAACTGTGTAGGTAGTAGTTCTAGCGTCAGGTTTACTGTCGCGTCTACAGCTCCCATAGCTTTGGCTGAGGATGCAAAAGCACCTGCCAAAATAAAGATCCACACCATCAAGAGCATATCCTTATGGCCAGCTCCTTTGGAGAATTCCGTGATGCGGTCTGTTAATTTCAATCCTCTTGTTAGTAGGATAGCAATGATTGATATGGTTATAAAAATGACGAGCATTTTTTGTAGTTCAGAAGTTTAGTAGTTTAGTAGTTTAGAGGGAGGAGATATTCTTCTTGTTGAAGAGTTCTTTGCCTTCTAGGGTATAGGCGTACTCAATACGGTCAGCATAGTATTCCTCCACTTTGCCGCGTACTATTTTCATGGTAGAGTTTACCATGTGGTTTTGCTCGGTAAATGCTTCTGGTAGTACGGCGATGGCTTTTGGCAACCATTGTTCGGGGAACATACCCGCAAACTTACCATTGTGGTATTCGTTTACTTCGTCTTGTATCTTTTGTAGCATAACGCGTTTGCCTTCTAGGCTATTAGCATCTACTCCTTGACTGATAGTCCACTCTCTAAGTGCATCTTTGTTAGGTACTATTAGTACGATGGTGTATGGATCTTGATTATTGTGCAGTATCACTTGTTCGATATACTTGCTACCATCGGTCAAACTATCTTCAAAGCCTTCTGGACTATATTTCTCACCGTCGGCGCTAATGAGTAATGATTTGAATCGTCCTACTACCCAAAGGAATCCAGGATGTTTGTCAGTCACATATCCCATGTCACCGGTGTGTAGCCAACCATCTACTACTGTTTTGGCTGTTGATTCTGGATTACGCCAATAACCGGCCATTACATTTTCACCTTTGATAACTATCTCGCCTTTTTGTCCATTAGGTACCTCCTGTCCGTTGTCGTCGCAGATCTTCAATTCTAGTGGACTAACGATGCGGCCGCTTGAGCCAAAGATAGCGTGTCCCATCGAGTTAGCACAAATGATAGGTGTAGCCTCACTCAGACCATAACCTTGGAACATAGGCATACCTACGGCGCAGAAGTAACGTTGTAGTTCGATGTCCAATAATGCTCCACCACCTACAAAGAAACGCATTCTACCGCCAAATCCTTCGCGTACTGCTTTGAAAATGATTCTGTCAAATAGTTTAACCAATGGCCAACGCCATGCTTGCCATCCGCCGCGATTCCAATACTCTTTGTTGTACTTAATTGCGTTGTTGAGCGCAAAATTGTACAATTTCTCAACGATCTTACCTTTGGCTTTGATATTTGTTTCGATGCTTTTGCGGAAGTTACGCGCTAGAGCTGGTACTGAGAGCATCAGCATAGGTTTGACCTCTTTGATAGCGACAGGAATGTTCTTCAATGTAGCCAAGGCTGTTTTGCCTACTGGCACACAAGCTATGCTACCTCCATAGTACATCATGGTATAGAATCCTGCCACGTGAGCAAAGCAGTGATCCAATGGTAGAATGATTAGCATAACGTCGTGTTTCTTACATTGGATCACACTACTACCTTGCTCTACATTAGCGGTGTAGTTGCGATGTGTTAGTAGGATTCCTTTAGGATCAGCTGTTGTGCCTGAGGTATAGCTAATGTTAGCATAATCATCAGGACTAATAGATTCGTATAGTGCCTTGAATTCGTCGGCATGCTCTTGTAAGTACGCATCACCCATGGCTATCACTTGGCTGATAGGCATCTCGTTATCGTTGTGTGTTTCGATAGGGTCGAGTATAATGATTTTCTCTACCTTAGGGCAGTCTTTAACGATATTGCGAATCTTGCCTAGTTGTTGCTCACTAACTATGATATAACGTGCTTCGGAATGCTGAATGCGGAATAAGAGGTCGGTTGAGTCGGTTAATTTAATGCTCAGTGGCACATTTACAGCACCGGCATATAGGATACCCAATTCGCTAGTGATCCATAGGTTACGTCCTTGTGATAGTAGGGCGACTTTCTCTCCTTTCTTAAGACCCAGCACATGTAGTCCGGCACCTATCTTGTAAGCTTCTTCACGAGTTTGGGCATAACTGGTTTCTGTCCATACACCGTCTACCTTCTCGCGAAGGAATGTCAGCTCGCTGTACTCGCGTGTATATTTCTCGACAAAGTCGATGATAGTCAGTCTTTTCATGTTCTCTAATTGATATTTGTTTGCGAACAAATACTATACCAATTGTTTAATTAGTGTTTCTTGATCTCCTGGGAGTAAATCTATTGGAGCAAGTTCAATCATCGTGTATGCACCATAGCGACCTGCTACTTGCATTCGTACAGCTGCTCTAGCGCAAGATACCATCACTTGTGCAGTTAATGCAGGGTTGTTAATGGTCATGTTATATTCAAATCGTTGATTGTGTGTATTACCACTCACACCGCTACGTACTAGGTTAACACCGTGTGCTACATTATTTAATGCTTCTACGTCGTCTACTACGATCATATGTGTCTCGTCGTGTGCAAAGTAGTCGTCAGCCAATAGTTTTTGCTCAACTACTGCAGCGTCAGCACCTTCTTCTAGTTCCACATATACCATACGGCGATGTACGCCGGTGCCTAACGGAATAGTCATCGAAAGTGCATCTTTAATGCCCTCAATGGCTTTCGCCGCTACGGTATGTCCCATAGAACGTCCTGGACCAAAATTGGTATACGTGATGCCTTGAGGAGCCATAGCTAACAGCAGTGCACGCACCACTGAGTCGCTACCTGGATCCCATCCTGCGGATACTACACTGACAGCCCTATTAGTTTTAGCGGAAAGGCTGAGTGAACTGCGCAAGGCTACAATTTGATTATGTATGTCAAATGAATCAACAGTGCATATGCCCTTCTCTAGAAGTCGAAGAGCAAACTTTTCCACCTCACGGGTAGGTGTACAGAGTAGCACTGCATCAGCTTGTATGCTGTCTAGTGAATCATTGTGGTGATATATACCTGCTAACTCCATATCCGGAGCTGCTATAATGGCCTGCTCTGCGGCACGACCAATGTTTCCATAACCAATTAATGCTATACGATAAGCCATATTATTATAAATTAAGGCGAAATTATTCAATTTAGGCCGCAAAGATATAAAAAAAAAAGTAAATACACAAATTTTGTAAAAATATTTTACAAATATACACAAAAAATAAAGCGTTTGAGTCTTTCTCAAACGCCTTGTTTTATACTTAGTTGCCAAACTAGGACTCGAACCCAGACAGACAGAACCAGAATCTGTAGTGCTACCATTACACCATTTGGCAATTAACTATGTTGATTCTTTATCAAACCGGCTACAAAGGTACTGCTTTTTTGTGAAACTACCAAATATTTCTCTAAAAAAACTTGTGTCTATTGTCTATCATCCCATGGCTCCATTCACGGATATCACTTGTCCTGAAACATAGGATGACATATCAGATGCTAGGAATAGGGCTACTTGTGCCACTTCATGTGTTTCGCCACAACGGCGCATAGGTATGGTCTTAACCATCTCTTCGCGTGTAGATTCTGGCAATGCTAGGGTCATATCCGTATTAATGAATCCAGGTGCAATGGCATTTGCACGGATATTACGTCCACCTAGTTCTTTGCTGAGTGATTTGATAAAACCTATGATACCTGCTTTAGATGCCGCATAGTTAGCTTGTCCAGCGTTACCTGCAACACCTACTATTGACGACATTGCTATGATGCTACCGCTACGTTGTTGCATCATTTGTTTGGCTGCTGCGTGACAGTAGTTGAATACCGATTTGAGGTTGGTACTTAACACATCATCCCATTGTTGCTCGCTCATACGCATTAATAGTGTGTCGCGTGTGATGCCGGCGTTGCAGACTAGTACATCTAGTTTACTGAATTGGTTGATGACTTGTTGTACTACTTCATGTGCTGCGTCAAAGTTAGCGGCATCGCTTTTGATACAGAGTGCTTTTACTCCGTGCTTTTCAATGAGTTGTGCTAACTCTTCTGCTTCTTTCTCTTCGTTTATATATGTGTATGCGATATTGCAGCCGTTCTCGGCGAACAGTTGTGCTATAGCACGACCTATTCCGCGTGATGCACCAGTAATAAGTGCTGTTTTTCCTTGTAAATTAGTCATAATCACTAAACACTATTTTAAGTATTTATCTAACCAAGTAAAGAATGTTCTTTGCCATAGAATGCCGTTTTGTGGTTTGAGCACCCAGTGGTTTTCATCAGGGAAAATTAGCAGCTGAGCATCCAGTCCGCGCATTTTAGCTGCGTCAAATGCTGCCATACTCTGGTTAGCTAGTATGCGATAATCTTTTTCGCCGTGTATGCATAAGATCGGTGTATCCCATTTGTCCACAAAGCGGTGTGGTGAGTTAGCAAATGTGCGTTGTGCGGTAGCATTGCCTTTGTCCCAATATGCACCGCCCATATCCCAGTTGGCAAACCATTTCTCTTCGGTTTCTAGGTATTGCATTTCCATATTAAATATGCCGTCGTGTGCGATAAATGCTTTAAAGCGTTTGTCGTGGTGTCCGGCAAGCCAGTATACGCTAAATCCGCCAAACGATGCTCCCACACAACCTAATCTGTCTTTGTCTACATATGGTTCGTTGGCAAACTCGTCGATGGCAGTTAGGTAGTCTTTCATACATTGACCTCCGTAGTCGCCACTGATTTGTTCGTTCCACTTGTTACCAAAACCAGGTAATCCGCGGCGGTTAGGAGCTACAATGATGTAGTCGTTGGCTGCCATCATCATAAAGTTCCAACGGAAGCTCCAGAACTGGCTCACTGGCGATTGTGGTCCACCTTCGCAGTAGAGCAGGGTAGGGTACTTCTTGTTTGGGTCGAAGTGTGGAGGATAGATTATCCAAGTCAGCATTTGCTTGCCATCGGTGGTAGTTTGCCAGCGTGGTTCTACGCGGCCCATTTCTATTTGAGAGTAGATATTCTCGTTTTCGTATGTCAGCTGTGTGATGGCAGTGTCTGGTGTTTGGGTAAAAGCATATACCTCGTTAGCCTCGCACATCGAGTGTCGTAGACAGTAGTACTTATTGTCGATGTTTCCACCTGGCACAAAGTCGTACTGACCTTTGGTCAGACAGGTGGTGTGGAAACTATGTATGGTAGAGTCGTTAGACGGATGTATATTCACTTCGTATAGCATAGTTGTTCCGTGCCATACTGCGTTAAACACGATATTGTTTTCGTCCTTCCAATAGTAGCTATCTACGTTGGTTTCCATGCCTTTAGTAAGGAAACGTTTTTCGCCTGTTTCTACGTGTTGGATCATCAGTCTGTTCTCATCGCTTTCGTAGCCGTCGCGTTCCATTGATTGCCATGCAATCCATTGTCCGTCAGGTGAGTATGAAGGATTAGTATCGTATCCGCTGTTGTCTTCGGTCAGGTTGGTGTGTGAGCCTGTCTCTATGTCATAGATATAGATGTCCGAGTTGGTTGATACGGCATAGTCTAGTCCTGTTTTCTTGCGGCAGGTGTAAGCTATCTTTTTGCCATCAGGGCTCCATGCTAATTGCTCTACGCCGCCAAAAGGTTTCATAGGCGATTCGTATGGTGTGCCTTCCAGTAGGTCAATGCACTCGCTTACTTCTAGATCCTCATCAATGGTGCAGAGAAATGGGTGTGGAGCAGTTTCGGTCCACTCGTCCCAGTGCTTGTACATCAAGTCGTCTATCACGCGACCAGAGGCTAGTGGTAGATCAGGATGCTTGTCGGCAGTAGTAGCATTGGCTTTTACTTGAGCTATCAAAATAACTTGGTTGCCATTAGGTGACATTAAGAAGCCCTCTATCTCGTGGTCAAAGTCAGTAATGATTTCTTCTTTGGCAAAGTTAAGTTTGGATTTGTGTCTGATAACCAGCTTGTTTTCCTTATTGAGATAGCATAACTTGCCATCGTACCATGCTGGGCTGTGTCCGATAAACTCGTCGGTTACTTCTAGCAGTTGTGTCGAGTCGGTTATCTCCTCTTCTGGTACTTCTTTGGCTATTCTAATCCAGGAAGTAGAGTGGTTTTCTTCTACGCTGTAGTAGCTTACGGTGTAGGCTATTTGTCCTGTTTGTTTGTCTGGATGAACGCTATTGATTCGTCCCATAGCCCAGAGTGCTTCGGGTGTTAATCGCCCGCCTTCGATGCTGATCTCGGGCTTGGTTACTGGTTTCTTGTTCTTGTCAAATAGCTGACATGAGCTTGCAAGTAAGGCAATAGTGGCCATTAGTATGATTTTTTTCATATATTGATACAATTGTTTTTTTTGAACGTGCAAAGGTACTGCTTTTTTTCGGAATATACAAAAAACGTTCCAAAAAACTATGTTTTTTTCTTATTCTTGCCTTTTTGTTGTCTAAAACACTTGTTTTTGCTTTTTTTTCTTGCTAATTTAAAATAATATTGCTATCTTTGCAGTCTGTTATTGCTGATCGCGACCTTGTCGTTGCGCTAACTGCTTAGCATAACCGTTTAACCGACATAAAAAAACAAATATGCAAAAACTCCCATACATATTGCTCATCATCTGTGCTGGTGTAGGTTTGGCCATAGGTGCTGTTATGCTCGTTGATCATCTGAGCAAAGATAAATACGATGGCAGACGCTTGGTAACTGAACAACCCGATCATCTAGCGCAAGATGAAGTACTAGACGTGTCGCAATACAAGTCACCTGATTTGCAAATGCAACTTGCCAAAGGCAATGTCAATAGCATTGAATACGAATACGAAAAACTTAACTATACACCTAACGGTCTGCTCATTAAAAATGATGATTATATAACTATCGACATCAAACGCAACGAGAAAGGGCAGATAATTAGTATTCTAGAATCAGCAGAGGAGGAGATTTCAGAAGAAGTATACTATTATACGTACGATAACAATGGTTTTGTAAAAGAACAGACCTATAGTTATGCTTGTTTTGTAGAGGGGGAGAGTTATGAATCTTATACGAAGTATACCTATAAAGGTGAAGAATTAATGAAAGAAGAAACTAGAGAATGGGCTGATATATGGGGTCACGGAGATGGAGTTGAGGCTGGGAAGAGTGAATCTACTACTATCGCCACCTATACAAACTACAAGTACGATAACCGAGGCAATTGGATTTCTCGCGAAAAGAAGAGGGAGACTAATTCTAAATTGTACGAATTAGATGAATCTTTAGGCAATATAATAAGATTCGTGAAGGAGGAAAATAACTCCAATTCCGTGGTTCAAAAACGCACGATAACGTATTATAATAAATAAAAATTTATGTATAGTTTATAGGTAATGAAACCATCATAGCTATAAAAAAAATAAACGAATTAAAACAAAACGAAGAAATAACTAAATATCATAGTTTTTAAGTATGAAAAAGTTTTTTGTATTAATATTCTTATCCTTAATGTGCGCAACATCCTTCGCGTATTGGATGGTTAATGGTTTAAAGTTTAGCAGTTTAGGAATGAGAATTTCTTTTGATCCTAATAGCAAATTATCGGACGAACCAGCGGTAGTGTTAGCCAAAAATTATTCTTATCAGACATTTACCAATTATGGCGAATTGTCTGGCCATATTGACGTACCTAGTGGTATAGAGGTTAATGAATCAGGATATTTCAAAGGTATACATATTGTACGCGAGATTGGGTTAGAAGCATTTCAGAATTGTAAAGGTATTACATCTGTTACATTGCCGTCTACGATAGTTAGAATCCATAAAAGTGCTTTTCAAGCTGCTACCTCATTGACATCTATTAATATTCCTTCTGGTGTTACCCGTATCGAAGACGCTGTGTTTTGTGGTTGTAAATCGCTTCATTCTATAGAGTTACACGATGGTCTTACTAGTTTTGGAATGAGTGCATTCAATGGTTGTGGTTTTAAGCGGTTCGATATTCCAGCAGGAGTAGACACCATCGAAACTGGCGCATTTGGTAATTGCACATCGCTTGAGTGGATGCTTGTACCTAACCATGTTAGGGTAATTGGGAGTAGTATCTTTGATGGTTGTAAATCTATGAAATTAGTGTATTTGCCAGATCATATTTCAGTGATTAAATACAATATGTTTGCAAATTGTAGTTCATTGGTTGCTATCGCTCCTACCTCCGATAAGCTTAATCCTACTCCAGAGGCTATTGTGTTCATTCCAAAGCAAGTTACTCAAATCCAAGATGGTGCTTTTGAAAACTGTTCTTCCATCCGAAAAGTAGTTATTCCTTCGACAGTAACTGCTGTTGGCAAATATGCTTTTCAAGGATGCACTTCTCTAGAAGAAGTTTGGTTTCAATCTCAAAAAGCTAGTTGTGGCCTGATGACTTTTTACAATTGTCCTAAGCTCAAACGCATCTATGTACCTAAAGGAACTAAGTCAACCTATTTAGAGAATGGATTAGGACATATTAGTCATTTGGTTATAGAATACTAATTTTGCAATAGACAATCATATGAGAAAAGTATCTATTATTCTATTGCTTGCTCTCTTGAGTCTGTCGGCGTGGGCATATAGCTATAAGACTCCTGATTTGCGAATGCTGCAAGTTAAAGGTAACGTAAAGTATATCATGTTTACCAAGGATTGTCCTGCTAGTGGTTTTAAGAGTGCCTATTGTTATTTTGACAGAAACGGTTGGATAGATGTCAATAAGACCTTCTATTCTAAAACCACAGTTAAGCGCAATGGCAGTTGGCAGTTGGTAGCTATCGAGCGAGAATATGAGGCTTTTGTTGACGGGTTTGATATGCCATTGGGCTATTATAGCGAATGGTCATATAATAGTAGCGGCTTTGTTACCAAGATTGCTAATTCTGAGTGGGAATGGGCAAATACCGACATCTATATATATGATAGCAACGATGTGTTGATAGAGAAGCGAACAGAATGGGATAGCAATGGCGATAGTGGGTACGATATTTACACGTATTCTAGTTATAAATACGATAGTCGTGGCAACTGGATTTCGCGTTATGTAACTGTCCGTAGTAAAAGTTACGATATTGAAGGCGATTTTAGTACGACTTCTGAATCCTATGTCGAAAAACGTGTGATTGCGTATTACGACTAAGAGCAGAGCTCTTAGTAATTTTGAATTAAGAATTTTGAATTATTGAATTATTGAATTTTTTGAATTCTTGAATTTTTTGAATTTTTGAATTTTTGAATTATTTGAATTTTTAAATTAGCGCAGCTCTCCAACAGTGCAGCGATCCAAAAACAATTAAACACATACACATATGAAGAACATTTACGTTATTTTAATCGGCATTGTAGCCGGTGCATGCTTAGCCATAGGCGGTATTATGTTAGTCAATCATCTAGGTGAAAACAGTAATGGTGATAGAGCCCTAGCAACGGAACAGAGTGCTCATCCACTAGAAGCTATTGATCTCCCGCCATACAAGTCTCCTGATCTGCAAATGGAAATGGCTAGAGGCAATGTTAGGAGTATAGAGTTTAAGAATACTGATGGTGCTCTAATAGTGTACAACTATACTCATGATGGTATGAATGAGGAAGAGCTCGAGGGTGTATTTGAACGCAATGAATTAGGACAAATCGTTTCCTATTATGATTCTGATAGCTACACCTATAATAAAGATGGGTTTATATCAGAAACTAAGAGATGGGTAGAAACTTGTTATATGGTTTCTAAGTATGAATATAACGAGTATAATGAGCTAGTTAAAGAGGTTGAGAAGATCTTTAATGAAGGAATGTATGATGATGAACTGGCACATGAAGCGGTATATGTATACTCTAACTACAAATATGACGATTGTGGCAACTGGATATCTCGATCTGTTAAAGTGGAAAGAAAGAAAAAACATGTCGACTACGATATACCAGTGGATGTTCATAGCCCAAAATACGACACCGACGTATTCCGCACTGAGAAACGCAAGATCACGTATTACGAGTAAGAGCATGCTCTTAGTAATTTTGAATTCTTGAATTCTTGAATTATTTGAATTTTTGAATTATTGAATTTTTTGAATTCTTGAATTATTGAATTCTTGAATTTTTAAATTTTTTGAATTCTTGAATTATTAAATTTTTGAATTATTACTTTTGACTTTCAAAAAAACTATAAAATAAAAATTTACACATATGAAAAAGATTTACATTTTTTTAATTAGTTTTGTAGCCGGCGCATGCTTGGCTATAGGTGGTTATATGCTAGTCGATTATCTTATCCAGGGTAATAACAAAACCCACCCCGTTCCAATTGAACTACAGGAAGAACTACAAGATGAACCACAAGACGAACAGCCTGATCAACCACAATACAAGTCGCCTGACTTGAAAATGATGCAGGCCAAGGGCAATGTAAGGACTATAGAAGGCTCGTTTGAAGAATTTTCATTTTGGACAGAGAGCAAAAAGATAATCTTTAATCGTGATGGTGTGTTTGCCTTTACACTAGATAAGAAATTTTTATCGGAGTTGGAGGGAGAAGTAGAACGCGATGAATATGGACGATTCATAACCATTAATGCACTAATGCTAGGCAATACAATAAATTCATTTGAATATAACAATGATGGTTTTATTGCTAATTATTATTTCTCTATGGAAGGATGTTCATCTACTACTAGATATGAGTACAACGATAATGACGACCTTGTTAAAAAGATATCTACAAGTGAATGTGTTGGTTTAGGAGAGCGATATACTTCAGAAACTACCTATTCTAACTACAAGTACGACAGCCATGGCAACTGGATATCTCGCAAATGCAAAACTGTCTCAAAGAACTATGACGAATTCGATGAACTGATGGACGCTAATACAAGTAATGATACCGAAACTCGCAAGATTACGTATTACGAGTAAGAGCATAACTCTTGGTAATTTTGAATTCTTTGAATTATTGAATTTTTAAATTTTTTGAATTATTGAATTCTTGAATTTTTGAATTCTTGAAACATTTGAATTTTTGAATTCTTGAAACATTTGAATTATTGAATTCTTGAATTATTGAATTCTTTGAATTATTGAATTCTTTGAATTATTACATTTTTTGAATTATTGAATTTTTAAATTATTGAATTTTTAAATTAAGAATTTTGAATTAGCTCCCCGGTCCTCCGGCCCCCGGTCCCTCCCGGCCTCCCGATCCAAAAACAAAAACATGAAACGATTAACCCACATATTTCTCTTCCTGTTTGCAGCCACTAGCCTGTGGGCATACGACTTCAAGCACAAACAAATATGCTTTAGCATCATCTACCAGGGAGAGGACGATATTCCTGTAGCCGTTGTGTCGCAGCACGAAGCTACCACCGACAACTACAAACGTCTTACAGAACTAGTCGTGCCTGCTACCGTCAAGCACAAGGGTGTAGTCTACCCAGTGGTGGCTATTGCGGATAGTGCCTTTCAAAATGCTAGTTCACTCACGTCTGTCATCCTGCCAGCCTCGGTGACTCATATCCACCCTGCTGCTTTTCTCAATTGTACAGCCCTCAAGCATGTCTATTGTCCGGATACAGCCATGCTGCATACCATCGACCGCGATGCTTTTGCCGGTTGTAGAGCGCTTATCGACCTCAATCTAGGTCGACAACTCAAACACGTAGGCCCACGTGCTTTTGCTCATTGTTCGTCACTCATGACTATCATTCTAGGTGGCCAAATCGAATCTATCGGTGATAGGGCTTTTGCCGACTGCTCTAGTCTCGTCACTTTCACTTTTCATCAATCACTCAAGAGGGTAGGAGCAGGTGTTTTCGAGGGTTGTACAGCACTCACTAGCTTTACCTACGAGGCGCTAAACTGTCAACTGCATACATTCTATATGCCAGATGCTAACAAGGCTCAAATCACTAGTGTCGCTTTTTCAGGTGAATTAGAGCAAATACCAGCTCACTTGTGCCAGGATATGACTAAACTCCAAAGCGTATCCATACCTTCTTCTATCAAGACCATAGGCCAGCACGCTTTCAGTGGCTGTACGGCGCTTAAGACCATCAGTCTATCCAACCAGCTCACCAGCATCCAGCCTCACGCTTTCAGCGGCTGTACGGCGCTTGCTCAGCTTACCTTGCCAGCAAGCTTAAAGGAGATTCACGAACGTGCCTTCGAGGGTTGTACTGCCCTAACTCATATCTGTATACCTAAAGCAGTCACACTGCTCGATCCGCTCGCTTTCTACAACTGCTCAGGCATCCAGGCTATCGAGTGGCAACCTACTAGCTACCAACCTACTCACTCTGGGGCTATCTTTGACCCTATAGCAGCGCAAATCACCCAGTTTACTTTCGGCCAGGATGTGCAGGTCCTACCTGCTCGTTTGTGCCAGGGTATGACCCAGCTCTCGTCGGTTAACTTACCCGATGCAGTTCGTGTGATAGGTTCAGGAACTTTCCGCCAATGTACATCGCTCTCGTCTATTCAGCTGCCATCTTCTCTGCAAGAGATAGCCTCATCGGCTTTTGCTGATTGTAGAGCATTGTCTTCGGTAGTCTTCCCTAGTCAACTACAATCTATCGGTATCAAAGCTTTCAGCCAGTGCGAGGCGCTCACCGAGCTCGTACTACCCGCATCGCTCACTCAACTTGGTGTACAGGCTTTCGAGTCTTGCCATCAGCTGCAAACGGTCAGTTTACCTGCTAAATTGACCAAGATCGACAAAGCTACTTTCCGCCATTGTAGCTCGTTGCATACCGTGCGTTTTGCCAATGGACTGCAGACTATCGGCGAAGAGGCTTTTGCCGGTTGCAAGGCACTTACATCTATCCAACTGCCTGCTAGCGTAACAGACTGCGAAAACAAAGTTTTCGAAGGCTGTAGCAAGCTCCAAAGCGTCCAACTCTCTGACAAGATGACTCGCCTGAGCTATCGCCTCTTCAAAGACTGCTCTTCCTTGAAGTCTATTGAATTGCCAGCCTCTATTAACTTCGTCAGCTCCGAGGTCTTTGCACACTGCAATAGCCTTATTACTATCCATCACCCTACAGGCAAATATGAGATGGCAGACAATGCTCTAGACCACTGTTCTGCTACTATACTTGTACCTTATAAATCCTCTGACCTAAAGATGGAGCTAGCTAGAGGTAATGTTAAGAGTATTGTGTATATTTACTCAGGTGATAACGCTCAGAACGATACCATCAACTATACCCCTGATGGCTATCGACTTTATGAGAAAATATGGGGAAATAAATTAGACCCAAACGAGTTTGAAATAGAACGTAACAGCGAGGGCCAACTTATTTCCTTTGTTTTATGGCCTGATGCCGAAAGTTACACTGAATATTATACATACAACGAGGATGGATTTATAGAGTCATATGGTTCTTACCACGATGGTGCTGGTGGTGGTTCTGAGTGTGAATATAACGAGAAGAACGAGCTAGTTAAAGAGACAAGTGAGGGTAGGTCTGAACCAGAAAGTGGTGAATATATCAAAACGACCACCTATTCCAACTTCAAATACGACCACTGTGGCAACTGGATTTCTCGTGATGTCAAAGTAGAATGGAAGTATACGGACTGGATTGATAGTGATACTACCGAAACCAGCACACAAAAACGCGTAATTATTTATTACGACTAAGAGCATAACTCTTGGTAATTTTGAATTCTTTGAATTATTGAATTATTTGAATTTTTGAATTATTGAATTCTTGAATTTTTGAATTATTACATTTGACTTTCAAAAAAAACTATAAAATTAAAATTTACACTTATGAAAAAGATTTTTTCAATTCTAACAATTGTTTGTGCTTTGTTTTTAGGAAGCACAGTAGCTAATGCAAAAAACTTAACGGGAACATGGAAAGCCACCAAGGCTATCCTCTTTGATGACGACGGTAACAGAGCTTCTATAGGTGTTGAGTCATTTGGTGTTGAGGCTTCGATTATTTTTGGTGCCAATAATTCTGCTGAGCTTAACTTCGACGGTGAGGTTCTATCTTCCACTTATCATTTCGAAGGTAACGTGCTTTTCCTTACTAATGATGATGTAGCTATTGGTTTCTATACCAATTTCGTTAACGACAACACCATCGAAATGGACTGGAGTGAGCTCGTTGGAGAAAACGTTATGTTCGTGTTCGAGAAAGTGGGTGCATCTCAAAAGGCTGCTGCACCTTACACAGGTCCTACCAACCTTGTAGGTACCTGGAAGGCTACATCTGGCTCTACTACAGTTGACGGTTCAGAGGTAAACATCGACCTGGCTCTTATGGGGATCGAAATGTTCTTTGTCTTCAAGGCTGACCAAACTATTGTTGCCACAGCTAATGGCCAAACTGAGAGCGGAACATACGATTTCGATGGCAAAGAGATTACCGTTACATCTAACGGCGAAACCGCAAGCATACCGCTTAAGTTCCTTTCTGCCGACAAGTTTATCATCTACGATGCAGGATCTGGCGCTAACATCGTCTTCGAAAGACAATAAGAATTCTTATTCATACACCCAACAGGCACGCTCACTGCGTGCCTGTTTTTATTTCTTGCCTCTCGCCTTTCGCCTCTCGCCTGTAGGCACTCCGTGCCGTCCACTATACACAAAAGTCGTCTTCGGAGGAAGGCGACTTTTTTATTGCATAAATATTTGCAAATTTGCAATATTTTTATTACCTTTGCACCGACATTGAAACCCTGAAACATTGAAACATTTGAATTTTTTGAATTATTAAATTATTGAATTCTTGAATTATTGAATTTTTTGAATTCTTGAATTATTGAATTCTTCAATCATATGAAAAAACTTTTTACACTTTTCCTTGCCCTCGTGGCAACTACCGCCCTCTGGGCAGAAGATTTCTCAGTCAATGGTATCTATTACAAGATCCTTACCGACAAAACGAAGAAAGTAGAGGTGACCTACCGTGATTCGTCTTACGATTCATACGACAGCTCCTACTCTGGCTCTGTCACGATCCCTTCTTCCGTTACTTACAACGGTACCACCTACAGCGTAACGAGTATTGGAAGGAGTGCGTTCTATGGTTGCTCTGGTTTGACTTCGATCACTATCCCTAATAGTGTAACTTATATTGGAGAGGAGGCGTTCGCTGGTTGCACCGGTTTGACCTCTGTTACTATCCCTAACAGCGTAACGAATATTGGAGAGTTTGCGTTCGAGTGGTGCAGAAGTTTGACTTCTATCACCATCCCTAACAGCGTTACAGCGATTGGATTTGGTGTGTTCTATCTTTGCGATGGTTTGACTTCTATCACTATCCCTAACAGCGTAACGGAGATTGGAAATTCTGCGTTCAATAGTTGCACTGGTTTGACTTCTGTCACCATCCCTAATAGCGTAACGAGTATTGGAAAGTGGGCGTTCTATCATTGCGAAGGTTTGACTTCGGTTACTATCCCTAATAGTGTAACCAGTATTGGAGATCAGGCGTTCGATGGTTGCTCTGGCTTGACCTCTATCACTATCCCTAATAGTGTCACATGTATTGGAAATGACGCGTTCCTTAATTGCTCTAGTTTGACTTCACCTGTTTACAACGCACATTGCTTTGCATATATGCCTACTTCTTATAGTGGTGCTTATACTATTCCAGAAGGGATTAAACAAATTGCTGGTGCAGCGTTCCGTAATTGCTCTAGTTTGACTTCCATCACAATTCCTAATAGTGTAACCTGTATTGGATCTAAGGCGTTCTTTGGTTGCTCTGCTTTGACTTCCGTTGTTATCCCTAATAGTGTGACGAAGATGGAGTGGGGTGCATTTTATGGTTGCTCTGGCTTGACTTCTGTTGCTATCTCCAATAGGTTGACTATTCTTGATTATTCGGTCTTTTCTTGTTGTTCTTCTTTGATGGAGGTGATTATTCCTGAGGGAGTAAACGAGATCAAAGGATGGGGTGAGGATTTTCATGGAGCGTTTATGGGTTGCACTTCGTTGAGATACGTTTCTATTCCTAGAAGCATGAAGAGTATTGGAGAGTTGGCGTTCGATGGTTGCTCTGGTTTGACTTCGGTTACTATCCCTAAAGGCGTAAAGAGCATTGGAGAGAGGGCTTTCCCGGAGCATACAAAAATCATCCGTAAGTAATAAGACTTATCCTATAAACACAAACGAGTCACCCGCTAAGGTGGCTCGTTTTGTTTAGTTAGTTGGATACTCGGCATCTTTAGTTTAGAGTTGAGTGTTTAGTGTAGAGTGTAGGGTGTAGAAAGATGGGTACTCGGCAAGTACGCCGAGCGTGAGACAGGGGAGGGGAGTGGAGGTGGTATTTGTTCGGAATTCACCCTCTATGCGTGCTTATTTCTTGCCAATTTGGCAATGGTGGTATGCCGCAAAAGCGGTAATTTTGTACTGTAAGAACCAACCAATTTTTTACAGTATGAACACATCTAAAACACTACGCACTAACATTATTAAGTGCTTGAGCGACAGGCAAATGTCGCAAATTCAATTAGCAGTAGTTTTCGAACTGCATGAGTCCGTAATAAGCCGAATCCTCTCAGGGAAACGCGAAATCAATGTCTATCATCTTGACAAGATTGCCAGGGCTCTTAACATTTCAATCACATCGCTAATCTATTATCCCGAGCAGGTTTTTGTCGCACACAAAAACGATGAACAAATCTAGTATCGTTTAAGCGTTACAATCCTCTCAGAGACGAAGCCGTTAATCGTGGTATCATTATTCGTCATCCACTAGAGTACGGATGCGAATATAGTTTAGCCATCAACTCCGAAAATCCCGTAGGTATGGAGACGCTTTTCTAATCCGTAGTACTACTACAGTCCCCCAATATAGGGGGATGTAGTTACGTACTAGGATTTACGAAAAGGTCATCCAACCGTAGGCAAAATTATTCACATCTTTAAACCACTACAACATGAAAACTTCAAAACAATCAAATCAATTATCTTCTCAAATCCGTTTTACCCTAGCACTCAACGCCACATGGGCTGTACTCCGCGATCCTGTACTAACCAAGATGTACACTCGTCCGTGGAAACGCTATGTCTCTCGAGCAACCAAGGGGATATCCCCTCACCAGAGGATACTGACGCTATATGGCTATATCTTTAACTTGATGTACAAGGAGGTGTAGGATATTTGCTCCACCTTTTAGCAACCCTAGCGCAAAGGTAGCGCAAGGGTAGCCCAAAAACATAAAACTATATGCACGACATTCAACGAAGAAATAAAGCGATTCGGCAACGATATTTTGATCTTGTCGGACAAAAAGTACCCATCATGTTGGCCTATACCATGACGGGTAAAGAATTTTATCTGAGTGAAAGAAGGGTTCGCGAAATAATCTCAAAAATGAAATATAAAATGGCGAAAATCGCCAACAAAAAGTTGATTTTTGTAGTACCTTTGCACTCGTAACCGAAAACGGATGCGAGTGTTTTGTTTCCGGAGGCAAAACTCTCAACTGAATTAGTGTAGGAGTGTAGAAAATAAAAGCCACTTTGTCGCGAGGCGAGGTGTTTTTTTGTATAAAACGAACAAAAATTTGTATATATGAGAAATAAAAAGTTGTAACTTCGGACACTGCCTTGTGTGAATAACAATTCTTATCTCACTCTGTTCGAACGAATTATTCACACATTCCCCCGTAGCTACGTTCGCAAAATGCTGAACATACTCCAGCACTCTCGAAATATTATAAGAAAATAGGCTACACCTTATCATCCACTCTCCAGCATTTCGCCATCAAACAAGCTTGAGCGAATGCTGCATAGCGTATGACATAGATTGGAAATCTATTATGTTCTTATTAATTTCTCGCTTTGCTTGCGTATGTGCATTTTTTGTCGTACCTTTGCGGGCGTTTAATAAATTATAATATTACCACTATGAAACGAGTATTAGTTTTTACATTGGCATGTATGTTTATAGTGCCAGGGTTTGCTAACTTTAAGAAGGACCTACGCAAGGCTAAAAAAGGTGACGCTCAAGCACAATACAA
>JAFZEQ010000084.1 GCA_017560605.1 Paludibacteraceae bacterium
ATTCTGCATAAGTTAAATCACTTGTTTCGTACTCATGGACAATACGCATTCTGTCCGTTTTAGTAAATTTGTACTTCATAATGACACTTTTTAGTGTCTACTTATTTCAGGACAAGACACGTATTTAAAAGAATGGAGTACTGATTTTCAGGGAGAACGATTCTTGAAATTAATTTCTACGGACTTTTTCTCCGACTCTTAGATTTGTCCGCAGAAAGTCCGTGGAAAATAGTAACAAGATTGTAAGTTACTTATTATCAATGTTTGCTTACATTTTTTCTTTAAAATGAATTTTAAGAATTTAGGGAATTTAGGGAACTTTTAAAATTCCTCAAATTCCTTAAATTCCCCAAGTTCCCTGCTATTATTTATAAGTATACTCAATCTTGGTTATACCAGTCTTCTCCGTTACCATCCCGTTACTATACCGAAGGGATAAGCATAGGATAAGCAAGGGATATGAATCACATAGTAATCTCATAGTGATAGCATAGTGAAGGTAGCATATAAACCCGTAAGTGATAGGGAGTGAACTATGGGTTATAATAGCATAGTTTGCCACCCTTGAATTACAAATTCAATATAGACTAAAACTTTTCCAATATTCCCTTGCGTATTTCAAAAAAAAGTGGTAATTTTGTACCCGAATTTAATTTGCGCAGAGAATTTTCTAAAACTTTATATATAATGGCACAACATTATGAGGCAGCCGGCGTGAACCTCGAAGCCGGATACGAAGTAGTAAGTCGTATTAAATCACACGTGAAAAGTACCAACCGCTTTGGCTCAATGGGCAATATCGGTTCTTTTGGTGGAATGTTTGACCTCTCAGCACTCAACATCAAAGAGCCTGTCCTCGTGAGCGGAACAGACGGTGTAGGTACCAAGCTTAAATTGGCTTTCGCAATGGACAAGCACGATACGATCGGTATCGACGCTGTAGCGATGTGCGTAAACGATGTATTGGCACAAGGTGCTGAACCACTTATCTTCCTCGATTATGTGGCTATTGGTCATAATATCCCAGAGAAAGTAGAAGCTATCGTAGCAGGTGTGGCAGAAGGTTGTCGCCAAGCAGGTTGCGCACTTGTTGGTGGTGAGACTGCCGAGATGCCAGGTATGTACGGCGATGGCGAATACGATATCGCAGGTTACACTACAGGTGTAGTAGAGAAATCTCAACTCATCGACGGTAGCAAAGTGGCTGTAGGCGATGTACTCGTAGGTATCTCTTCTTCAGGTGTACACTCTAATGGTTTCAGCCTCGTGCGCAAAGTGGTGAGCGATGCTGGTCTTGACTTGCACACCGTATATCCAGAACTTAGCGCTGACAAGAAGCTTGGCGAGGTGCTTTTGACTCCAACTCGTATCTACGTAAAGCAAGTGCTTGAGGTAATCAAAGAGTGCGACGTACATGGTGTAGCACACATCACAGGTGGCGGTTTTGATGAGAATATCCCACGTATCTTGAAAGAAGGTCAAGGCTTCAGCGTGAAAGAGGGTTCTTGGGAGATTCTTCCAGTATTCCAATGCCTTGAGAAGTGGGGTGGTGTACCTCACCGCGAGATGTTCAATATCTTCAACATGGGTATTGGTATGGTGATCGCTATGCCAGAGGCAGACGCAGAGAAAGCTATCGCTATCCTCGCTAAGCACGGCGACAAAGCGCAAGTAATCGGCTCTGTTATTGAAGGAAATAATGAAATAATTTAAGCTCCTGCTCGCAGTAAAACTGCTCACGAAATCTAAGTAAATCTTATTTCAAAGCAGCTGATTTTATTGCATTCGCTCCTCATTTCGCCTTGAGCGAAACTCGTGCGCTGATCTTCAGTAAATGCATCGGCAAACATTTTAAACGTACAAAAATAAGGGGCTAATTTAGTAAATACTTTGGTAAATATTTGATTTATTGGATTGATAGAGCAAGCTCCTGCTCGCAGCATAGCTGCTCACGAAATCTAAATAAATCTTACTTCATAGTATGCCGTTTTTATTGCCAGCGCTCCGCTCGTTGGTGCTCAATCACCACCAACTACGCTATCGCTGAATTTTAAGTAAATGAAGCAACTATTGACTCGGAATGTTTACATCCGCATTCGCTGAATCTTCAGTAAATGTGGCGGTAAGCAACAGAGGAATTGGATTGAAAAGATTTCTAGCAAGGGAGAATAAAAATACAAATATGACTATCCACGAACTATCATATCAAATACGCGGAGCGGCGATGGAGGTATATAATGCCTTTGGGCCAGGGTTGTTGGAGTCTATCTATCATCAAGCGTTAGTATATGAACTACAAGAGCGTGGACTACGAGTACAATCTGAAGTTCCAGTTGAGGTTGTCTATAAAGGAAACTTATTAGATAAATCGTTACGATTAGATATACTCGTTGAAGGTCAAGTAATAATTGAACTAAAATCAGTAGAAGAATTATTGCCGATTCACTACAAACAACTAAAATCCTATCTACGATTGTGTAAGAAGGAACAAGGTTGGTTGATTAATTTTGGAGCATATGACTTTACTGAAGGTTTACGCTCGGTAAAAATCGAACTAAAAGAATAATCATTGCATTTACCGAAGATCAGTGATGAGTTTTGGATGTTCCCAAAACGAAGAGCGAAGGCAATAAAACTATTTACTTTGTAATAAGATTTACATAAGATTTCTGCCCAACAGGGCAAGGAGGTATAAACAAAATAAACTATGGCAAAAAGAGCATTAGTCAGTGTAAGTGACAAAACAGGATTGGTGGATTTCGTGAGCGGCTTGCAAGCTGCTGGATGGGAAATCATCGCCACAGGAGGTACACAAAAACTCCTAGAAAATTCAGGTATCAAAACTATCGGTATTAGCGACGTAACTGGTTTCCCAGAGATCTGCGACGGACGCGTTAAAACCCTTCACCCCAAAGTTCACGGTGGCCTTCTCGCACGTCGTGACGAGCCTTCTCACCTCCAAGCATTGGAGGAGAACGGTATCTCGTTTATCGACCTTGTGTGCGTGAACCTCTACCCATTCCGCGAGACTATCGCTAAAGAGGGCGTGAGCATGGCAGACGCTATCGAGAATATCGATATAGGTGGTCCATCTATGCTTCGTTCAGCAGCTAAGAACTACAACGATGTGACTGTGGTTTGCGATCCTGCAGACTATGACACCATCCTCGCTGAGATCAACGCTACAGGTAACACCACAGTAGAGACACGTCTTCAACTCTCAGCTAAGGCCTATACCCACACTGCGCAATACGATGCATGCATCGCAACTTACATGCGTGAGAAAGCAGGTCTGAACGAAAAACTCTTCCTTGAGTTTGACCTCAAACAAGGCCTTCGTTATGGCGAGAACCCTCACCAAAGTGCGAAGTTCTATGCTTCAACCAAAGCTATCCCATTCTCACTTGCTACTGGCAAACAACTCCAAGGCAAAGAGATGTCTTACAACAATATCCAAGACGCTAACGCTGCCCTAAATATCGCACGCGACTTCGACGAGCCATTCTGCGTAGCCCTCAAACACATGAATCCATGTGGTGCTGCTGTGGCTGAGACCATTGAGGAAGCATGGCAAAAAGCATACGAAGCAGACACTGTAAGTATCTATGGTGGTATCGTGATCTGTAATCGCACTATTACTAAGGAGATAGCACTCGGTATGAAACCAATCTTCTTAGAGATCGTGATTGCTCCTGACTTTACAGATGAGGCTATGGAGATCTTCGCTACCAAGAAGAACCTCCGCGTGATCCAAGTGGATATGACTAAGACCAACGAGGCTATTGACCAATATGTGAGTGTGAACGGCGGTTTGCTCGTACAACACCTCGATACTCAAATCGAGACTATTACTCCAGAGATGTGCGCTACCAAGGTGCAAGCTGATGCTGCTACTTTGGCTGATATGCAATTTGGTTGGAACATCGTTAAGCATGTGAAATCCAATGCTATCGTGGTAGTTAAGAACGGTCAAACACTTGGTGTAGGTGCTGGTCAGATGAACCGAGTAGGTAGTGCTGAGATCGCTATGAAGCAAGCACATGCCGCTGGTGTGACCGAAGGTCTAATCCTAGCTTCTGATGGCTTCTTGCCATTTGATGATACAGTAGCATTGGCTGCTCAATACGGCGTGACCGCTATCGTGCAACCAGGTGGCAGTATCCGCGATAACGACTGCGTGGTGAAAGCTGACGAGTTGGGCATCTGCATGCTGATGACAGGCACTCGCCACTTCAAGCACTAATCTTTAGGATATAAGATGGCTTCGCCTATAGGATGCCGTAGAGCAACTATAGGTTATAAGTCCTAAAAATCCTCCCATTAAGAATATTGGGGAGGATTTTTATTCTTTTTCTTGCTCATGTCAAAAAAAAGCATTACCTTTGCTACCAAAAATATCACATTCAAACATTTTATAACCCCATTGTGTAATGAAAAAACTATTATTATCGTTGATTCTGTGTTGTGCCTTAAAACCCGTTACTGCGGTAAGTTCCGATTCTTTTAGTTGGGGCAATGCCACAGTGTATTTTGTTATTACCGATCGTTTTTGTAATGGCGATACAACCAACGATGTGAACTACGGACGCCTTGTTGATTACGGTAGTGAGCAGCTGAATGCAGCTACATTTCATGGCGGAGACTTCAAAGGAATGCTACAAAAAGCACAAGAGGGGTATTTCAAGCAATTAGGCGTTGATGTGGTTTGGATGACTGATGTGTATGAGCAAATCCACGGGTGGATGCAAGGTAGTGGACCCATCAATGATTTTCCTCATTATGGCTACCATGGCTACTATCCGTTAGACTATACACAGATCGACAAAAACTACGGCACTGTAGCTGAGTTTCGTGCGTTGGTGGATACCTTGCACGCACAAGGTATACGCGTGATGCTTGGAGCTAACCTCAATAATCCGGGTTATCCTACATTGCTAGATGCCATACAGCTAGGATTTGCTGAAACCAATCTTAGCGAACAGCAAGCCGTACAGCATATCCGTCTTTGGGATTACACTCAGTTCTTTGAAGATAGAGCACAATGGAAAGGGTGGTATAATAGCGAATGGATACGTATGCCACATGAAGGCTGGGATGAATCGAACCCACTTACAGCAACTCTCTTTGGATTACCAGACTTTAAAGATGAAAGTACAAATACAACTACCATACCTACTTTTCTAAAACGCAAATGGAAGGCAGAAGCAAAAGCTAACGACCCTTGGGTAAATCCTTCAGCAAGAAAACTGCGCATGGACCACGATTGGTCTCCTTCGCAATACCTCGTCGCATGGATTGCTGCTTGGGTAGAGGAATTTGGCATTGATGGTTTCCGCTGTGATATTGTAGAGAATGTCCACATTGATAGTTGGAAGATGCTTTATGCTGCTTGTAATCAAGCACTCAGTAGGTGGCGCTCAGCGCATCCTGACGATCAGGCTTCTACTTGGACAGATGCCTTCTATATGACGGGTGACTATGATTGTGCGTATATCGATTATAAAGCAGATTATGCCACTGCTGGCTTTAGTAGTATGGTAAATTTTTATTTTCCTAAGCATGGTGATATGGATGGTATTGTATATACTTGGCAGTCGTATGCGGATAGTGTAAATACTTATTCCAATTGGCATCCATTTAACTATCTCAATAATTCCTATCATCGTGACGCAGATATGAATAATATGATCGATTGTGCGACTACATTCTTGCTCTCACCTGGCGTTGCTCAGATTTTCTATGGCGACGAAACCGGACGCAAGTTGAGCGACGCACAATATAATGTAGATAGCGATCAGGCATTTCGTTCGGATATGAATTGGAATGATATCAATAATGAACAACTCCTCCACTTCCAGAAACTCGGTCAGATTCGCCGTTCTAACCCTGTGATAGGTACGGGCTACCAGCGTACAATTGATGCGCATACTTGTGTGCGTTACAACGATACAGACTCCTTACTAATCCGTGTGATGCCCAATGAATGGAAACCTATACTAGTGTCGTCTATCTGGAACGATGGTACTACAGTTCAGGAATTATATACAGGTCAAGTATCTGAAGTAAAGCAAGGCAAAGTCTCCTTCTCTTATTACCAAAATCGAATAGCTATACTAAAAGCTCTGTAATATTGCATACAATTTTCACACTTTTGTGTACTAGTACGAATAGATATTAGTATTCTGTCGTTGTTGACAAATTTATAGATTTTTTTTGAAAATACTTGCATATTCCAAATAAAAGCAGTAATTTTGCGCACAAATAGAAAGCAAAAACGATAATTTATATAATTTACTAACATTTTTTTATTATTAGTCTGTATGAAGAAAATATTTACTTTTTTCATAGCGATGGTCGTAACGCTGTCCATGTACGCGGTTATACCTAATACTTTGGGTGAGAAAGTAGATCCTACGGGACGCGCTACAGAACTTGCTAGCAAGCAACAAGCTCACCGACAACAGATGGCTAAAGCTTTGGGCTTAAACCAAGTAGAGCGCAAAGTTGCTAAAGCTGCTCTAGAAGCAAACAAAGCTCCTAAAAAAGCACAAAAGGAGGTTATCACCTTGAATTATGACCGCTTTGCTGGCATGGAGTGCGCAGAAGCGGAACTTGGCGAGTGGTGGATTGGACTCAGTTG
>JAFZEQ010000085.1 GCA_017560605.1 Paludibacteraceae bacterium
ACCACGGTCCCGATCTAATATTAACTTAAAGCAAAATCTTTCTGTCTCGCCAGAAATAGTTGATTACTGCCACAGCTGTTCCAGCAGTTCTACGCTTCTGTTCATTTCGCGACTCAACTGGTTAGCAACGTTGTTGGTGTCTACAGTACCGTCAACGATAGGCATGCTTGTTGCCATCATGTTGGCAACATCTACCTTGATTACCTCTACAGAGGGGGTGATATATGTCTTTTTCATAATTATATATAATCTTTTTTATTATGTTGGTTTAGAGTTTTGTTATAAGGTTTTAGTCTTGCAGAAACACAAAACAAAAGCGTCAGCGCCTCACTAAACTCCACCCCTAAACAATAAACTCTAAACACTAAACTCAAACACTTACTTGATAACCACCTTGCCGTTTACAACGTAGACACCCTTCTGAGCACCCTGTACACGACGACCAGCGAGGTCATAAACTACGGCATTGTTCTCAACAGACTCAATGCTCTCAATTGCAGTTTCATTGCCACCGAAGTCAAAGCTCAAGAAACGGGCAGAGGAAGTCTTGGGGAGATATGCCTTGTTGGCATTGTTCTGGAAAGCGCCCTGGGTCAGACCTGCAGCACGGAAGCCAACCTTACCCTCTTGCTCAGAGAGCACATAAGCCTCTGTTGTAACGTTCTTGGTATAAAGTGTACCCTCGAGCAGGTTGCCGGCTACGTTACCCTCAGTTGTAGTATAACCAAATGTATAGTTTCCTTTATTAGCCTTAACCAAAACAGCCTCATTTGCAGGAACAACACCAGTTACAGCATTCAATTTCGCACTTGTGCTTGAAGTCTCAGATACGGCATAAACCTCTGCACCAGCAGGGATTGTTGCATTGTAACCAAGCATCAATGTAGCCCAGCCAGAAGCACCTACAGTGAGAGTGTGAGAGAGTTCTGATACCTCCTCAAAGAAATAATGGTTTGCACCGGCGCCATTGGTGTAACCTATAACAGTATTGCCTGTACCATGTGCATGAAGACCGATACCGGCATTACCTGCCTCAAAAACACATGCACCTACAACTGAAGACTTCTTGATTGAAACATCAACACCATCGCCAAAAGCAGCCTGGTAGCCATTATTCACAGTATTCAGATAGCTCTGAGTGTGGACACTCATCATCTTTACGGTGTTGGGAGTAGAACCTTCAGAGAACTGCCAAACGTAGTTGCTGGCAACCTCGGTGGGAGCAGCACCTGTCCACTGCAATTTGTTTGCTGAATTTACATAAATGTATCTGTTCTCGTGGTTACATCTCAACACATAGAACTTGTTAAAATCAGGCAAAACAATCTTCAACGCATCTATGGCAGCCTGAAGAGTATCAATGTCAGCCTGAGTCACATTACCTGATTCCACTTTTGCCTTAGCATCTGTGATTGCCTGCTTTAACGCTGCCACAGACTCAGCTGTGTAATCACCAATATTGGTGCCAGCCTCATAGGCCTGTGCGACGACAATAAGTTCGCTCAATGCTGTAGCAGCAGAATTTGCTATAGCAATTGCCTCATCAGCAGCGGCAATTTGCGCAGCAAAGGCTGTTGCACCATTAGCTACAGATGTCAAGGTATACTTTGCACCACCATCATTCTTGTTTGTGTCAAATGCCATGGGACGCTGAGCAGCAGTGCGACCGCAACCACCAGAAAGGTACTTGCCGGCATTTTCTGAATCTTCAATATTCAGATAAGCACCGTTAGCAGAGATCTTCCATTCGTATGGCTCATCGCCAAAATTTACCTTGCTTTCCTCCTGAACAAGGAATTTGCCTACAGCTACATTATAGAAATAATAGGTAGCACCGTCGTTGACGGTTGTGATGTACCAGTTCTTGCCGTTCTCTATAGCATCAACACTATTCTGCTGATATCCATTGAGAGTAATATCACTCAAAACGGGATAATCTGCATAGTCCTCACCGGCAACAACATAACCGCGTTGCTGGTTTTCGTCTACCTGCATGGTATAAATACCATCATAGTTCTGTGACCAAGAACTGACACAAGTCAGTAATGCGGTCAAAAGAAGTAAAGTTTTCTTCATGATAATTTTGTTTGTTTAGTATATTAAATGTATATAGTCCTTGTTTCACGAAAACGCACATGCAACAACCAGCATAACGGAGTTCTCCGCTATACCTATAAACTCTTTTGCACTGTCTTGCCCTATGTTTATGTACTGATCTGTCATAATTTTATTTAGTAATTGTGCACAAAATTATAAATTATATTGATAACATACAAGAAGAGCATAAGAATAATAACGCTGTGACTAAAAAATGTAATTGAATATCGTTCTAATCTCACTATATATAATGTATGCTATGTCAACATACTACAAGAAAGTTGATTGTCATCGACTGTTTTTGCCAAAGCTAAAAAAAAGTTGATTGTCATCGACTGTTTTTGCCAAGGCTAAAAAAAGTTGATTGTCATCGACTGTTTTTGCCAAGGCTAAAAAAAGTTGATTGTCATCGACTGTTTTTGCCAAGGCTAAAAAAAAGTTCCCCACCTGTGAGGATGGGGAACCGGAATATAGGGGGATTAATTATCCTTGCCTTGCAATTACAGCTGGGGACCAGCAGCAACGAGAGCCTTACCTGCCTCGTTGGTAGTGTACTTGGCGAAGTTCTTGATGAAGCGAGCAGCCAAGTCCTTAGCCTTCTCCTCCCACTCAGCAGCAGTAGCGTAAGTGTCGCGAGGATCGAGGATAGCAGGATTTACGTTGGGCAGAGCAGTGGGA
>JAFZEQ010000086.1 GCA_017560605.1 Paludibacteraceae bacterium
ACTGGAACTATGATCATTGCATACACCTCCTTTTCTTGGACTCTCCGGGCATTTAGCCTGTTCTGAGTTGTAGCGGTTGTTTAAGTCTTCCGCATGACCTTTTTATGGGTTAATAATAAATTATAGTCTTTTAAAAAGACCGCCTAACTGGTGTTAAGCGGTCTTGAGTACCCAGAGCCGGGGTCGAACCGGCACGGATTGCTCCACTGGTGTTTGAGACCAGCGCGTCTACCGATTCCGCCATCTGGGCCTATGGCGTTAGCCGCCTTATTGATAAGATCAATTGCTGATGATTTCTCAAAAGCGACTGCAAAGGTACTGCTTTTTTTTGGATTGACCAAATATTTTGAAAAAAAAGTGAAAAAATATTTCTATTAGTGTCGTTTTTTATGAAAAACACTTCATACCTTTATAATTGTGCGCGTACGCGCGAAGAAATTTGTGTGGTTGAAAGAAAAATATTAATTTTGCAGCGTTTTTTAATCTGTATAGTAATGATTTTATAGTATTAGTCTAAATAAAAAGTATGAAAAAGATTTTTACAGTTTTAGTGGTGAGTTTGTTCACCGTATTGAGCGCGATGGCGCAACTTCCTTACAACACAACAATGACAGGTGACCATTACAATGACGCAACCATTGTGAAAAGTGATGGCGATAATGGTTGGGACGGTGGCATTCGTTTGGGAAATGTAAATGGAGGTGGATTTAACTACAGTGATAAATATGTGGTGATCGCATTGAGTGAGAATGGTATTCCTAAAAAGATTACCTGTAATACAGAAGCAAAAAGTATTTCTAGTATAACACCTCCAACCGATATTGTTTTTTATATTGCATGGAGTGCGGACAATAGTAATTTTACAACTCTTGAAACTAAAAAGAGCAAGACGAACTCTTTTGATGTAGAGTTGCCCAAGGAGGCCAAGTATATTAAATTGTGTTATTCGGGTAACTTTGGAGGATGTTTCAGAGATATTGTGGTAGAGGAATTGGTGTATTGCAATGCGCCAGAGCATGATGTGTGGGAGCCAATAGGTACAATAGGTGATGAAGCAATGTTGGGAGAGACTACTATGGTATGGGGTAGCACCGAACCATTTGAGTTGACATTGACTGGTGAAGGAGCATCCCAATTTACTGTAGCAATAGATAACAATGCATGCAAGGGTAAAGAAGGTGTAGCGCTTATTTCAGCTATATATAAACTAGATGTAGCATGAGTACATGAGGCAGTACTGACTGTGGCTAATGGAACCTATTCGTATGAAATAGCCTTGAAGGGTACTACCTTGAGGAAGGAGCAAACATTGGTTTGGAATGACGACTTGAGTCATGTAAATGCTTTGGATACTGTTTCTTTGACGGCTAGTGCCAATACAGCCGTAAGCTATGCGGTATCTGATGCAAGTGTAGCGACTGTAGAAGGCGATAAGTTGATCGCTCATCGTGCTGGCGAGGTTGTAGTTTATGCTTATGCGGCTGAAAGCGATGTGTATGAGGCAGATACTTTGACTATGACAGCTGTTGTAGCGAAAGTAGCTCAAGAAATAGTTTGGGCACAAGATTTGACAGGTTTGCATGCGCTTGACACTGTAGTGTTAAATGCAACAGCAAAGACTGAGGTAAGTTATGCGGTATCTGATGCAAGTGTGGCGTCTATAGAAGGCGATAAGTTGATCGCTCATCGTGCTGGTGATGTTGTTGTTTATGCTTACGCAGTTGAAAACGATGTGTATGAGGCAGACACCTTGTCAATGACAGCGGTAGTATCAAAGGTGGCACAAGAGATCGTTTGGGTACAAGATTTGAGTAATTTGTATGTGCTTGACACTGTAGTGTTAAATGCAACAGCAAAGACTGAGGTAAACTATGCAGTATCTGATGAAAGTGTGGCGACTGTAGAAGGCGATAAGTTGATCGCTCATCGTGCTGGCGAGGTTGTTGTTTATGCTTACGCAGTTGAAAACGATGTGTATGAGGCGGACACCTTGTCAATGACAGCGGTAGTATCAAAGGTGACACAAGAGATCGTTTGGGTACAAGATTTGAGTAATTTGTATGTGCTTGACACTGTAGTGTTGAATGCAACCGCTATGACAGAAGTTAGCTATGCTGTTTCTGATGCAAGTGTAGCAAGTCTAGAAGGTGATAAATTGATCGCTCATCGTGCTGGCGAGGTTGTTGTTTATGTATACGCAACTGAAAGCGATGTGTATGAGGCAGACACCTTGTCAATGACAGCGGTAGTATCAAAGGTGGCACAAGAGATCGTTTGGGCACAAGATTTGACAGGTTTGCATGTGCTTGACACTGTAGTGTTAAATGCAACAGCAAAGACTGAGGTAAGCTATGCCGTATCTGATGAAAGTGTGGCGACTGTAGAAGGCGGTAAGTTGATCGCTCATCGTGCTGGCGAGGTGGTAGTTTATGTATACGCAACTGAAAGCGATGTGTATGAAGCAGATACTTTGGCTAGAACTATTTTAGTTGCTCCATTGGCACAAGAGATTGTGTGGGCTCTGGACTCTTTGGAGATGACTGTAGGCGATACATTGGTGTTGAATGTTGTGGCAACCAGCGGATTAGCGGTAAGTTATGTGCTTGATATAGAGGGGGTAGTTCTGTTGGAGAACAATACCTTGGTTGCACAATCTGCTGGTGAAGTTGTGGTAACAGCTGTGCAGGAGGGAGATGACAGATATATGGCTGCAGAAGAAGTTTCGTGTACGATAATTGTTGTGGAGGATGTAGATGCTGGTTTTGAAAATCTGAGTGGTGGTCAATTGAATACCTATAAGGTGATTCGTGATGGTTATATCTATATCATTCGTGGCGAACAGGTGTATGATATGTTAGGCAATCAACAATAGTTGTTTTGTAAACTATATTTGGTAAATATTGGAGCACAGGGCAGTAGCCTTGTGCTTCTTGTTTTTATGAAGGTGTGATTTTGCAATGTTGACTTGTCAAATTAAAATTAGAATATGTCAATTTTTATGAAAAACATATCACACCTTTATATATGTGCGTATGCGCGCGTGTCAAATTTGTGTGTTCCGTAGGAAATTATTAATTTTGCGGTGCATTTAGATAGTGTAATGCTGCATTTGTCAAGAATAATCTTAAAAAATGACACGTTATGCTAAAGAAGTGAAAGGTCTGTATTAATAACTGATATTGAATCATTAAAAATGGTTATAAAATATGGGTGTTAATACCAGTGTAGCTTCGGTATCCTTTCGGTATCCCTTCGGGGAAAGTAGCGTAAAGGTATTGGAATAGTGCGTTTATTGTGCGTGAATAGTCCGTGTATTGTGCGTGAATAGTGCGTAAAAGATAAAGAAAAGACAAGGTCTGAAAAAGATATAATAAGGTACAGTATTTAATGAGAGAATTTTTACGATATTTGTTTGTAGTAGCTGCCATGTTGATGGTGGTCGTAGGTGATGTGTGGGCGGAGTGTTATGTGTTGAATGCCTCAGAAGAAAAAACTTTTAATTGTTCGCTTCTTGGAAACGATGTTTGGTATGAACCAGAAGCTTTATTAGGACCGGGATCTCAGCTTACTTTTGAGGCTAAAAAAGAACATAAATTGGGCGTAGGTGGTGTTGGATCCGTTGAGGTTCAAGAGTATGTAAATGGTGGCTGGAATACGATAGACGAAGTAGATCCTGGTAAAAATTATTCTCAATATGGTCCGTTTACGTTGTCGCGTAATGCTACTAAGATTCGTTTTTTTAATACTTATGGTTCGTACAAGCGTTATTTCCAAAATGTAAAGGTTACTCAAGCAACCTATGCTGATCAGCCTTCTGCTACTAGTTGGACGGCAGATACAATGATTATTGGTTCGCCTGCCGAAACTACTACAATAACGATGGCGTGGTCAAATACTTCTGCGTTTACTTGTGAAATTACTGGGGATGGAAAAGATCGGTTTTCTGCTGAAATAACAGAGGGTAATGCATCGACTTGTTCGTATGGAACTGCTAAAATATTGGTAAAGTATAAGCATGATGTGGTTGGCACGCACAATGCATCCCTAAAAATTTCTAACGGAACTTATACTTATAATATTTCTCTATCAGGAACCACTTTAGATAAATATACTGCGACATTTAATTGGTTGCTGAATAGTTCTTATTATGTAGATGATAAGCTTGATGTGCAGGATATATATACCTTGTTTTATGGAGCTACCGATATAAAAAGTCAATTCCATAGTTCAATTCAGTTTTCTTCTAGCGATCCGAATGTTGTAGCAATCGAGAATGGTAAACTTGTTGCTAAGAATGCTGGAGAGGCGAAGATTACTGCATATTTTCCTGGAACGAATGAGTGGTTTGGTTTTACCAAAGAGATAAATTTGACCATCAAAAAACGCCCTACTAGTTTTAATTTGATTGCGTTGTCGTCATGCTATACTGGTGAAGAGTTTGCTCTATCTAGTTTGTTTAGTGCTGCAACCAATAACCCAGAAGTGGCTCTTGAATATATTTCTGGCGATGAGTCTATTCTCAAAGTTGAGGATGGTAAGTTGATTGCAGTTTGTGTGGGTACAACCACTTTTACTGTTCGCCAACAAGAGAACTACAAGTGGTTGGGGCATTCGCAAACATTAACCATTACGGTTAACAAATATAATTCAAACTTTAATCTTTTGCAGACTCAGTACACTCGCAAGATTGGTGAGGTGATTACTGAAGCGCAATTGTATACCCATTCTAATACAGAGATTCCTCCAACTGTTGTATCTGATAATCCAGCAGTCGTGTCTTTTAATGCATCTACTCGTCAGTTAGAAGCTAAAATCGCAGGTCAAGCTATTATTACAATCTCACAACCTGAGGATTGCAAGTGGACGCATTATAATGTAACTTGTACCGTAACGGTGCAAAAGCATACTCCAGTGTTTACTTGGAAGGATCCTGTGTATTTCAACCAAGCTTTGATAGAGGATTATTTTACAACAAGCAATAAGGATACAAAAATTAGTATAACAAATCAGACGGATCGTGAAGTTGCGGATTTGTACTTTAGTACGAGCGATCCAAGTGATTTGCATACTCTTGATTTGACTACATATAACAAGGGAGCGTCAACAAAAGTTACTGTTTCGCAAGAAGAGAACTGGTATTGGTATGCAACGAGTGAGGAGCATACGATTACTCCAATTGATCCAAATAACCATGTACCATTTGTGATTGATAGTGAAGAAAAAAGAAATGTTTTTGATGTGAATTGGGTGGCAGATGAGTACACGTGGGATAATGGTATTCAATTGGGTGATTGGACAGATGGTGGATCTTGGAAAGATAAATATGTAGATATAGAATTTAGAGGAGTACCTGATAAGTTGACCTTTAACACAAGTGTTAAGAATGCGGGAATATTTCCAGCATCTGGCATCTACTGGTATGTAAAAGAAAGCGAGGATGGAGTTAATTGGTCTGGAGAAATTTGGAAAGAGGAAGATACAAAAAATATAACAATCACTGATTCAATCCAGTTGCAACCTAAGACTCGTTTTATACGATTGTGCTATTCGGGTAACTTTGGAGGTGTGTTCCACAACATTACCGTTACCGAGCGTGATGAGTTCCATGCTGTGGATAAAAGTGATGAGAATGAAGAAGTTGAACATTTGAACTTTGGCGAGAACCAGGTATTTACAGATAAAACCTTGAGTTTCAATTTGAAGTATGCTAATGCAGGTTACAAGGTGAAGGTAGAGTCTAATGACTCAAGATTTACTGTTAATCCTACTTCGATTAATACTATAGGTGGTTGTAAGTATGGTAAAGAAAATATATCGGTAACCTATCGTTCAACAACCCCCGATGAGATCACGGGTAATAATAGTTATATTGTTATTAGCGATGAATTAGCTGAATTGAATGGACATCGTGATACCGTATATTTGCATGCGTCATCTTATAAACCAGAGCAGACATTGGAGTGGCGTGAAGACTTTAAGGCAGTAGAGAAACCAATTATTCGTGTGAAAGAAGGTCAAATAACGGATGCTGCCACAGCAAAGAGTGGCTTGCCTGTGACATATACCTCTTCAAATACGGACGTAATTGCTGTCAGTGATGACGGAAGAATACTTATTCCGTTGGCGGCTGGTGAGGTAACTATCACTGCAACACAAGTGGGAAATGAAACCTGGAAACCAGTGTCGGATACCAAAACATTTATTGTGACCGATAAAACTGTTCAATATATAGGTTGGGGTGACGATTTGACAGGTCTTGTACTAGGCGACGCTGATATAACTCTGACTGCAAAGGTATATTTACGAGACGAAAAAACTCAAGCGTATATCTATAGTGAGGAGCGTACAAATCTATTGCAATATTCTGCAGGAGATGTGAATGTGGTAACTGTATCTGGAAATGTATTGAGCATTAAGGGGGTTGGACAAACGACAGCTACAGTGACTGCTCCTGGTGATGAAGATTATGCTGAAGCAACATTGACTGTACCAGTGCGTGTAAGAACGGCGTCCGCAGGATGTGAGGATGTGTTATTGCTCAATCATCCAGATGAGGTAGGATTTTTCGCATACAATACCAATGAGATTGTTCAAGGTCCGTTCGGTATTGATAAAGAAAAAGGAGTTCCTGGATCCTTGTCTTTCCAACATCGTGGTGCTTCTTGGGATTTGGGCATCCAATACTATGGAGGTAAAATCAAAGCGCAATATGTGACAGATGATAATAGTACGTGGACAGATGCAATAGAAGTCACGCCTATCGAAGATCAAGCAACCTTTGAAAGTGAAATATATCTTCCACGTAATGCCACTCAAATTCGTTTCGTACGTCCTTCAGGAGCTGTGGGTTATCACTATGTATCAAATATTCAGGTACATCCAGCGCAGTATTTAGAGGCCCCTGTGGAGATAGATTTTGGCGAAATACACGTGGGTAGTAATGAGTCTAAAAACTTTGATGTAGATTATTCTAATATTAAGGACGTGGTGACTCATTCAACTTCTTCTTTGGATGTTACTGTATCACCAGGATCTTTTGGTATATGTAGTGGTTTTGGTCAACAGACTATTACTGTTACATGGATACCTTCGCGGGTGAATGATAATGCGCAAGAGACGGTTACACTTCGTGATAATACTTCGGGTATGCAACGAGATGTAGTACTTAAAGCTAAAGTTGTAAAAGGAACACAACATCTTAATTGGCAAGACATACCAACGGATATATCTAATTGTGGAGATATTGAATTCCCAGAGCAGACTACAGCACATATTGATATTATTTGGGAAGTGATAGATGGTAAGGATGTTGCAGATTTCAATAATGAAGATGAATTGGTTCTTTATAAACAAGGAGAAATTACCGTAAGAGGTTATAATGCTGGAAATGCTAATTATCATCCTTTTACAATTACATACACCTTTACAATCAACTATGATCCTGTTTTCTTGGGAACGGAAGATACTGATTGGAACAATGTTGGCAACTGGAATATTTGTCGATTACCTAATGAGAATGATATTGTGACCATTAAGGCGCTGGTTGAACTGGTAACTCATGAGAAAGTCAAGGGTATGAAGTTTGCTGAAAATGGTAAAATGCATATTGCTCATAATGCTGGTATGACAATTGGTTCTCATGGATTGGAACTCACCACGAATGGACTTATCACCATTGATAA
>JAFZEQ010000015.1 GCA_017560605.1 Paludibacteraceae bacterium
CAACTGAGGCTCCAGCTCCAAAAGAGCGTCGTCAACGCGTTCGCAAAGCTGCTCCTAAAGCAGAGGCTGAGAAAGTAGCAACTGTTGAAGCTCCTGCAGCTGAATAATTCAAATTCAAAATTCTTAATTAAAATTTACGACAATGGCTGTTACATTAGCAGATATCAAAAAATTGCGCGACATTACTGGCGCAGGTATGATGGACGTAAAGAAAGCTCTCGAGGAGGCCAATGGCGACTTCGAGGTAGCTAAGGACTTGCTCCGTAAGCGTGGTCAAGCTATCGCTGCAAAACGTAGCGAGCGCGAAGCTTCTGAAGGTTGCGTTTTGGCTAAAGCTGAAAATGGTTTTGGTGCAATCGTAGGCGTGAAGTGCGAGACAGACTTCGTAGCAAAGAACGAAGATTATGTAAATATGGTTAAAGCTATCCTTGAGGTGGCTATGGCTGAGAAACCAGCAGATCTTGAGGCTCTTAAGGCTTGCAAACTAGGTGACTTTACTGTTGCTGATGCTGTAACCGAGCGCTCTGGTGTAACTGGTGAGAAAATGGAACTCAGCGACTACGCTTTCCTCGTTGCTCCTAAGGTTGATGCTTACAACCACCTTGGTAACAAGCTCAGCGCACTCGTCGCTGCTGACGCTGAGGATGCTAACTCTGATATCCTTCACGGTGTTTCTATGCAGGTTGCTTCTATGGCTCCTATCGCTCTTGACGCTGATCATGTAGCACAAGAGATTAAAGATCGTGAGCTTTCCGTAGCTGTTGAAAAAACAAAACAAGACGAAGTTAATCGTGCAGTTGAGCAAGCTATCCGTAAGGCAGGTATCAACCCAGCACACGTAGATAGCGATGACCATATCGAGTCTAATATGGCTAAGGGATGGTTGACACCAGAGCAAGCTGAGACAGCACGCCAAATCCGTGCAACTGTTCCAGCTGAGGCTGAAGCTAACATCAACATGAAGAAAGTGGAGATGATTGCACAAGGTCGTCTTGGTAAGTTCCTCAAAGAGAGCACATTGGTAGAGCAACAATACATCATGAGCGAGAGCAAAGAGCTCGTGAAAGACGTTTTGAAGAAGAATAATGTAAATGTTATCGACTTCAAGCGCGTAACTCTTAACCAAGAGTAATCAAGTTGATAAAACAGCCCTCCGCGCAAACGGGGGGCTGTTTTCTTTATATTAACATTTCTTTATAACTGACTTTTTCTATTCTTCTCAATACCTTTGCTATACCCTTGCCGAAGGGATAGGCTACCAATAGAAAAGTTATTTTTAAGAAACTTTAACATAAATCTAATCATTATGTCACAAGAAGCTATCATCACAGCTCCTGCAAAAAAACGTCTACTCTCTTTGGATGTGTTGCGTGGTATCACTATTGCAGGTATGATTTTGGTTAATAATCCTGGTACTTGGTCACATATCTATGCTCCTCTTCGTCATGCGGCTTGGAATGGTTGCACACCTACAGACCTCGTTTTCCCATTCTTTGTCTTCTGTATGGGTATCGCTATGTATATCTCACATAAGAAAACGAATCATGCACTTACTATGCCTGTAGCGCAAAAGATTATCACTCGTGGTCTTCTCATTGTTATCATTGGTTGGGCGCTAAGTTGGCTTGGAATGTTTCTTGGACAAATAACCAAAGAGGGAACAACCTTCTTGCAAGCTATTTGGACTTATCCAATTGAGAATATTCGTATTCTAGGTGTGTTCCCACGTTTAGGTATTGTTAGTATATTGGGCGGTTTGCTCATGCTGGCTGCTAAACCTAAAAACTGCCCATGGGTCGCTGCTGTCTTAATGATCGTTTACTGTATCATGCAAAGTGTGACCAATAGTTTTGAACTCAACGCTGCTAATATGGAGTCTATTGTGGACCTCAAACTACTCGGCGATAATCATATCTACCACATGACCAATGCTGCTGGCGAGCGCATTGCGTTTGACCCAGAGGGTATTCTCTCTACTATCCCTTGCGTAGCGCATGTCTTGATAGGTGCTTGGATGGGACATCTTATTATGAATGTTAAAGACATCTGGGGCAAAGTTACCCGCCTCCTATTAGCAGGAGCAGTTATGATGCTCGTTGGTTTCTTGCTCGATTACGCATATCCTATCAATAAGAGTATGTGGTCTGCTAGTTATATCCTTGTCACTTGCGGTTTAGCTAGTTCTTTGCTCGCTATTCTAACTTGGATCCTTGATATTCGTTTGCCAGAGCGCAACGAAAAAGAGACTAATTCTAAATGTGAAGTAGTTACTAAAAAAGTGGCAAATAATTGGTACAAGTTCTTCGAGTGCTTTGGTGTTAACCCATTGTTTATCTTTTGTTTGAGCGCTATTGCTGTTTATGTTATGCGTAGCATTCAATTCACTTTCAATGAACAGATATACAATGTTTGGAGCTTCTGGTATAAGGTTTGTATGCAGCCTCTCTTTGGAGATCAAGGAGGTTCACTAGCGTGTGCACTCAGCCTCGTTTGTGTCCTCTGGGGCATCGCTTACCTCCTCTACCGCAAGAAGATTTACATCAAGTTATAACTCTAAACTCCTAAACTCCTGCCTATTTGCGCTAGCAAATACTCGTTGTATATTTAAATTTATTTTTATATCTTTGCAATCGATTTACATCTAAGTATGGAATAAGGCCGCGTAATCGTTAGTGTTTTAACGCCGTCTCGAACGTTTAGCCCCCATACTTTTACATCCAAAAGCTGGATAGTTCGTTGGGCTATGACCCCGCATTAGCAACGATAGTGTTCAGATGTATAAGATGTTTATCTAAATGCAATTAATCTATAACGGTTATGATGTACATTGGTATTGACGTAAGTAAGGATTCGTTCGTAGCAGCTTATCCAAGAAAGAATGGTTATATAACCAAAACTTTCAAGAATGACACTAAAGGTGTGCGTAATTTTATTACTTCCCTTCCGGAGAATTGTCATTGCGTAATGGAAGCAACAGGTAATTACAGCATGTTATTGCTTTATCTTCTTCAGCAGGCAGGTGTTCCTGCTAGCATGGAGAATCCGCAAAAGATTAAACATTTCTCTCGTGCTATGATGAGTGTCACCAAGACTGACGAGATAGACGCTAAGATTATTGCTGTGTATGGCGAGAAAATGAATCCTGAGCCATACAAAATACCTGCAGAGAGCATTCTTTTGCTAAAGCAAAAACGTACTGTTTTGCGCCAACTAAAGAAGCATTTAACTGCTACTAAAAACCTACAACAAGCACTTGCAGTTTTGCCAAAACAGGATCTCGCGAGCAAGCGTACTGTAGAGAAAACCATTAAGTTTTTAGAGCGTCAAATTGCCGAGTTGGAAGATGAGATTACTAATCTCTCCAACAAAGAGTACGCACGTCAGATGAGTTTGCTAACCACTATTAAGGGCATCAGTGATACCATCGCATCGGCACTTATAGTAGCTACTGGAGGCTTTACGTACTTTAGCAATGCTAAGCAGATTTCTCGATATTTAGGGCTTTGTCCTACTTATCAGCAATCAGGTACATCAGTAAATGTCAAAGGTCACATTAATCGCAATGGCGATCCACACCTGCGTGGGCAATTATATGTTGCTGCACTCGCATGTATCAGATACAATAAAGCATGTAAAGATACATATGAAAATTTGCGAGCAAAAGGCAAATCTGCTAAGGTTGCACTTATTGCAATAGCAAACAAACTCATACGTCAAGCCTTTGCTGTGGTCACTAAAAATCAACCATATGTAGATGGTTTTGTATCATCTATTGCATAAA